>CAJFSX010000011.1 GCA_904419775.1 Candidatus Pararuminococcus gallinarum | reverse complement strand
AGATATTTACATTGCCCGGCAGCCGTCTCTCTCGGTCGCCGTTTAGGCGGCAGCGGGGGATTTGCAGTAACCCGTCAATGAGACGATCCCGCATCTGTTTGACCTTTGAGGCCCGCTCCTCAATGCCGTTGCATGCGATTTCCATTGCCGTAGCAAGTCCAACAATACCGGCAACATTTTCTGTCCCTGCCCGTTTGGACTTTTCTTGAGCGCCGCCGTCGATGAGGTTAGGAATGACGATCCCCCGGCGGATATACAGGGCGCCTACGCCTTTGGGTCCGTGGAGCTTATGTCCAGAGAGGGAAAGCAGATCGATGTTCTGCTCTTTTACATCAATGGGGACATTGCCCACGGCTTGTACCGCGTCGGTGTGAAAGAGCACTCCTTTTTCGTGGCAAACCTTACCGATTTCGGCAATGGGCTGGATGGTTCCGATTTCATTGTTGGCGTACATGATGGTGACAAGGGCCGTATCTTCCCGGATCGCGGCGGCTACATCCTCCACCCGGACAAGTCCCTGTGGAGTGACTGGAAGCTCGGTGATTTCAAATCCCTCTTTGCGCAGGGCATCCATCGTGTGAAGGACTGCGTGATGCTCGAATACAGAGGTGATAAGATGCTTTTTTCCCTTTTTGGCCATGGTGTGGGCCACGCCCTTGATGGCCCAGTTGTCAGCCTCTGAGCCGCCGGAGGTGAAGAAGATTTCCTCTGGCTTTGCTCCCAGACAACCAGCTACAGTTTCCCGGGCGCTGTTTAGTGCCTTGAGAGCCTCCCGCCCTTTGGAATAGATGCTGGATGCGTTCCCATAGCCCTCGGTTAGCCACGGAAGCATAGCGTCGAGAACGGGCTGCGTTATTTTGGTTGTCGCGGCGTTATCCGCGTAAACAAATTTTTTCATCTTTGTTGTTCCTTTCCTACCGCTGCCTGTGGGGCAGCTTCTATGCTGTAAATATTCCATTATTTTGCCACAAGAACCTTACAACTATAATATATACTAAAGTAGTAGGAATTACAATACCCTATTTGCATTTATTTCCGATATTTTTGACTTTGGGCCACAGCCAGCTCATCACACCGTTCATTCATAGGATGTCCTGCATGGCCCTTGACCCATACAATTTTTACCTGATGAATTTCAAAAAGCTGGAGCAGCTTGTCCCACAGATCAGGGTTGAGGGCAGGCTGATTTTTTCCCCGGGTCCAGCCGTTTTTCTTCCACTTTTTAGCCCATCCCAGATCCATGCCGTTTTTCAAATACTGGGAATCGGTGGTCAGGGTAACCTGGCAGGGACGTTTCAGGGCGGATAGAGCTTCGATGGCGGCGGTGAGTTCCATCCGGTTATTGGTGGTTTCCGCGGCCCCTCCGGAAAGCTCCTTGGTGACGCCGCCGCACTCCAAGATAGCGCCACATCCTCCAGGGCCTGGATTCCCGGAACAAGCGCCGTCAGTATAAATATTGACTTTGGTTAGGTCGTTTTTCATTCTATTCTCCCAATGAAAAATTTGAATATCATTATCTATGACAGGTATGTTAAATTATACCTCTTTAGGGGCTTTTCTACAAGGGGGAAACGCCGTTTTTCACTAAAATGGTCCCCTTTTCCTCAGCTTTCAGGGAATGACCCTGAGGCATCCTCCTTTTTTCTGGATCATGAGCATAGATCACCCAGGCTGCTGCCAATACTAGTAAAGCCAACTGCACAAAATTGGATGCAGAAAGACTGGCCGATGAGAGGAGCAGCAGTATGAACGCAGTGATTATGGCAGGCGGAGAGGGAAAAGGGCTCAGGCCTCTGACATGCAACCTGCCCCAAACTATGGTGAGACTCTGTGGGAAGCCCGTTATTTCTTATCTTATGGATTTGCTAATTGAACATGGATATCAGAGATCGGTGATCGCCCTTCGCTACCTCCCTGAAGTGGTGGAAGATTATTTTCATACCCGAAGATACCGGGGATTGCAGATTGATTTTTTCCGGGAAGATGCTCCCCTAGGTACGGCGGGAAGTGTGAAGCTGGCGGCGAGAAAACTGGAGTTGTCAGAAAAGGATCCGCTGCTTGTTATGGGTGGAGACTCTATTTGTGATTTTGACCTGGGCCAAGCCGTGAAATTCCACCGGCAGGCAGGAGCGGATTTGACCATCATCGGGAAATCGGTGGAAAATCCATGTGAGTACGAGCTGATTGACCGGGAGGAAACAGGAAGAGTCCGGGGGCTTTTGGAAAAGCCGGGCTTTGCACAGGCGGTAACCGATATTGCCAATACCGGTATTTACCTCGTCAATCCTCAGTACCTGGAGCTGATCCCCGAAGGGAGGGAATATGATTTTGAAAAGGATCTGCTCCCTCAGATGCTGGCATTGGAGAAAAATATTATGGCATGGGAAGATACAGGATACTGGTGCAAGATAGAAGAGATAAACGATTTTGTCAGGTGTCAGCAGGACATTCTGCTGGGCAGGGTAAACTGCCGGCTGGATGGGGAACGTGATGAAGAGGGCAACATTATTGCCCGTGCTCGACCGGTAGGTGATTATCATCTGACACCGCCCTGCTATATCGGCGAGGGCGTCAATATTGCAGACGGTGCCTTGGTTGAGGGGCTCTCCGTCCTGGATCATGGATGCGCGGTGGGAAGGAACTGCCGGATTACCGGTGGGATCCTCCTGCCGGAAAGCTTTGTGGGGAGAAAGTCCGTGGTAGCCGGTGGCATTGTCTGTGACGGGGCATCTGTCAAACCGAGGGCCATGGTGTTTGAAAATGCCGTAGTGGGCGCTGGAGCAGTTATCGGTGAGGGAGCGGTGCTCCAGCAGGAAGCTAAAATCTGGCCGGGAAAATGGGTGGAAGACGGCGCCCATTTTTCCGGCAAGCTGAAGACAGGCCGGGTCCGCAAAGCTTATTTTGACGATGAGGGCATTGTAGGCCATATCGGGGTGGAAATTACCCCGGAATTTTGCGCCCGGCTAGGCGCTGCCGCCGCCACGGTGGAAGGAAGTGGGAAGATTGCCATTGGCATCAGTGACAGCCATTGTGCGAAGGCTTTGGCAGAGGCCATGGCTGCCGGGATTCTGGGGGCAGGAGGCCAGGTGTTTGATTTTGGGGAGTGTTTTGGCCCGCAATTTAATTTTTGCTGCTCTTTTTCTTCCATAAAAATGGGGTTTTTCATCCAGGTGAAGGAAAAAGCAGTGATCCGGATGGTGGCGGAAGGGGGAATCAGCGCCCCCAGACAGCTGGAACGGGCAGTTGAACACTGCTTGAGAAATGGAGATTTCCGGCGGACACCACCGGAGGAATATGCCCAGGTGGTGGATATGTCCGGCGTTAGTGCCATTTATAAAAATGAGCTGTACCGTTTTGCGCCCTATGGACTGATGGGGATGCAGCTGCAGTTGCGGTGCGAAAATACAAAGATCCATCAGATGATGTGGGAGGTGTTGCAGAAACTGGGAGCCCAGCAAAGCGGTCAGGAAGGAATTCCTGTAGTGGAAATCAGCGCTGACGGAGAGTGGGCAAAGGTCGTCTGTGGAGATATTGTTTTTGACAGCCTTCATCTGTTATGTGTGTGTGCGGCCTATGAAATGCAGCAGGGCAAAGAGATTTCGGTCTGCTTTGACGCACCGCGGGTATTGGATCAGGTAGCCAAACGTCAGGGAAAGGTATTGCGTCGATATTATAGATGTCCGGCGGATCAAAGCGATCTGGAGGCCAGGGAACTTGCTTGTGCCCAGCACTGGACACGGGATCCCCTGATGCTGGTGGTGAAATTTTTGTCCCTTCTCCACGTCCAGCGGATGTCACCGGCCGCTGCCGCTGCCAGCGTGCCCGATTTTAGCTTAGAAGAAAAAAGCATCCCCTGGGAGGGGACTCCTGGAGCATTGCGGAAGGAATTGCGGGAGGAAAAGATTGCCGCAGATGGAGAGGACTTCACCGAAGGAATCGTGATCCAAAAGCCCGATGGCATTGTTTTATTACAGCCCAGCAAGCTGGGAAATCGTATCAAAATTATGGCGGAAGCGGCCAACAGCGAGACGGCAAAAGAACTCTGCGATGGGTTTGAAAAGCTGCTGAACAAGAAGAAACTTGACATGCAGGGGGAGAAAGCTTACAATTAAAAAGAGTATATTGAGATTCGCTGAGGATATTTTGTCAAAGAGCCAGAGGAAAATGTGGATTCCTCTAGGACTGTAATGTCCTCTGTGGATGAACGGCTACGTTTTTTGACCCGGCTAACAAGAACAGAATCAAGCAGGCCGGGACTGAGAAATCATGGAAAGCGGAAAATATACCAAAGAATAATGAAATGATCCTTTGCGAGGATCAAAAGCATGCTTTGGCTCATGTAAGACACGATGAAAAGAATAGAAGATAATAGAAAAAGAATGATTTGGCACCCTTTTGGCTTGGATTGTGGCCGGAGGGGTTTATGCTTTGGTGCTTTGAGACAGAGCTGCTTTGAGACAATGGAGGTTACAAAGCGTGAACGAAGAAAACAACAAAACTGTGCGCAGGTCCTTTTTCAAGGCTGGTGGATCGGCAAAAAAACCAGCGAAAACGACTGCGCCCAGAGCTGCTGCATCTAATGCTTCCAAAGTTGGGGCGGGGACTAAGGCGAAACCTGCCGCCAAAGCACAAGGTGGGTCGAAAGCAAAAGATACAAAGCTCTACACCAAACTTGACACTGGGAAAGCAGGGGTGTTGGAGTCGCTGGAAGAAAACATTTTAGGACGGACTAAGAAACAGCCGGCAAAGAATACCAAGTCCGGCAAGAAAACTGCCAAGAAGGAGATTCGGCGGACACCGCTGCGGATTATCCCCTTGGGAGGACTCCTGGAAATCGGAAAAAACATGACCATGTACGAATGCGGCAACGACGCATTTATTGTCGACTGCGGCCTTGCCTTCCCTGATGAGGAAATGCCGGGCATCGACGTGGTCATTCCTGATTTTACCTATGTGGAAAAGAACAAGGATAAGATCCGGGGCATTATGATTACCCACGGACATGAAGACCATATTGGAGGACTGCCCTATTTGCTCAAAAGCGTCAACATCCCCGTCTATGGCACAAAGCTGACCCTGGGGCTGGTGGAGGGGAAACTCAAGGAGCATGGCCTCCTAGGCAAGGCAAAACTCAATGTAGTCAAGCCCCGGGATATTGTCAAGGTGGGGTGCATGGCGGTAGAATTTATCCATGTCAACCACTCCATTGCCGACGCTTGCGCACTGGCCATCCACACCCCGGCAGGCGTTGTGGTTCAGACCGGGGATTTCAAGGTAGATTATACTCCCATTGAAACGGAGATCATCGACCTGGCCCGGTTTGGAGAACTGGGTAGCCGTGGTGTGCTGGCGCTGCTTTCCGACTCCACCAACTCAGAACGGCCTGGCAGTTCGGAGACCGAGAGTAAGGTGGGAGAGTCCTTTGAGCCTCTCTTCAAACGGGCGGAAAAACAGCGGATTATCATTGCGACCTTCGCTTCCAATATCCATCGGGTGCAGCAGATTGTCAACGCTGCTGTCCGTTACAAAAGAAAGATTGCGATTTCCGGCCGCAGCATGGTCAATGTGGTAGGAAAGGCCATGGAATTAGGCTATCTGTCCATTCCAGACGGTATCCTCATTGATATTGATATGCTGCCCCGCTATCGGGATGATCAGATTGTGCTGATTACTACCGGCAGCCAGGGAGAACCCATGTCCGCCCTATCCAGAATGGCCATGGGGGATCACCGGAAGGTGTCCATCTCTTCCCGGGACTTTATTATCATTTCCGCCAACCCCATTCCGGGCAATGAGAAAACTGTTAACCGGGTGGTTAACGAGCTCATGCGGTTGGGTGCGGATGTGATCTATGAAAAAATGTACGAGGTCCACGTTTCGGGCCACGCCTGCCAGGATGAACAAAAGCTGATGATGGCCCTGACCCGGCCGAAATTTTTCATCCCGGTTCATGGCGAGTATAAGCACCTGAAAAAACATGCGGAAACTGCCCTGAGCATGGGAATCCCCAGGGATCACATTATCCTGCCGGAATTGGGCAAGATTATTGAGCTAGACGGGGTGGACGCCAAAATCGCAGGAACCGTCCCAGCTGGCAAGGTCATGGTGGATGGCCTTGGCGTAGGGGATGTAGGTTCCATTGTACTCCGTGACCGGCGGCATCTGTCAGAGGACGGATTGCTGGTTATTGTCGCCACCATTGACCGGGAAAGCGGCCAGGTGGTGGCTGGGCCTGATGTTGTGTCCCGCGGTTTTGTCTATGTCCGGGAGGCAGAGGACATGATGAATGAGGTGCGCAAAATTGTAACCGAGGTCCTGGAAAGTTGTCGAGAACACAACATCCGGGAATGGGGTACCATGAAAACACGGGTTAAGGATGCGGTTTCTGACTTCTTATATCATAAGACCAAGCGAAGCCCCATGATTTTGCCTATAATCCAGGAAACTTAATGACAATATCCTGCATTTGATGCGGGGAGAGCAAACAGTAAAGGGGCGATGGCATGAAGGAAAAGGTATGGCTTTACCGGCCGCTGATATATCTGTTGATGATTCTCTGCGCAGGCCTTGTAATAGCGACATTTTTTGTGGATATCCGGCTGTTTTATGTGGAGCTGGCTGTTGTGCTGATAGCTTTTATTTTTATCATCGTGCGGATCGTAGGGATCCAAAAGGATCTCCACCTTTATCTGCAGCAGCTGGGCAACACCCTGACCACAGCGCAGAAAAGCTCTTTGGTGGAATTTCCCATCCCGGTCATGGTTTCTATGCAGGGCAATGAAATTGCGTGGTACAATAACATCTTTCGGGATAAGGTGGCTAAGGGGAAGGATATGATCGGTATAGCGGTTACCGATATCATCAAAGACCCGGAGAATCCAAAACTACGTACCGATGATGGGGCCTATCTTAACTATGATGGGCGCAGCTACCGGGTATTCCGCTGTGAGGCGGAAGAGGATGGCCATGTCATCAGCATGTATTACTTTGTGGATCAGACTACTCTGATCAGCATTGCCAAGGAGTATGAACTGACCCGTCCTTCCGTCATGCTTATCGTCATTGATAACTATGAGGAACTTCTCCAAAACGCCAAGGACAGCGAGAAAGTTCAGGTTATCAGTGAGATTGAACGAGCGATTGAGAATTTTATCGGAGACACAGCTGGACTCCTACGCAAACTGGAAAAGGATAAATTTGTGGCGGTGGTGGAGGAGCGCTATATGCGCCGCATCATCGACAGCAAATTTGATATTCTGGATAAAGTCCGTTCAATTGTAGCCGGTGATCGGATGCCGGCGACCTTGAGCATTGGTATCGGAAGGGATGGAGACAGCCTTTCTGAGGCGGAAAATATGGCAAAGCAGGCTCTGGATATGGCCTTAGGACGCGGCGGTGACCAGGCGGCACTGAAGACCCAGAAGGGCTTCGAATTTTACGGTGGCGTATCCAAGGGCATTGAGAAGCGAACCAAGGTCAAGACCAGGATTGTGGCTTCTGCCCTATCGGAGCTCATTGAAAACAGCGACAGCGTCGTTCTCATGGGACACCAGTTCTCCGATCTGGATTGTGTAGGCGCGGCTATAGGCTTATGCCGTGTTATTCGAAATATGGGAAAAACTGCGGTGGTGGCCATCCATCGGGAGAAATCCTTGGCCACCCCTCTCGTAGACCGGATGATCGAAAAGGGCAGCGGCGATATGTTTGCAGAGCCTGAAAAAATAATGGAAACGGTGACCAAAAAGACACTGCTCATTATCGTGGATACCCATATCCAGCATTTCTTGGAATCCCAGGAGCTGTATCAGGCCTGTAAATCGGTGGTTGTGATCGATCACCATCGAAAGATGGTAGGCCATATTGACAATGCGGTTATTTTCTATCATGAGCCCTATTCTTCCTCAGCGTCTGAGATGGTTTCTGAGCTGGTCCAGTATTTGGGAGATCAGAACGCCATTGGAAAGCTGGAGGCGGAAGCCCTTTTGGCCGGCATTATGCTGGACACCAAAAATTTTGTAATGAAAACCGGTGTGAGAACCTTCGAAGCGGCGGCCTATCTGCGGAGATTGGGCGCGGATACTGTAGAGGTCCGGAAGCTGTTCTCCGATTCGATGGAAGCATACCAAAAGAAAGCCCGCGTTGTGGCAGGCGCTGAGGTTTACTGCGGATGCGCCATTGCCTGTATCAGTGGGCCTTACGATGAAGATATGCGGATTGTGGCCCCCCAGGCGGCAGATGAGCTGCTGGGAATCAATGACGTTGTGGCTTCTTTTGTTGCCTATGAGACGGATAAAGGGATTTCCTTCTCCGCCCGGAGCATGGGGGCGATGAATGTCCAGCTGGTGATGGAGCGGCTGGGCGGTGGCGGCCATCTGACCATGGCGGGAGCCCAGATCAATACGACCTCCATGGAAGATGCCAGACAGATGCTCCTGGAGGCGATTGACGCTTATTTTGCGGCGCAGCAGCAAAGCAGTAACTGAGAAAAGGAGAAGCTGACTGATGGAGCTGGAACAGGTGATTTCCCGAAGACGCAGCATACGAAAATTTCTGCCCCAAAGTGTGGAAGAAAGCAAAATTGAAAGGCTAATTGAAAGTGCTCGTCTCTGTCAATCGGCAAAAAACAGACAACCATGGAAATGGATGGTTTTACAGCATGAATCTAAAGACCAGGTTGCAGATATCATGTTGGATTTGTTTCAACAAAATGATGTGGAGTTGCCGGGGTATGTCAATAGCTCAAAGGCGTCCGCTCAAATTATAAAAAACGCCCCCTTGCTTCTCCTGGTCTTCAGGGAAAAGGATGACATCTGGCTGCAGTCAGACTTCCTTTCCATTGGGGCCGCCATTGAACATGTTTGTCTGGAAACGGTGAACCTGAACCTTGGCTCGGTCTGGATCCGGGATACTGAGTATACGGAAAAAGAAATCTGTGCTCATCTAGGTTATCCTGATCTGCAGTTGGTGTCAGCCATTGCTGTGGGTTATCCCGCGGAGTCTCCTCCTCAGCGCCCGCGTAAGACGAAAGAAGAAATTTTACTCCAAGAGAAATAGATATCCTATTCTTCTAACGAATTGATCTCATAAAATCATCCGAAAGGACGTGAACGTATTATGAAAGTAATTTTGACACAAGACGTACAGGGAAGCGGAAAAAAGGGGCAGGTGGTCAACGTATCCGACGGTTACGCCCGCAATTTTCTGCTCAAAAGAGGGATGGCAATTGAGGCAAATGCCCAGAATATGAATGTTCTCAAAAATAAGCAGGCGGCCCAGGAGCATAAGATTGCCATGGAGAAGAAAGCCTGCCAGGAAACTGCCAACGCCATCAATGGGAAGACTGTGAAGCTGACGGCAAAGGCCGGTGCCGGTGGGAAGCTGTTTGGTTCTGTCACGGCAAAGGAGATCGCCGAAGCCATCAGCAAACAGTATGGTGCTGAAGTGGAAAAGCGTAAAATTGTTCTGGACAGCGATATTAAAGCCTTTGGTACTTATGAATTTGAGGTGAAGCTCTATCAGGGAATCTCCGCGAAAATGTATGCGCAGGTTTCTGACGAGCAGTAACATAAAGGAAGTTTTCTGGTGCATCCGGCCGCTGATGACCGGATGCGCTTATTCTGGGCAGATGTAGTGTTATACTCAGAGGAGGTGAAGCAGATGGATGAGATGCCTGCACTTTTTGGACAGGAACTCCCTTATAACCTGGAGGCGGAACAGTCGGTGTTAGGGGCTATCTTGATCGATCCCTCTTGTATTTCCTCGGTGCTGGAATACATCACACCCGACTGCTTTTACCGCCCGCAAAACCGGCAGATTTTTTCCACCATCCTGCGGATGTTCACCGCCGGTCAGACCATCGACTTTGTCACATTGCTGGAAGCGGTGAAATCCGATGAGATTTTCGACAGCGATGAGGACGCTAAGGTGTATCTGGTTTCCTTAGCGCAGATTGTCCCCACCTCCACCAACGTGGAGGCCTACGCAAAGATTGTGGCGGAAAAGTATTATCTGCGCCGGTTGATCACCGCTTCTCAGGAGATCATTGAAAATTCTCAAAGCGGCCACGGGGATGCCTCCAACCTACTGGACTATGCAGAGCAGAAGATTTTTGATATTCGTCAGGGACGGGATTCTCAGGGATTACAGCGGATTGATGAGATCATCATTGAAACCTATGACAGGCTTCAAAAGCTGTCCGGTGAGAATAAGTCAGAGTTTATGGGGGTTCCCTCCGGCTTTACAGGCCTTGATAACATCACTGTAGGGCTCAACAAATCGGATTTGATTTTGCTGGCGGCCCGGCCTGCCATGGGAAAGACCAGCTTTGCGCTGAATATCGCCGCCAATGTGGCTGTGAAGTCTAAGAAAAAGGTGGCCATCTTTTCCCTGGAAATGACCAAGGAGCAGCTGGTATCCCGCATGCTTTCTTCAGAAGCGTCGATTTCCAGTATGTCCCTGCGCACCGGTGATATGACCAGTGAAGAATGGGTCCGTCTGGCCATGACGGCACAGAACCTTGCCAAGGCAAAGATCTATATCGACGATACCTCCGGTATGACAGTGGCGCAGATGAAGGCTAAGCTCCGCCGGATTAAGGATTTGGGACTCGTGGTTATCGACTATCTCCAGCTGATGAGCTCGGGACGACGCAATGACAACCGGGTGGTGGAGATTTCAGAGATCACCCGAAATCTGAAGATTATGGCCAAGGAACTGGATGTGCCGATTATCACCTTGTCCCAGCTTTCTCGAGGCCCTGAGGCGAGAACGGACCATCGTCCCATTCTGGCGGACCTGAGAGAGTCGGGTTCTATTGAACAGGACTCGGATATTGTATTGTTCCTTTACCGGGATGCCTATTACAACCGGGAGTCAGAGGAACAGAACGTAGCGGAGTGTATTGTCTCTAAAAACCGTCATGGTGAAACTGGCGTTGTTAAGTTGGCATGGGACGGTCAATATACCCGGTTCGGAAATTTGGAGTTGTTTAGAAGTGAACCATAAGGTGCTGGACATTCTTGAAAAGAATCCGGCTCTTCACGAGAGAGAGGCAATCATTGTCGCCCTTTCGGGAGGGGCGGATTCCGTTTGCCTTCTGCACCTGATGCTGAGTATCCGAGAGCAATTGGGAATGGCGGTGATGGCGTGCCATCTCAATCACCACATCCGGGGAGAAGAAGCGGACCGGGATGAGAATTTTGTCCGCAGCCTGTGCGAGCGCCTCGGAGTTCCCCTGTTTGTCAAAGACGTTGACGTGATTTCTAAGGCAAAGGAACTAGGGATTTCTTTGGAACTTTGCGGGAGGGAAGAGCGTTACGCCTTTTTTTCGTTTTTGGCTGAGGAACATCATGCATGGGTTGCCACAGCGCATACTCTTTCGGACAGCATGGAAACTGCTATTTTCCATTTGGCACGGGGTACAGGGCTGCGGGGTTTATGCGGCATTCCATTGCAGCGGGGGGATATTCTCCGGCCGCTGCTGTCCTTTACGAGAAGGCAGGTAGAGGAGTACTGTAGGCAACACAGCCTTTCCTATGTGACCGACAGCACCAACCTATCCGATGATTATACCAGAAACTATATCCGTCACCATGTGATACCAGCCCTTTACAAGATCCATCCAGGATTTGAAAAGAACTTTGGAAAGACCCAGCGGCTCCTACAGCAAGATGAAGCATTTTTGGAGGACGCTGCCCGGAAAGCGGTGGAAGATGCGGCGCTAGAGGATATCAGCCCGAGTGGGGGAAGATATTTCCGTGCAGCAGAGCTTGCAAATCTCCCCGAGGCACTCCGGGGCAGAGCCATCCGCTTAATTTTGCTGGAATCCGATGCCTCCTGTTCGGGAACCCAGCTGGAACTGATTGAAAAGATCTTAAAGCCGGGAGGAACGGTGGAGCTGTCGCGGCATCTTTATTGCCGGTCCCAGGGCGGAAAGTTTTGGATCCATCGATTTTTGCCCCCCGTGCCGGATATTTCGGTGCCGGTTTTGCCGGGGACATATCCCATTGGCGACGGGAAACAGCTGCGGTTGGAGTTAATTAACCGCGAAAAGTTGGAGAATTTAAAAAAATTTCATCAAAAGGTATTAAAAAATACTCTGGACTATGATAGAATAAGCCTTACTGCACGCATTAGAATGCGGAAACCGGGAGATCGTATCCGACTTGCAGGCCGGGGCCTTACCAAGACGCTGAAAAAGCTGTTTGCAGAAGCGGGAATCCCGGCCGAGAGCAGGGATAGAATCCCTCTTTTGGCAGATGATAAAAAGGTGCTCTGGGTCTATGGCTTTGGCTGTGATGAGACGGTGAGGGTCTCTGAGAAAACCCGGCGCATTCTTTGGATAGAGATAGAGGAAACGTAATGGCGGAGGGGTTTGACATGAAGGATGACATTTTAAAGGTATTGCTCAGTGAAGAAGAAATCGCGGCGAAGGTGCAGGAGATCGGTGCGCAAATCAGCAAGGACTACGCGGATAAAAATCTGCTGCTGGTCAGTGTGCTCAAAGGCTCTGTAGTGTTCATGGCTGACTTGATGCGAGCGATTACGGTCAATGCCGCCATTGATTTTATGTCGGTTTCCAGCTATGGTTCCGGAGTAAAGACATCCGGAGAGGTCAAGATTATCAAAGATCTGGACCGCCCATTGGAAGGGCTTGACCTGCTGCTTGTAGAGGATATTTTGGACAGCGGTATGACACTGAGCTACCTGCGCGACATGCTCTCCAAGAGAGGCCCTAAAAGCATCCGGATTGCTACCCTCTTAGATAAGCCTGCCCGCCGGCAGGCCGATATCCAGGCCGACTATGTCTGCTTTGACGTGCCGGATGAATTTGTGGTAGGATATGGGCTGGACTATGCAGAAAAATACCGCAACCTACCCTATGTGGGTGTATTGAAACCCTGCGTTTATGAAAAATAGCAGCCGCATTCTCGGAGAAATGCGGCCAAGCAATATAGGCCTTTTGGCCAGAACTCTTCCCATAAGGATGGAACAATGAAAGAAAAAGGAGTGACGCTATTTGGCAACCAAAAAACCCAGAAATATAGGGCTGTATATTGCCTTACTGGTTTTGCTGATTTTAGCAATGTCCGTACTCTATACCATGAGACCCACTTCTCAAATGAGATATAGTGAGGTGCTCAATCTCTTTGAGACACAACAGGTAACGGACTATACCCTTGACTTTGGTACAGGGGAACTAACGCTCAAAGTGGCAGGGCAGGAGAGCCCTATCATCTATAAAGTTGCCAATGTGGGCGTGTTCCTTGATGATATCAAAGAACATGTGGCAGCATACAACGAAGCGCATCCCGATGCGAAAATGACCTTCGATCAGATACCTGCCACAGAAATTCCGTGGTGGTTATCCATGCTGCCCTCCCTGCTTTTGGTGGGAGCATTGGTCATCTTCTGGGTGATGATGATGCGCCAGGCCGGCGGCGGAACAGGGAAGATGAATACCTTTTCCAAAGCCAAGGTCAAGCAGCCGCCGGATGGTCCCAAGACCACCTTTGCCGATGTGGCAGGAGCCGAGGAAGAAAAGGCAGAGCTGCAGGAAATCGTGGAATTTCTCAAAAATCCCCGCAAGTTTAACGAACTGGGTGCCCGTATCCCCAAAGGTGTACTGCTTATGGGACCTCCGGGAACAGGTAAAACCCTGCTGGCTCGGGCAGTGGCCGGGGAGGCTGGCGTACCTTTCTTCTCCATCTCCGGCTCTGACTTTGTGGAGATGTTTGTAGGTGTAGGTGCTTCCCGTGTTAGGGACTTGTTTGAAAACGCGAAAAAGAACGCTCCCAGCATTGTATTTATTGACGAGATCGACGCAGTGGGCCGGCACAGAGGTGCAGGCCTGGGCGGCGGCCACGATGAAAGGGAGCAGACCCTCAACCAGTTGCTGGTGGAGATGGATGGCTTCGGGATGAATACCGGCGTCATTGTTATTGCAGCCACCAACCGCCGGGATATTCTGGACCCTGCGCTCATGCGGCCTGGCCGTTTTGACCGGCAGATCGTGGTGGGGTACCCTGACGTCAAAGGGCGGGAGGATATCCTCAAGGTGCATACCCGCAATAAGCCCATTGGACCTGATGTGGACCTGTCTGTCATTGCCAAGTCCACAGCGGGTTTCACCGGTGCGGATTTAGAGAACCTGGTTAACGAGGCGGCGCTTCTGGCAGCGAGAAAGAACCTCAAGGCCATCACTATGGAGCAGATCGAGGAAGCGACCATCAAGGTGGTGGCAGGCCCTGAAAAGCGCTCTCATAAAGTTACAGACAAGGATAAGAAGCTCACCTCTTATCACGAGGCCGGCCACGCCATCTGTACCTACTATTGTCCTACCCAGGACCCTGTTCATCAGATTTCCATTATTCCCCGAGGAATGGCTGGCGGCTACACCATGAGCCTGCCCGCTGAGGATAAGAGCTATGTAGGCAAAAAGGAAATGATGGAGCAGATTGTGACCCTGCTGGGTGGACGAGTAGCGGAAAAACTGGTGCTGGAGGATATCTCCACCGGCGCCTCCAACGATATTGAGCGAGCCACCAGCATTGCTCGGAGCATGGTGACCCGCTACGGCTTCAGTGAGAAGCTGGGGCCTATCGTCTATGGCCAAGACCAGGGCGAGGTATTCCTGGGGATGGATATTGCCCACAACCGGGATTACTCGGAGAATGTGGCGGCGGAAATCGACTCGGAGATCCGGGAGATTATCGATACTGCCTATGAAAACACCAAGGACATTCTCTCTACTCATATGGATAAGCTCCATAAAGTGGCAGTCTATCTCTTTGAACATGAGAAAATTGAAGGCCTTGAGTTTAAAAAGCTGATGGAGGATCCTCAGTTTGGTGCTATTGAGGGCGACCCAGAGCAGTATTTCACCACCAACGGCGCGCCCAAGAAGGAAAACGGCGGAGACACCTTCCAAGAGGGCGCTGATGCAGGTGAGGTTTTGGGACAGCGGCCCGAAGAAGAGCCCCCTATCATTTAACCGATGGAATAAGGGACAAAAAACCGGATGTTTGTGAAAACAGCCGGTTTTTGTTTGTGCTTTCCACAACCTTTGTATTGCTGAGTAACCGGCGAATTTGACGGATGGAAAACTTTGGGTTACAATGAAAAATAAATTGTGTGAGGATATGAAAAAAGAACCATTGAAACAAGTAAAAAGTATTTGTGACAAAAGTGGGTATCCTTTCAAGTGATAGAAGCGAAAGCTGCTCCGGAAGCTGCCGGAGCGGGGAGGTTAAAATTCATGGCAAGAAAAACAGCAGAGTACGGCAACGACAGCATCCAAGCTCTCAAGGGCGCTGACCGGGTGCGTAAGCGTCCTGCCGTTATTTTTGGCTCCGATGGTATTGAAGGCTGTGAGCATTCCATCTTTGAGATCCTTTCCAACTCCATCGATGAGGCCAGGGAAGGCCACGGAGACAAGATCATCATTACCAAGTACCTGGATCACTCGGTGGAAGTGGAGGACTTTGGCCGGGGCATTCCGGTGGACTATAACAACAATGAGAAGAAATATAACTGGGAGCTGGTGTTCTGCGAGCTCTACGCAGGGGGAAAGTACAGGACCAATGAAGGGGAAAGTTACGAATTCTCTCTGGGACTCAATGGACTGGGCCTCTGCGCGACCCAGTATGCGTCGGAATATATGGATGTGGAAATTTTCCGAGATGGATATCAATATAATCTGCATTTTGAAAGAGGCGAAAATGTCGGAGGACTACAGAAACAAGAGGTAAAGAAAAAGCGGACGGGTACCAGAATCAAATGGAAGCCGGATCTGGACGTTTTTACCGACATTGATGTGCCCGATGAATACTACACCGAAATA
Organism: Candidatus Pararuminococcus gallinarum; assembly: GCA_904419775.1. GTDB lineage: Bacteria > Bacillota > Clostridia > Oscillospirales > Ruminococcaceae > Zongyangia > Zongyangia gallinarum. Next base: position 18,520 of record CAJFSX010000011.1, on the reverse strand, counting down.
CTCAAGCGTCAAGCAGTGGTCAACGCCGGACTTCGTTTTGTGCTGCGGGTACAGACAGACAAGGGCTTTGACGAACAGGAATTCCTTTATGAAGAAGGCATTGTGGACTATGTCAAAGAGATTGCCGGCGAAAATTTCTTGACCCCGGTTCAGTATTGGACTGGGGAGAGAAAGGGCCGGGACCGGGAAGACAAACCGGAATACAAGGTAAAACTGCAGGTGGCCTGCTGTTTTTCCAACCGAACCAAGCTAATCGAATATTACCACAATTCCAGCCATTTGGAACATGGCGGCTCTCCGGAGCGGGCGGTAAAGCAGGCCTTTGTCAGTCAAATTGATGCTTATCTCAAACAGAGCGGTAAGTACCTAAAAAACGAGGGGAAAATCTCCTTTGTGGATGTGGAGGAATGCCTGATTCTGGTTTCTTCCTCCTTCTCCACCCAGACCTCCTACGAAAATCAGACCAAGAAGGCCATCACCAATAAATTTATCTACGACTGCATGACCGAGTTTCTCAAGCACCAGCTGGAAATTTACTTTATTGAGAATCCGGATGATGCGGCAAAGATCGCTGAACAGGTGCTGATCAACAAGCGCAGCCGCGAGAATGCGGAAAAGACAAGGCTCAACATCAAAAAGAAGCTGGCAGGGACCATTGACCTGGCAAACCGGGTCCAGAAATTCGTCGACTGCCGCACCAGAGATACCTCCCGCCGGGAGATCTACATCGTGGAGGGAGACTCCGCCTTGGGCGCTTGTAAATTAGGGCGGGATGCCGAGTTTCAGGCTATTATCCCGGTGCGGGGAAAGATCCTCAACTGCCTGAAAGCAGAGTATGATAAGATCTTCAAAAATGACATAATCACCGATATTATCAAGGTGCTAGGCTGTGGGGTCGAGGTCAAGAGCAAGGCCAATAAAGACCTCTCTTCCTTTGACCTAGAAGGGCTCCGATGGAGTAAGATTGTCATCTGCACCGATGCTGATGTGGATGGTTTCCAAATCCGGACCCTGATTCTCACCATGCTCTATACCTTGACCCCCACCCTCATTGAGCAGGGCTATGTTTTCATTGCGGAATCTCCGCTGTATGAGATCAATTCCAAGGGGGAAACTTATTTTGCCTATACTGAGGCGGAAAAAGCGTCGATCCTAGAGAAAATCGGGAAGAATAAGTACACCATCCAGCGCTCTAAGGGGCTGGGTGAAAACGAGCCGGATATGATGTGGCTGACCACCATGAATCCGGAGACCAGAAGGCTCATCAAGGTCAGTCCCGATGACGCCAAGGCCACCAGCGAGATGTTCGACCTGCTGTTGGGAGAAAACCTAGCGGGAAGAAAGGACTTTATCTCCCAGTATGGCTATCTCTATTTAGACGCTGCGGACGTCTCTTAATTTCATCGGACGGAGGAACAACATGTCTCCCAAAAAAAAGATGCCCCAGAGGCCGAAGGCAAACGCTAAGGCCCACCTGGAAAATGCAGGGGTAGTGGTGGAGCAGCCCATTACCGACACCCTGGAAAAAAACTATATGCCCTACGCCATGAGCGTCATCCTCTCCCGTGCCATTCCGGAAATTGATGGATTTAAGCCTTCTCATCGGAAGCTTTTATACACAATGTATAAAATGGGGTTATTAAACGGAGCGAGAACCAAATCTGCCAATGTAGTAGGGCAAACCATGAAGCTCAATCCCCATGGCGATCAGGCCATTTATGAAACTATGGTCCGGATGACCCGGGGATGTGAAGCTCTGCTGCATCCTTATATTGATTCGAAAGGAAACTTTGGCAAGGCATATTCTAGGGATATGGCTTATGCCGCCTCCCGTTATACGGAGGTCAAACTGGCTCCAATTGCGGCCGAGCTTTTTGCAGATATTGACAAGGATACCGTGGATCTGGTAGACAATTACGACAACACCATGAAGGAACCCTCCCTTCTGCCGGTCACCTTTCCCTCTATTTTGGTCAACTCCAACGTGGGTATCGCCGTGGGAATGGCCAGCGCCATCTGCCCCTTTAACCTGGGGGAGGTTTGTGACAGCACCATTGCCCTGATGAAAAATCCAGAGCATGACCTGTTTGAAACCCTGAAGGGACCAGATTTTCCCGGCGGTGGGTTCATGCGCTATGATGAGAAGGAACTGGAACGGATGTACCGTACCGGCCGTGGCTCCATAAAGGTACGGGCCCGGTATACCTATGATAAGTCCGGCAACCGGATTGAAATTACCGAGATTCCTCCTACGACCACGGTAGAGGCTATTATGGACAAGGTAGTGGATCTGATCAAATCCGGTAAGATCAGAGAGATCTCAGACATGCGGGACGAGACGGACCTGTCGGGACTGAAAATCACCATCGACCTGAAACGAGGGGTAGATGCGGAAAAGCTGATGCAGAAACTTTTCCGGATGACCCCCTTGGAAGACAGTTTTTCTGCTAACTTTAATGTGCTCATCGGCGGCACACCGAAGGTCATGGGGGTTTATGAACTCATTGAAGAATGGGTGGCCTTCCGGCTGGAATGTGTGAAGCGCAGGCTTTACTTTGATCTCAAAAAGAAGCAGGATAAACTCCACCTGCTTTTGGGGTTATCCAAGATCCTCCTCGATATTGACAAGGCGGTGAGGATTGTCCGGGAAACCGAGGAAGAGGAAGAAGTTGTTCCCAACCTGATGATCGGCTTTGGTATCGACGAGGTACAGGCTGAATTTGTGGCGGAAATTAAGCTGCGCCACCTCAACCGGGAATATATTCTCAAGCGGACCGCGGAGGTAGAGGATCTTAAAGCGGATATTAAGCGCACAGAAGAGATCCTAGCGGATAAGAAAAAAATCAAGGCGGTCATCATTGAGGAGCTGAAAGCGGTCAAGAAAAAATACGCTCAGCCTCGAAAGACCATGATTATCTATGTGGATGAAGCAGAGGAAACCGAGGTGGAGGAGGAAATTCCCGACTATGCAGTCAACCTTTTCCTGACCCAGGAGGGATATTTTAAGAAAATCACCCCCCTTTCCCTGCGGATGGGTGGCGAACAGAAGCTCAAAGAGGGCGACGCTATCAGCACTTCTGTGGAGAGCACGAACACGGCTGAGCTTCTCTTCTTTACGGATCGTCAGCAAGTTTACAAGACCAGAGCCTGTGAGTTTGATGACCAAAAAGCCAGTGTCCTGGGTGAATATATCCCTGCTCGTCTGGGAATGGACGAGGGAGAGAGTGTGGCGGCCATGATCGTCACCACCGATTACAGCGGATACTTGGTTTTTGTTTTCCAAAACGGCAAGGCGGCCAAGGTGCCCCTCTCCGCCTATGAAACAAAAACCCGCCGGAAAAAATTGACAACTGCATACAGTGACAAGTCGCCTCTTGTGGCGGTTTTCTATGTCAAAGCGGACTGCGAACTCTTGCTCAAGGCGTCCAGCCAGCGAATGCTTCTTGTGAATACTGCGCTGATTCCCGTCAAGACAACCAAGAGCACCCAAGGCGTTCAGGTGATGACACTGCGGAAAAATGCTTTTGTGGAGCAAGCGGTAGAATACAAGGACGATATGCTCACAAGCCCCCACCGCTACCGGGCAAAGAACTACCCAGCTGCCGGTGCACTGCCAAAGGCAGAGGATTTGGGAGAGCAGTTGACCTTCTAACAAAAAAATCGGACGGTCCGGCATAACCGGATCCGCCCGATGATAGCTTTACATATCGTGCAAACGCAGTGGATGATGTGTAAAGCCAGTAATAGTATGTGTCTCCTCGTGCTTTTTAGTCAAGTAAAAAATGGGAGGACTCCCAGATAAAATATCAAAAAGTGAGTTTTTCTCTTGCAAAGTAAAGAGAATTATGCTATTATATTACAAGTTAGCTTTCGGTAGCATTGGGGTTTGGAGGTGATACAATGGGACCTCTTGAGATAGCCGGTGGCATACTGCTCATTCTTACCAGCATTATTTTGATTATCGTTGTATTGCTCCAGGAGAGTAATTCCAGTGGAATGAACGCGATGACAGGTGCGACAGATTCTTACCTTGGCAAGAACAACAGCCGTACCTATGACGCTATGCTCAGACGCATTACAAGAGTGGTAGCGATTATTTTTGTTATCGTGACCATTGCAGTAAATGCAATCGCCGTTTTCATGTAGAAGACGATCTGTTAAAAACCCTGCGAAATCCGCAGGGTTTTTTTACGTCTCTGTCTTTCTATAGAATTTATAATGAATGGGTAAAATTTTGGGAAAACTGGTGTTGAGCGCAAGAAAATGATAGCCTTTTCAAAGGTAATAGGCTAGAATGAAGACAGAGATTGACGCGTGACAAAGCCGGAGAGACCGGTGTGGAGGAAATATGGTGAAAAATATAGATCAACCCGGATATGGTGAAAAAATCCTTGGCATTGTGGCCAAGGGAAAGCGAAATCCTGTGAGTGTGGAAGAACTCACAAGAAAACTCAAGGTGCCCAAAACAGGGGAAAAGGCATTTGAGCATGAACTGACCCAGTTGGTAGAGGCTGGGGAGCTATATTATAAACGGAAAGGGTTTGTCCTTCCAAGGGAAGTGGGACTGACGCCTGCGCAGGTGGTGAGGGTCAACAGTACCTACGGCTTTGCCCGCCCTGTGGGTGCGGACGGTGACCTGTTTGTTCCCGGTCGGGCTCTCATGGGTTCCTTGCCGGGAGATGTGGTGCTGCTAAGGACCTATCCTTCTCGGAAAGAGGGTTCTTTGGGGGAAGGTGAGGTAGTATCCATTGCCAAAGCAGCAGCCTGCCGTTTTACCGGTGTTGTCTCACAGAACCAGGACTTTCTTGAGGTGGTGCCGGATAAGATGCTGGGGTTTCCAGTGAGGCTGGTATCGGGAAAATCCAGCCGATACAAAGCAGGGGACAAGGTCCTCTGTGAAATTGTCTCTAGGGGCTCCCGCCACTATAATCACAGAGCTAAGGTCATAGAGGTCTTTGGCTCCTCCCTGAAAGCGGACAACTGTGCAAAATCCCTGATCCGGTTAAATGAGATTAGCGTAGAATTCCCGGCTGTGGTATCTGAGGCGGCGCAGCGGTTGAACGACGCTGGAATCCATCCCAAAGAGCGGGCCAGCCGATTGGATCTGCGCGACGAGATCATTTTTACCATCGACTCGGCGGACAGCAAGGATCTGGACGATGCAGTCTCCATCCAAAAAACAAAGGATGGCTGGGAGCTGGGGGTCCATATTGCGGATGTAAGCTATTATGTTCATCCTCAAAGTCCCCTGGATAACGAAGCCTATGCCCGGGGCACCTCCATCTACTACGCTGATCAGGTGATCCCCATGCTGCCCAAGGCCCTTTCAAATGGGATTTGCTCCCTCAACGAGGGGGAGGACCGGCTGGCATTCTCTTGCTTTATGAAATTGGATACCCAGGGGAATCTTGTCAGCTTTGATTTTAAAAAGACACTGATCCGTTCCAGAGTCAAGGGGGTATACAGCGAGATCAATGCCATCCTGGCAGGAGAGGCAACCCCGGAAATTCTGGAAAAATACAGTGCCGTCATGGACTCCATCCATCTGATTGACGAATTGTGCAGCCTCCGGTTGAAAAAGAAGCGGGAAAGAGGGGCCATGGATCTGGAGACCAGTGAATCCAAGATTATTCTGGATGAAAACCGGAATGTCAAGGCAATCAAGCCCCGAGGGACTGGGCGCAGTGAGAATATAATTGAAGAGATGATGCTCCTGGCCAACGAGTCAGCAGCCACCTTTGCGCTGGAAAAGCACCTTCCCTTCTGCTTCCGGGTTCATGAACCGCCTTCTCCCGACAAGCTCCAGAATCTCGCGGAGTTGCTTGCTGCCATCGGACAGAGTAAGCGGGACATCCAGCCTGGCGTTTCTCCGACCCGTCTGGCTCAGGTGCTGGAGGGTGTCCGGGGAACCAAGTACCAAATGATTGTGAACAGCCAGATGCTGCGCACCATGTCCAAGGCAAAATACAGTGAAAAGAATATCGGGCATTTTGGCCTGGTGCTTCAAAACTATGCACACTTTACCTCACCTATCCGCCGTTATCCGGACCTGTTTATCCATCGGGTTATGTCGGCATATTTGGCAGGTTCCAGTGAGGAAAAGCTGCAAAAGCGCTTTGGCAAGGTGGCAGGTCCCACCGCCAATCAATCCAGTGAGCGGGAACTCATCGCTATGACCATCGAGCGAGACTGTGAGGACTGTTATAAGGCGGAATACATCCTCCGCCACTTAGGGGAAGAGTTGGAGGGCGTCGTTTCCTCTACCACCAATTTCGGCATCTATGTCATGCTGCCCAATACTGTGGAGGGTCTGGTACGGGCTCAGACCCTGGGCGAAACCTTCCAGTATGATGGGCGGATGGAATATAAGGATATGATGTCCCCCAGAAGATACCGTATTGGAGATACAGTCACGGTCAAGGTGCTGGGAGCCGATGTATCGGCGGGAAAAATTGATTTTGAATTTGTATAAGCAAAGGCTCCGGACCGGGTTCGGAGCCTTTTGTTGTTAGGAAGTTTTTTACAGTGATCCTGTATAATTTTTGCATATCAGCCAAGGCTACCCACATACAATGAAATTGAAGGGTGGGCTTGTATCATGGAAGGTATTCTCCGATCAAAAATCATGCCATGGAGCAAAGGAATATCCACGCCCAGAGCAGAAGAAACCAACCGCATTATTGAGGATATCAAGGCCGTGCTGGAAATGATTGATCGCGCGGAACAGCGCTTTAATCAGGAACAGGACGAAGACCTGCTGGAGGCTTGTATCTATGAAAACAAAGCTCTGGCCGCTCGATATCGCTATTTGATCAAGGAAGCCAAACGCAAGGGTATCACCTGGGACCCCGCCCAACATGGAATTCAATTGGAAGGGGTGTATAGCTCATGGGATAAGTGAAATCATCCTCATCGCCGCCATTTTTTTGTCCGCAGGGATGTTGGTGGCCTTGTATGCCAGAAGGAAGAACCCGGTCTCCACCTATTTTACCCATGCCCTTTGTGGATTTTTGGGTCTCGCAGCGATTCATCTGACTACAGGATACACCGGCATTGCCATTGGAATCAATCTGTTTACCTGTCTGGTGACGGCCCTTTTAGGGCTGCCTGGAGTGGTGACCATGTCTATCCTACATTTTGTCTGGTCAATCTAAAGAAGATTTGCTATAATAAAAATGGACAAAATAGAGCAAGGATGTGACAGGATGTTCAAAGCTAAATGGTATGAGGACCTCCATCTGCCGGAAGATGCAAAGATGATTCGGGATGAGGTCTTTGTCAAGGAGCAGAAATTTCAGGATGAATATGACGATATGGAAGTGAAAGCGCTGCATCTTGTCATCTATGACGAGGAAAACCAGCCAGTCGCCACAGCGAGGATGTTCCCTTGGGAAGAAAACAGCTATAAATTTGGCCGCATTGCTGTACGCAAGCCATGGAGGGGACAAGGTCTAGGCCGGATCCTCATGGAGGAGCTGGAGAAAAAGGCGGTTTCCTTGGGTGGAAAACAAGCGCTAATCGGCGCTCAACAGCAGGCTCGTGGCTTTTATGAAAAGTGCGGCTACATAGCATATGGGGATGAGTATTATGAAGAATACTGTCCTCATATTCACATGAAAAAGCAGATTTGAATCCAGAGGAAGGTATTGATCTTCCTCTGGATTTCTTTTTGTTATGCTGATTTTTGCGAATTTTAGCACTCTATTAATATGAGTGCTAAAATTAAAGGTTTGTTCTTAATTTATGTGTTGTTTTGTAACAAGTGGGGCCTATAATGACAATTGTTAAAAGGATGAAGGACATCCGAAAGACAAAATCATAAAAGAACCAAATGATATAAATGGAGGTATGACTTATGTTTGATCTGTTACCGTTTGAACGCAGAAGAAATGATATGATGAATTTCTTTGGTGACTGGGGGAAGGACTTCTTCGGTGAAATGGGAGATCAGATCTCCGCATTCCGTACCGATATTATGGACAAAGGGGATCATTATCTCCTGGAAGCCGAATTGCCGGGCTTTGATAAAAAAGATATTGACATCGATATCAATGGCGATACATTGACCATCAGCGCCAAACACGAAGCCAATACAGAAGACAAGAAGGACAATTATATCCGCCGGGAGCGCAGCTACGGTTCCTTTGTCAGAAGTTTCGATGTCTCCACCATTGATGCGGCAAATATCAAGGCCGCCTATAACAACGGCATTTTGGAACTGACGCTGCCCAAGCTGGCAGAGCAAAAGCCTGAAAGCCGGAAAATTGACATCGGCTAATTACTATACAGCATTGTGTTTACATCTCCCAAAACAAAAAGGCGTCCGCTTAAGCGGACGCCTTTTTGTTTTGTAGCATGACCAAGCATATAAGCCGAGTTCTGTATTTGACAACGATCTATCTAGGCCTTACGTCGCCATAAGGCTCCAGCCACCTTCTCGAGGACACGCCGGGCCGGCGCTTGATGCCCTCCCTGTGGTGTTGCTCCGGATAGGGTTTACATAGCCGTCTAGTCTCCTGGACGCTGGTGAGCTCTTACCTCGCCTTTCCACCCTTGCCAGCGGGGAAAACCACGCTTTGGCGGTATCTCTCTGTTGCACTTTCCCTAGAGTCGCCTCCGGCTGCCGTTAGCAGCTATCCCGCCCTTTGGAGCTCGGACTTTCCTCGGAAACGGCCTTACGGCACTGTTCCCGCCGTTGTCTTGCCTGCTCATGGATGATATGATAACATACGTCGGGGAATTATACAAGTTTTCTCGGAAAGCTGCATTTGAATTTTGATTGATTTTTATGAAATCACAGAGTGAGGTGAAACGAAAAAATTTAATCTTGCATATAAATTGTGTAAAACTTTACATTCTTCGCAAAAATTGAGGATTAATCCTGAGAATCTGCATGAATTTAAAAAAAAGTTGCAAAAAATTCTTGCATTATCGCGTTAAAGTAGTTATAATAATAACCAAATTTGACAAAGGGGAGCTAAGCTATGGCGTTTAAAAGTGAGTACCTCAATAACGTATACGAAACAGTATGCAAAAGAAACAGCGGCGAGCCCGAATTTTTGCAGGCTGTCAAGGAAGTTCTGGAATCTTTCGAGCCAGTGGTAGAAAAACGCCCTGACATCGTAAAATCCGGCGTAATCGATCGTATTGTGGAGCCGGAGAGATTTATCCAGTTCCGTGTATCCTGGGTTGACGACAGCGGTAAGGTTCAGGTTAACCGTGGCTTCCGCGTCCAGTTTAACTCCGCGATCGGCCCGTACAAAGGCGGACTGCGTTTCCATCCCTCTGTATGCGCCTCCATCATCAAATTCCTGGGCTTTGAGCAGATCTTTAAGAATTCCCTCACCGGCCTTCCCATGGGCGGCGGCAAGGGCGGTTCTGATTTCGATCCCAAGGGCAAATCTGACGGCGAGATCATGCGTTTCTGCCAGAGCTTTATGACCGAGCTTTCCAAACACATTGGTGCAGACACCGATGTGCCGGCTGGTGATATCGGCGTTGGCGCGCGGGAAATCGGCTTCCTGTTCGGCCAGTACAAACGTCTGCGCAATGAGTTTGTAGGCGTTCTCACCGGCAAGGGCCTTTCCTATGGCGGTTCTCTGATCCGTACCCAGGCCACCGGCTATGGACTTCTCTACTTCACCAAGGAAATGCTCCAGTGCATGAAGAATGAAACCTTGAAAGATAAAACTGTTGTCGTCTCCGGTTCTGGTAACGTGGCTATTTACGCTACCGAAAAGGCACAGGAGTATGGCGCAAAGGTTGTTGCCCTTTCTGATTCCTCCGGTTATGTTTACGATCCCAACGGCATTCAGCTGGATGTTGTTAAGCAGATCAAAGAGGTAGAGCGTGGAAGAATCAGTGAGTATGCAAAACGCGTACCTGGTTCCACCTACACCGAAGGTTGCCGTGGTATTTGGAGCATCAAATGCGACGTGGCTCTGCCCTGCGCAACCCAGAATGAGATCAACGGGGAAGAGGCACAGATGCTGGTCAACAACGGCGTCATGGCAGTTGCCGAAGGCGCGAACATGCCCTCCACTCCGGAAGCTGTGGAAGTCTTCCAGAAAAACGGCGTTCTCTTTGGGCCGGCCAAGGCTGCCAATGCCGGCGGCGTTGCCACCAGCGGTTTAGAGATGTGCCAGAACTCCATGCGTTACAGCTGGACCTCCGAAGAAGTGGATGCCAAGCTGCATGACATCATGGTCAATATTTTCCACAACGCCTATGATGCATCCAAAGAGTATGGTGCAGAAGGCAACCTGGTCATGGGTGCCAATATTGCCGGCTTTATTAAGGTGGCAGATGCCATGATGGCACAGGGCGTCGCTTATTAATGTGATTCGCTTTTTATAAGGATGGGGTCCCCGGCATCTTGCTGGGGATTCCGTGCATTTGTGGAGGATCCCCTTGCTTTCTGTCAACGGGATTGGTATACTTAAAACGTTACAGAGTAAAAATACCCGCAATCTGGGTAAAATAGTAGAAAGAAGGAAACGGACATGGAAAACTTGAGAATCGAATTGTCGAAAAATCTCAAGCCGAAGCCTCAGGATGAGACCAAACTGGGCTTTGGAAATATCTTTACAGACCACATGTTTTTGATGGACTACGATGAGGGACAGGGTTGGCATGATGCCCGTATTGTTCCCTATGGTCCTCTGCCGCTGGATCCAGCTGCAATGGCGCTACATTATAGCCAGGAAGTTTTTGAGGGTATGAAAGCATACCGGGCTGAGGATGGCAGAATTCTGTTGTTTAGACCGCAGGAAAATTTTGCCCGGCTCAATCGTTCTAACGAGCGTTTGTGCATTCCTCAAATTGATGAGGAATTTGCCCTTAAGGCCCTCATCGAACTTTTAAAAATCGAAAAAGACTGGATTCCTCATATTAAGGATACATCCTTGTACATTCGTCCCTTTATCATCGCAACAGACGCTCATTTGGGTGTCCGCACCGCAAATAAATATCTTTTTGTTATTATCCTGTCGCCCTCTGGTCCTTACTATAAAGAGGGACTGAATCCGGTAAAGCTGTATGTAGAGAACAATTATGTCCGAGCAGTCCGGGGCGGTACAGGTATGGCGAAGACAGGAGGCAATTACGCTGCTTCTCTCAAAGCCCAGGTTGAGGCAAATGACCAGAATTATTCTCAGGTGCTTTGGCTGGATGGAGTGGAGAAAAAATATATTGAAGAAGTTGGCTCCATGAATGTCTTCTTTGTCATTGATGGAGAGGTTATTACTCCTGCGTTGGTTGGCTCCATCCTGCCGGGAATTACCAGAAAATCCTGCATTGAGATGCTGAAAGATATGGGCTACAAGGTAGCTGAACGCCGTCTCTCTATCCAAGAGGTTGCTGATGCCTACAAAGCTGGAAAACTGAATGAGGCTTTCGGCACTGGCACAGCGGCGGTTATTTCTCCCATTGGCCACATTAAATGGGGAGATCTTGTCATGGATATTAACAACAATGAAATTGGTGAGATTTCTCAAAAACTTTACGATGAATTAACTGGCATTCAGTGGGGTAGAATTCCGGATCGCTACAATTGGATTGTAGAAGTCAAATAGATAGATTAAGGCACAAAGCCGGCGGAAAACAGCCGTTTTCCGCCGGCTTTTTTTGGAGGTGGGAATGTGAAAACTGTGGAATGGAAGATGACAAAGGAACAATATGGAAAGAAGATTTATGATCTGCTTCGCTCGCAATTTCATATATCCTCCACCGTCATAAAAATGCTGAAAAATACAGAGAATGGAATTCAGCTAGACGGCAAGCCTGCTCGGGTCATTGACCGGGTGAAGGAGGGGAGCATTCTTCGCCTTCAGCTTCCGCGGGAGGAGACGGTGCTGGCCTGCTGTACTCTACCCGTCCCCATCATATATGAGGATGAGGATTTCCTTATCTTTAATAAACCCGCCCACATGCCGGTCCATCCGGCTCACCAGTATCAGGAGGCAACTTTAGGCAATGTGTGGGCTCATATTATGGAAAAAAGGCTGGGTTTTACTCCGGTCTTTCATCCCATTAACCGTCTTGATAAGGATACCTCTGGTTTGGTCCTCTGCGCAAAACATGTGCTGGCCGCTTCTCTGGATCCCCGTCAGGTGCAAAAAAGGTATATGGCCATTGTTTCAGGAGCTTTGGAAGAGAAAAGAGGGATCATTGACGCTCCTATTGGTATGGAGCAAGGGAGCAAGGTGCGGCGAGCGGTACGGCCGGATGGACGTGCTGCCTGCACTCATTATGAGTGTTTATGCAAAAATAATAAATATAGTTTCATTTCGTGTGAATTGGAGACCGGGAGGACCCACCAAATTCGGGTGCACATGGCTTATTTAGGCCACCCATTAGCGGGAGATGACCTTTATGGGGGAAAACGGGATGATATAGGAAGACAAGCGCTCCATTGCGGTTGGATGAAGTTTTTTCAGCCGTTTTTGCGGAATTGGGTCGAGGTGACAGCGCCGTTGGAAGAAGATATGATGAATTTGCTGCTAAAAGAATATTTATGCAATAATGATGTATAAAATCGAAGTTTTTCTGAATTTATTTGCATGAACCCCTTGATTTTTTCCACAGGGATTGTATAATATTAAGCATCAAATAATTTATTGTTTTTTGTAACATTTTGGAGGGGTATTTTATGAAGAGAATTCTTGCGCTGGCCTTGGCAGTTCTTATGGTATTGTCGCTGGCGGGATGTAAAAAAACACCAACTGTGGAGCAAATTCAAAAGGACGGTAAGCTGGTTATGTTGACCAACGCTGCTTTTCCGCCCTTTGAGTATGTGGAGAATAATGAGTTTGTTGGCGTTGATGTAGATATTGCCAACGAAATTGCCAAAGATCTGGGTGTTGAGCTGGAAGTTGTCAATATGGACTTTGACGGTATTATTGATGCAGTAAAATCTGGAAAAGGTTCTTTCGGCGCAGCGGGTATCACCATCAAACCCGATCGCCAGGAGAAGGTGGACTTTTCCATTGAATATGTAACGTCTTCCCAGTATTTGATTATCCAGAAGGATAGTGGGATCACTGCGGATCAGATTCCTGATCTGACTATTGGCGTACAGGCTGGCACAACTGGCGAATTCTTCTGTGTAGATGACAACGGTATGGCAGAAGATCAGGTCAAGAAGTATAAGACTGCGTTGGAAGCGGCTAACGACCTGAAAAATGGTAGAATCGACGGTGTAATCATCGATCAGCTTCCGGCGGAGTCTATCGTAGCGCAAAATGACGATCTGGAGCTGATTGCTGAGCCTTTGACTGAGGAAAAATATGCCATTGCGGTACAGAAAGGCAATGACACCCTTCTGGAAGCCATCAATGCTACCTTGCAGCGGTTGATGGATGAGGGCAAAATTGATGAGTATGTGCTCAATCATATGGGTGCAGCCGCATAAATAGCTGCTCTTACTTGTGGAAAATCAACGGCAGCGGGAATTTGTGCCCGCTGCCGTTCGGTTGTTTTATTATGGATTAGGTGAAATGACAAGAATGAGTTGAGGAGGACGCCATGCTAGAATTTTTTGCCTCCATAGGGGATTATCTATATGAAGGGCTGATTGAAGAAAATCGCTGGCAACTGTTATTACAGGGGTTAGGAAATACATTGGTAATTGCTGTATTTGCGACCTTGATTGGTGTGGCAATCGGCTTGCTGGTGGCTATTGCGAAGGTAGCCGCCGCCCAAAATAAAAAGTTGGGCTGGCTTAATTTTATCTGCGATCTGTATTTGACAGTGATCAGAGGTACGCCGATTGTGGTACAGTTGTTGATCATGTATTTTTCCATCTTTGCCTTTATTACCGAGGCAATTCCGGTGGCGATTCTTACTTTTGGTATCAATTCCGGAGCCTATGTGGCAGAGATTATCCGCTCTGGTATTCTGGCGGTGGATCGGGGCCAAACGGAGGCTGGCCGTTCTTTAGGCCTTACCCAGAGTATGACTATGCGGTATATTGTACTGCCACAAGCAATCAAGAATATCCTCCCAGCATTGGGCAATGAATTCATAGCTTTGCTGAAGGAAACCTCTATTGCTGGATATATTGCCCTGATGGATATTACATCGGCGGCGAATTTGATCCGTGGCCGAACCTATAACAATGTCCCCCTGTATGCCACAGCCATTGTTTATTTAATTCTGGTCATTGGTATGACCCGTGTACTCAGGCACTTTGAGAGGAGGATGGCGAAGAATGATCAGCGTTAAAGGATTGGAGAAGGCATTCGGAAGCAATCTTGTGCTCAAAGGTATCGATGAAGAGATTGCAAAGGGCGAAAAAGTGGTCATCGTAGGGCCTTCTGGCTCGGGAAAAAGTACTTTTTTGCGCTGCCTAAATCTTCTAGAAAGGCCCACAAAGGGACAGATTTGGTTTGAGGGGCAGGAGATTACAGATCCCAAATGTGATATTAACAAACTGCGCCAGAAAATGGGAATGGTGTTCCAGCATTTCAACCTGTTCCCTCATTTGACGGTAGCGGAGAATATTACTTTGGCGCCTATCAAACTGGGGCTGCAAAAACCGGAAGAGGCAAAAGAAGCAGCGCTGAAATTGCTGGAGAGAATCGGTTTGTCCGATAAAGCGGATGCTTATCCACCTCAACTTTCCGGCGGGCAGAAGCAGCGTATTGCCATTGTCCGATCTTTGGCTATGAATCCCGACGTCATGCTGTTTGATGAACCCACCTCTGCTTTGGACCCGGAAATGGTAGGAGAGGTACTGGAATTAATGAAAGAGCTGGCACGGGAAGGGATGACCATGGTAGTCGTCACCCATGAAATGGGCTTTGCCCGTGAGGTGGGAACCAGGGTGCTGTTTATGGATGGTGGCCTCATTTTAGAGCAGCAGGAACCAGAAGCATTTTTTGCTAATCCTCAACATCCCCGTCTGCGCGATTTTCTTTCCAAAGTTTTATAACACATAAATAGTCAACCGCAGGGCCCTTGCCGAAACAGGTAAGGGTCCTGTTATTGTTAGGATACATAACAATCATTCTTGCTTCGGTATTTTCTGGGAACCGTCACAAAATTGTCACATGACCGTGGTATGGTTAATAAGGCCCAATGAATTGCGGCTAAATCTCCATAAGACTGGTGAGAACAATGTGATGGAAGAGATAGTAGGAATCGCTTAGGATTAGTGAATTTTGTTATATTTTTGACAAAAAATAAACCGAAAAATGAATCCAGACATAAGATGTTATTAAAATATAATACATATTTTATATAAAATATGTATGAAAATATTTCTGTAATTTTTATTAATTATATGAATAATGTTGTACAAAAGGTTTCAAAATGGCTAAAATCCTTGCAATTCTTACGAATTTATGTATAATAAAATATGATCGTTCACAGATGAGTGGATGAAATGAGGAGTTCTCAGAACTGCTCAAACGAAGGTGCAGGCTTCGTAGCAAATAAGAAAGGAGCGATGTTTGTGATACGCAGAAACTGTGGTTGTACAGAGAAGAAAAAAACTGTACGCGACAGAAAAAGCGTAACAGAAAAGAAGACAGCTTCGATATTATCTGCATTTTTTTCGACACTTTTTCAGTATTTTTATAAACTGTCTTATGTTGTTGGCTGTCAGTTTTTCCGTTTTCTGAGAAAACTGAAGAGCAAATACCGCGAGGGATTTTTCCGTGCTGTCCACGCTATCCGAGACTTTTTTGCCGGTTTTAAAGACCGTTTTCGGATCGGCTGGAGACGGATATGGAGGAATTTTACCTTCCCCTTTAAAAAGCTGGGTTCTTCCTGCGTTCTCATTAAGAACCAAGTATCCGGTGCCTATCGGCAGAAAGGCTTTTTAGGGGCTGTTGGCGAGTTCTTCTATGTATTCTTCTGCGGTGCGCGGGCCAACATGCGCATCATCAAAGGCTTCTTGAATTACGCGGCGCCAATTTGCGCGGCATTTCTGCTCGTTTATACAATTTCCTATTTTTCCAACCTTGATTACGCACTCAACGTAGAATATCAGGGAATGGAAATGGGGTATATTGAAAACGAGGATTCCTTTGATCAGGCGGAAAAAATGATGCAGGGCCGTATTGTGTATGAGGAAGATCAAGACCCCATCAATACGACGCCTAAATTTACATTAGAAGTAGTGGAACCGACGCAGGTGTTGTCGGTAGATAAAATGTGCGACAATATTATCGCCGCCTCTGGAAGCGTCATTAATCAGGCTACCGGGCTTTATGTTGATGGGAAATTTATGGGAGCGACCCAAAAGGGCGCGGAATTGGAAAATCTCCTTGACGGTATGTTAGCCCAGTATAGGACGGGTGCGGAAAATGAGGAAGTCGACTTTATTCGCGATGTCGAGACAAAGGATGGGTTGTATCCTGAATCTAGCATTGTTGATCTAAAGAATATCGAAACGGTCATTACCTCCGATGTAGAAGGAGAAAAGGTCTACGAGGTAGTGGAAGGTGACGATCCGTGGGGCATTGCGGAGAAAAATGATCTATCCCTGACAGAGTTGACAGCGCTGAATCCTGGCATTGAAGAATCTCTTCTGATCGGCCAGGAGGTGCTCATTTCTAAATCGGAGCCTTTCCTTGGGGTACAGGTAACACGTACTGAAACCTATATGGAAGAGATTCCTTATCAGACAGAGGAAACCGAGGACAACCGCTACTATCGAGGCTATTCCGAGGTGAAAACGGCGGGTGAAAACGGTACTGCTGAAGTTACTGCCAATGTTACCTACGTAGATGGAGTTGAGGTCGACCGAGAGGTTATTGAATCCACAACTATTGAGGAACCTGTGACCCAAGAGGTCATTGTGGGCAGCGCCAGCAATTTGACCTCCTACAGTAACAGCAATAACTTTAGTTCCAGCTCTGGTTCCGCCTCGGCTAGCGGATTTTTGTGGCCAGCCAATGGTGGTTATATTAGCTGTGGTTACGGCGGCTATGCAGGCCATTATGCTATTGATATCGCAGGAACCGGCAATGGACCAGTTTATGCGAGTATGGCAGGAACGGTTGTCTACGCGAGAAATCAGACGACAGGCTATGGACGGCATATTCTGATTGATCATGGCAATGGTGTCTATACGCTGTATGCCCATTGTAATGCCCTTTATGTTACAGCGGGACAGCAGGTAAGCCAAGGCCAGGTGATTGGTCAGGTTGGCCAGACGGGTAATGCCTATGGACGACATCTGCACTTTGAGATCCGTATTAACGGACGCTATATGAATCCGGCCAATTACTTCTAAAATAAGCTGTTTTGCATAAAAAGGGACGCTTGAGCGTCCCTTTTTATTTATAGGAGGTAAAAAAAGAAATACTGAGTAAAACAGTGAAAAAAAGAGAAACTAAGCGGTATTTTTAATATTTGAGGAATATTTTCAAATTGCCAAGGTAGCATTTTAGCACGATAAAGTATATAATAAGTCACGTGCTTGGAGGATGACATCTGAGCAGGAAGGGGAAAAGAATATGAAAAAAATTGGTGTGTTTTTGTTAGCGATGCTTATGTGCATTACCGTATTTGCCGGATGCGCTTCGCAGGGGGAAAGCTCTACAGCAGGGGATTCCCAATCTGATAGCAGTTCACAGTCCCAAAGCGAATCTGGCGCTCAGAACGGTGAAAAGACAGAATTCATTGTGGGTTTGGACGTTTCCTTCCCGCCTATGGGATTTATGAGCGAAGATAACGAAATTGTCGGATTCGATATTGACATGGCAAAAGAGGTTGCCAAAAAATTGGGCCTGGAATTGAAGCTACAGCCTATCGATTGGGCTGCCAAGGAGATGGAGCTCAACAACGGCAACATTGATTGCATTTGGAATGGAATGACAGTAACTGAGGAAAGAGAAGAAAATATGCTGCTCCTCCGTCCCTACATGGCAAACAACCAGCTGATTGTTGTTGCGAAGGATTCTCCCATTGCGACAAAAGCAGATTTGGCAGGAAAGATTGTTGCAGTTCAGACAGATTCTTCTGGTGAGCTGGCACTGAACAATGACCCCATTAAAGATGAGGTAGCTGAGGTTGTTTCCATGGCCGACTATGTCTCTGCCCTGAACGATCTGAAGATCGGCAGAATTGATGCGGTTATTATCGATGAAGTCGTTGCACGTTATTATGTAGAGATGGAACCGGAAAACTTCACCATTATTGAAGAGTCTCTGCAGGAAGAGGAATACGCTATCGGCTTTAAAAAAGATAATACTGAATTTGCACAGCAGGTTCAGGAGGCCTTTGATGAGGTTGTTGCCGAAGGCACCGCAGCTGAAATCTCTGAGAAATGGTTTGGAAAGGATATTGTCCTCAAATAACCTCATCTCCTATAAATGTGACAAATTGTGAAAACAAAACCGGTTTTTTTACAAAACCGGTTTTGTTTTTTTATCTTTTATGGTATGATATTCCCAGTGGCTTTCGTTTGATAACATGGTATCATTTTAGAACGAATAGCAGAAAAACAGCGGCGGTACGGACGCCTTTGCAGGAGGGAATATTTTGGATTTGCAATATATATGGACACTGA
>CAJFSX010000010.1 GCA_904419775.1 Candidatus Pararuminococcus gallinarum | reverse complement strand
ATCCGGTTCTGGCAACAGTGACAAAGAGAACCCGTCTTCTGGAGATCACAGCATGATCGCTGGAGCACTGGCAGTCCTGGCCCTGAGTGCTGGCGCTGCGGTGGTTCTCTCCCGCAAGAGAAAGTAGTTCTAGTTAAAAGATCTATCATATTTTTCATACAGTATAAAAGAAGATCGGCCTCCGCAATAGGAGGCCGATCTTCTTTTGGTGATCACAAGAAATGTATTTTTCTTTTAATCAAACAACTCGGAAATTTCGTGCTGGCAATAAATCCTTATCCCGTTTTTGCTCAGCACATCTCCCGCTTTTTCGTTGTCTGTCACCCGCAGGATCATATAAGCTACGTCCTTTTTGCGGGTAATAAACGCGTAGGTATACTCCAGGTTGATGCCGTTTTCTCCCAGAATATCCAACACCTTGACAAGGCTGCCCGGCTTGTCGGGAATTTCCACCGCCAAAACCGGTGTAATGGAGCAAACATAACCGGCATCTTTCAGCACACAGACAGTTTTATAGGAATCATCCACAATGATTCTCAGAATGCCGAAGTCCTCTGCGTCAGCCAAGGACATTGCCCGCATATCAATTTCATTTTTCTCCAGAAGCTTTGTAAATTCTGCCAGTTGGCCAGGTTTATTCTCCAAAAACACGGAGATTTGTTTCACTGTCATAGCAATTGCTCCTTTCGATTAATAGAGTTTCCGCTTGTCGATAATCCGAACTGCTTTACCTTCACTACGGGTAATGGATTTCGGGGCAACAAGCTTAACAACCGCATAGATACCAAGCATGGCTTTCAGGGCTTCAACCAGTTCTTTCTCCCGAGCGGATACCTGAGACAAGGCGTCGGAGAACATTTCCGGTGTCATCTCCACCTGGACTTCCAGACGGTCGCTGTTGTTTTCACGGCTGACAATAATCTGATAGTTGGCCGGGTAGCCCTTGTTGAGCAGAACCGTCTCAATCTGGGACGGGAAGACATTGACGCCTTTGACAATCAGCATATCGTCGCTGCGTCCCATGGGCTTACTCATCTTGACAAAGGTTCGGCCGCAGGAGCATTTTTTCCGGGAGAGAACGCAGATGTCTCTCGTCCGATAGCGGATAAGCGGGAATGCTTCTTTGGTAATACTGGTGAAGACCAGCTCCCCTTTCTCGCCCTCCGGCAGTACCTCACCGGTAACCGGGTCGATGATCTCCGCGATAAAGTGGTCCTCATTGATATGCATGCCCGTTTGTTCACTGCACTCAAAGGAAACACCCGGTCCAGAGATTTCTGTCAAACCATAGATGTCATAGGCCTTAATACCCAATTTTTCTTCAATATCATGGCGCATTTCCTCGCTCCAAGCTTCTGCTCCGAAGATGCCGGCTTTAAGCTTAATCTTGTCTCTCAGACCCCGCTCTATAATGCTTTCAGCCAAATAAGCCGCATAAGAAGGGGTACAGCAGAGGATTGTAGAGCCAAGATCACACATAAATTGGATCTGCCGCTCTGTATTACCGGAAGACATAGGAAGGGTCAAAGAGCCTACTTTATGGGAACCGCCATTGAGGCCAGGACCACCGGTGAACAATCCATAGCCATAGCAGACATGGACAACATCGTCCTTTATACCGCCGGCCGCCACAATGGCACGGGCACAGCATTCATCCCACAGATCGATATCGTGTTGGGTATAGAAAGCTACTACCCGGCGTCCTGTCGTTCCACTGGTAGACTGGATACGCACACAATCGTGCAAAGGTGTCGCCAGTAATCCGTAAGGATAAGCATCCCGCAGATCATCTTTTGTCAGGAAAGGCAGTTTGTGCAGATCATCAACCGATTTGATATCGTCAGGAGTAACCCCCTTTTTCTCCATCAAATTCCGGTAATACGGTACATTTTTGTACACACGATGGACCGTATTCACCAGCCGCTCATCCTGCCAAGCCCTAATCTGTTCCCGAGATGCACATTCCATCTCAGGCTGGTAATAGTTTTCCATGTTAAACTTTCCTTTCTGTTAATCTCTGAAACCCATCCGCCGGCACAGCTGCATCTTAATTTTATGCGCGAGCCAACTCTATCTGCACATTGATCGTACAGAATGTGTTTTTAACGGGTTATTCCCTCTTTTTGTTTGTTTTATTATAGCATTTTTACCTGTTAACGTAAAGAAGCAAAGTCCATTTCTTCAACTTTTTTGTCTCTTTCCCCAAAAGGTAGTTACAAGATAGAACCCCGCCATTGCACTAGCGCAATGGTGGGGTGTATCAGTTTGGGAATCATCTTGGGAATCATCCGAAAGATAAAAAAGCTCGCTGCAAGCTTCATATCGCTTGCAGCGAGCTGGTGCCGCAGAACAGACTTGAACTGTCACGCTGTTGCCAGCGAGGGATTTTAAGTCCCTTGCGTCTGCCGATTCCGCCACTGCGGCCCTTCTTGCGGTATAACCGCCTTTTTATTATACCCACAGCCGCCTCAATTGTCAATGACGGCCTTCTCGATTTCTCTATTCAAAATTACAATTCAGTCTACTCCAAGCCGCCCATATCAAAGGGCTGATAGGTATGTGTAAAGGTATCCACATCAAATGCCATGACAATTTTGTCGTATTCCTCCAGGTCAATCTCCTGCGGAAGCTCTGCAATCCGGGCGGTGTTGACAATGGTAATATCCTGAAAATGCAGTTGTAGGAACTCTCCCAACTTATAGGCATTGTCGTCGCCCAACAGCAGAAGCTTTTCCTCATAAGGGCTTTCTTCTACATGAATTTCCGTCATAATCTGGCCGGCGCCTAGATAGACCATATCGGGATTATCCGTATACAGCCATCGGGTTAAATAGGGGGAATCACTTTCCACAACCTCTCCCGAACCATAGACCTTGACCTGGAATTCCCGATCATATTTTGTGTAATGATAAAAACTAAGACGGTCTGGTTCCACATTTTTGAAATAGGTCATGGGATAAAGGGGCCCATAATAATCGGAACGGGCGTGTTCAACATCAAAGGCGTCAATAGTACGCTTGTAATGGCCCATTTTGTCAATCATCGCGCTATACACCTCATAAGCGCCGCTAATGGTCAGCCGGTCATCGGTGCGATAATACAGATACTCCTCGCGCTTTTCAAAAAGGGCAGAATAGGCGTCAATGGTCCTGGCATTTTCCCCCACCTGATTATATACCCTGTCAATAATATCCCTTTGATTTACATTGGTAGCGTATTGAGGAATTTCTTCCTGATTAATAACCACAGAAGTGGGAATTAGCACCAGAAAAACATCTCCGGAACGAGACGCAGCAAGCTGATTCACCGCACTGATATTGGCCTCCAGCTTCTCCTCCTCTGGTTCTTCTAGATTTTTAATCAGCTTGTTGTCACCGATAAAAATACCGTTTTCTTCCCTTACTCCGGTATAATATTTCAGAGTGGACTGCATACCGGTCAGTGTCCTGTTTTGCGCAAACTGTCCACTGACATAGTTATTCAACTGTTCCATGTAGGTGTGGTTTTGCAAGGTTTTCCAGGTAGGAACAGGCAGATCCTGCCAAAATTGAGGAGCCCCCAGCACTACATAGAGTGGAAGGACAAACATCATCAGTAGCAGGATAATGGCTGCTATTCTCTTTGGTTTCATTGGATCACCGCCTTTTCTCCCCCTATTTCTAACCAATCAGATACGACGTTGTCACTACCAATATTAGCACATTAACAATAATAATAGCCAGATTCACCAGATAACTTTTAGAGCTAGAAAATTTTGAAGCTAACCTTGCAAAAATATCGGTGCAGAAAATCACTCCCACAATCAGCGATACATAATTGGTGGTCAATATATAGATGATCTGCTGATTATATAGTTCCATTCCTCCCACATGCAGCCCAAACATGTGTAAAAGCAGGCTCCATGCCTCGGCAGGGGACTCGGTTACTACCAAGATCATGAAAAGTCCTAAGACAGCAATGACTCCTAAATGGGCTAGGATAGAAGGGACGTGAAAGCGCCGGGAATCAGACCGGCTTCGTTGTTCCAAGCATAAAACAAGGGTGAGCAGCAGCGCTCCCAGAATCATGTTGACACTGGCTCGGTAGAACAGGCAGATGATGAGCAGCGACAGGAAAACTGCCAGAGGTTTCATCCACCGTACCCGTATCCGTGCAGAAAGCGGATCGTAAAAATAACGTTCCACATATTCCTGAAGGCTGTTGTTAAAGCGGCTCAAAAAGCTTCCAATGCTTTTGGCCATATAGGGATGGTGAAAGCCGGATCGGACATTAAATCCAAACACCATACACAGTCCTGCCCCCATCTCCAGATAGCCACAGTAGAAAAAGTATATCCACATGACCCTGGCAAGGAAATAGATCCAGCAGGAAAGAATGCTTTGATTATAGTCCGGCAGCCGGACAATCATATCCAGCACCCGGGTGATTCCATCAGCGATCAGCACCTTCTTGGCAAGGCCCTGAATAAACTGGATCAATCCGTCACACAGCAGGGACAAGGACGCCCGCCGGTAGTTTAGATCATATTCCATCTGCCCATACCTGGTCAACGGACCGTAATACAGACGGGGAAACATCATGGTATAGGTAAGCATATTGACGGGATTTCTTTGGGCTTTGGCCTTGCAACGATAAATATCATAAACATAGCTGAGAGATAATAGGCTTACAACAATAGATCCCAATGGCAGAACAAAGCCAAAAAAGTCGCGGTAAACCACCATGACAGCAACGGTAGCTAAGTCCTTGGCCGCAGCCACACAGAGGATAAATCGGCAAAGTATATTTTTATCCCGGTTGTGTTCGATCACCCATCCTGCCACAAAATCAATCAGGCAGGAAGCGATTAACAAGGGGGTAAATACAATATCCAGGGAGAGAAAGACCACCAGAGACAATAGCAACAATACCGTGTTTTTTCCCTTTTGGGGGATCAGATAATAGACCACCAGGCAAAATGGCAAAAACAGATAAATATAAAGCAAACTATCTGGCTGCATCTTATTCCCTCCTTTGTTTTATGATTATTTCACTTTCTCAAGAAGCTCTTGATATGCTTCATAGTCCATCAGTGCGTTGAGCACCGATAAGAGTGCATTGGCCGACAAATGTTCTGGCAGATGAAGATTCTCGATGATCTTCTGTCGCAGCCTAGCACTTCCTGGGCCGCCGGTGATACCATCTTCGAAAAAATCCGCTTTGGTGATGGGGCGTTGATTCTTCTCCGGCTTCTGTCCTTCTTCACAAAAAACGCCCGCTCGGTCCAGCGCCCGCAGAATCTCCTCCTTTGGAACCCCTTCCACCCCCAGCTTTCCCTCTTTGGAGGGCTTTTCCTTCCGGCTCTCCTTGCCGAAAATATCAGAAATATAGGCGTGCTTGACCTTTCCAGGCCCCACTGCTCCCGCAATATAATGGCGGATTTTAAACCCCGCCACATCTGAATCAGTCAGGATGAGAAGTCCTGTTTTATCCGCTAAGGCACGCAACAGGGACAGGGTTTCCTTATCGGTAAAAATGCGAAATCCATCTACAGCGATAACGGTGGCGTCTAGAATAGAGTCTAACTTTATTTTATCATACTTTCCCTCAACAACCACCGTTTCTTTAATTTTAATCAAATTTTTCTCTCCCTTTGACGGCAGAAGAAAATCTCCATCACCGCCTGCTCCAGCATAATATTCCGGTCTCCTTTTGCGCTTTTAAGCTTCTCATCGGTCCGGCTGAGAATCTGCAGGATCTGATAGAGTACCGCCTTTGAAAACCGGTCAGAATCCCGCAGGGCGTTTCTCACGCGAAAGTCCCTGCCCTTATAGTCAAACTTCTCCAGGATATCCTTCTGGCTCTTTCGGTTGACCACCGCCACCTTGGCTCGGTAGAGATCCACAAAAGCCATGGAAAGGACTCCACAAATGTTGACCGGTTCCTCCTTCAGATCGAAAAGCTCATGAAGGATCTCGATAGCATTGGGAACATTGTTGGCCACAATGGCACGGGATAGTTCAAACACCGATGCCTCGAGCTGTTTGGCGGTCAGTTTTTCGATGATCTGCCGGGTAATTTCCCCTTTTTGCTGGTAAGCGGTCAGTTTTCTGACCTCTGTGGCCAAGGTGGTCATATCCTCCCCCACCCGCTCTACCAAAAGCGCGGCGTTCTGGGGAGATATCTCACATCCCCGGCTTTGGATCCGTTCTCTCACAAACCGGATCAAATCCCCGCTTTTTCTCTTCTCAAAGCAGCAAACACACCCATTTTTTGCAGCTAAATCTACAATTGCTTTGTGTTTGGCAGATTTTTTAGGTCCGCCCTCTACATTCATCATGGAGAAGATCAACACCGTATCCGGCGGAAGGTCCGAGAGGATTGCTTTCAGCCGCTCCATATCCGGTTTGGCCAGTTTGTCCAGCTCCACATCTTCCACCAAAACACAGTTTTTCTCACTGAGAAAGGGCAGGGTGGCAATAGCCTGCTCTAATTCGTCCATGGACAGCCCCTTTCCAGAAAAACGGTGGAAATTAAAAGCCTCCTGACCCTTGGTCACCGCCCGGCGACGGAGCCGGCGGACACATAGATCTTTCAGATAAGCTTCCTCTCCATAAATATAATACACTCGGCAGAGAGGCTCCTTTTTGATATGAGATCCTATGTCGCTTTCTTTTGTCAATATCATCTTTTTCCTCCCTTCCGAAATATCACACCAAACCGCCCCGTTCCAAAACCTTGATATCCTCCCCGCCCCTGGTCAGGATATCGATGCGTTCACAGTGGTCAAACGTCGCCGTTTCCGCTCCCTGGGACAGCATGGCATTCTGGATGATCCGCTGCTTTTCTCCCTCCACGGCAATTCCATAACTTGCGGCAATTATCTGGGGATTTTCACAATTTCCATTGGCCACCCATACATCAGCTGCTGTCCTTTGCAGCGGCAGCATAGCCGCATCCACCTCCCCATCGGTGAGGAGCAGCGAAAAATCCCCAGTGCGGATGGTGGTGGCTGTTCCATCGGTGTAGGCCAACGTCTCCACCGTGGCGTCTCCAATTTTCGCCTTCATGCTGCCAAGAGGATAAATCTTACAACCCTCCGGCAGCATTGCGGTGAGCTGTTCCACGGGAGTGGTGTCGGGAACTACCACAGCGTCGATTTCATACTGGTCAAACACCGATTCATACCGGGTATAATCACCCTTGACATAGAGAAGTGAGATTTTCTCATCCGTTACCGGAAAGCTGATCTCCCCTGTCGGTTCATACAGCGGCATGACCATCTTCCCCTGGGGGAAATCTGCCACCAAATAGGGCGCACTCTCTCCGCCGTAGACCTGCAGGGAGGTCACTCCATTCATCAGCACCGTATGGGAAAGAGCGCCTACCAGAAATAGAGCGGCGCAAAGGAGTGCGCCCAGCTGAAGCCGCAGGCCGTTATTCCTGCCCAGATAACATCCGGTCATAATCAAAACAGCGAAAATCATCCAAATTCCTACAAAAGGAGCGTCATCTGTAAGGGAGAGGAAATCAAACTTGGCAAAAAATGAAACAATGCCGATTGATACCTTTGCCGCAATTCCGGCAAAGAATGCAAAAGGTGCGGCCGCCCAAGGAAGTGCCATGCCCACAAGGGCGGTAAAAAAGCCGCCAACAATCATCACCGGCATCAAAGGGCTGAGTACAAGGGTAGCCAAGGGACTGATGAACGAAACATTTCCGAAATATAACAGTGTCAGCGGCATGAGAAATACCGTAACGCCTATCGACATTCCCAGCAGGTCAAGGGCCCAACGGAAAAACCAGTATTTCCGAAACACTGGATGCAGATGCAAGAAAAAGGCACTGACCTTTGGCGCCAGAGTCAGCATGGCCAGGGTAGCGGCGGCGGAAAGCTGTAGGCTCACGCTGGAGGCCGCGAAAGGGTTGGAAACCGCAATCAAAAACAGGGCCAGTCCCAGGGAGTTAAGGGAATCCGATTTTCTGCCGATGGCCCGCGCCAGATAAAATACAATAAGCATAATGCCGGAACGGGTAGCCGAAGGGGCAAATCCCAACACCGCCATATAGAGCAGTACAAAAACGGACGCCAATAAATAAGGCAGAAAATGGGGTAAGAATTTGAGCTTTCTCAGAAGATAGAGAGCCATTGCGCCTAAAATAGACATATGCAGCCCGGAGATGGCGATGTAATGGGTCACACCGGTTCGGGTAAAAAGATCGTAGACGCCGGTTTCCTTCACCAGACTTCGGTCACCGGTGACCATAGCGCTGACAAGCCCGCCCTCCTCATCCGGCAAGGAGGATGTGATCACCTCATTCATCTCCTCCCGGAACTTAACAAAGTAATAGGAGATCGGCTTATCTTCTACCGGCGTATAGATGATGTCGGAGGTAATATAGCCTCCCAAATAGATCTCTTCCGACCAATTATACTGATCCAACAAGCGCAGCGAAGTTTTAAACTGCAATGTATCATAGAGATCAACATCCAATGGCTTTTGAGCGTCCACCAGGATTTTCACCCTCTGGGGTGCGTCTTCTATCCCCACATCCGTGGTTTCCATGGTGTAGCGGTAGCCGCCACCTGCCAACCGCTCAGGTGTATCCACAATATGGGCGGTGACCTGAGGTTCCATTCCAGCCATGGCTGCCGCTGGCGCATAGACAATCCTCTGGTGTAAAAACAGCGCTCCCGTGGAGAGAGCCGCCGTAAAGAGGACAAGCAGCAGGGTCCGCTTGGCGTCAAACAGACGGCTCAGCCACAGCACCGCACCTAGGGCAAAACAGCACAGGCTCAATCCCAGATTGACGGACATGGAGAAATAGCAAGCGACCGCCTGCGTGATCAGATAGGTAAAGCCCAACACAGCAAGCGGTCGTTTCATGTCGATTTCCTCCATGGAGTTAAATTTTTAATGTTCCATTAGCCGGGAGGCCAGGCGAGCTGCCGGCCCGCCAACACGTGGAAGTGCAGGTGGCCCACCGTCTGACCGCCGTCCTCCCCACAGTTATTGACAATCCGGTATCCTCCAGAAAGATTGAGCTCTCCGGCGATCTTGGCGATTGTCTCAAAAATATGCGCAATGATATCACTATTCTCCGCCGTAATTTCATTGGCGCAGGAGATGTGCTCTTTGGGAATTACCAGAAAATGGACCGGCGCCTTGGGATCAATGTCGTAAAACGCCAGGATCTTCTCATCTTCGTAAATCTTCTTAGACGGGATTTCCCCCGCTCCGATTTTGCAAAACAGGCAATCCATCCATGCCGCCTCCTTTCGATAACATCAGTATATCATATTTCCCCAGATTTTTCGATTATTTCTGGAGCATTTTTTCGAGGATGGAAGGTACAGCCGCAATGGCTTCATCCATCTTAAAGACATCCTTGACACCTGCCATGGCGCTGTCCGGACGTCCGCCGCCGTTGCCACCGGCAATCTGGGATACCTCTTTGATGAGCTTGCCGGCATGAACGCCCAGTTTTACCGCCTCTTTGCCGCAGGCGGCGCAGATGTTGCCTTTACCCTCGTTGCTGGTCGCCAAAACCGCAACAATGGTGGGGAATTTTTCTTTCAGGGTGTCGCACATAGCCCGCACCGTCTCCGGTTTCATATTGGCAAAGGTTGCGCCTACAACACGGACACCACAAATCTCTTTGGCATTGTTCAAAAGCTCTTCCGCTTTGCCAGAGGCCATCTTCTGATTGAGAGCTTCCAGCTCTTTTTCCTTTTCTTTGAGTTCTACCGCTACTGTATGGGTACGGCTGACCAGGTCAGCGGGATTGGCCAGCTTCAGGTTCTCCGCCGATTTGACAATGGTCTCGTTGGCTTCATCCAGCAGATGGAGCACGCCAAGGCCGGTAGTTGCTTCAATACGGCGTACCCCCGCCGCCACGGAGGATTCAGAAATGATCTTGAACAATCCTACTTTGGAGGTATTGTCCAGGTGGGTTCCACCACAGAACTCTATGGAATAACCGCTCATATTGACGACCCGAACCACATCGCCGTATTTTTCACCGAACAGCGCCATGGCGCCCATCTTCTTGGCTTCCTCAATAGGCATCTCCTTGATGGAAATGGGCAGTCCCTCCAGGATTTTGGCATTGACCTTCTTTTCCACAGCGCGAATTTCTTCCGGTGTCATGGCCGCGAAATGGGAGAAGTCAAAGCGCAAACGCTCATCGTCCACATAGGAGCCCGCCTGATGGACATGGTCTCCCAGCACCTCCCGCAGTGCCGCCTGCAGCAGATGGCAGCAGCTGTGGTTTCTCATAATGGCGCGGCGACGCTTCTCATCAATGGACGCATCCACTGTATCACCTACCGCCAGGCAGCCGGATTCCATCTTACCGATGTGCATAAACTGGCCGGAAGGGGATTTTTTGCAGTCCGTCACCTGGAACACAGCAGTGCCGTCAACAATGGAGCCAGTATCCCCCACCTGGCCGCCGCTTTCCGCGTAAAATGGGGTTTTATCCAAAACGATAATCGCTTCATCGCCTTCGGTGGCGCTGTCCACAGTTTCGCCGTCTTTAACAATGGCTACAATCTTAGCAGTGGCTTTCATGTCGGTGTAACCGACAAACTCATCCTCAATGTCTATATCCTTGAGGCTGTCATCCTTCCAGCCCACAGTATCCTTGGAGAAATGGGCCTCCCTGGCCTTGCGCTTTTGCTCCTCCATCAGCTTCATGAAGCCTTCCTCATCCAGGCCAATGGAACGCTCGGCAATAATCTCCCGGGTCAGGTCGATGGGGAATCCAAAGGTATCATAAAGCTTAAATGCCTGTTCTCCGGAGAGAATCGCGTTTTCCATATTGCTGTCGAGTTTGTCGATCATGTTGGAGAGCAGTTCCATGCCCTGGTCAATGGTCTTGGCGAAGCGTTCTTCCTCCACCCGGACCACCTTTTTGATGTATTCGCTGTTCTGTTTCAGCTCCGGATAGGCGTTTTCATTTTCCCGAATAACTGTGTCTACCACCTGATAGAGGAAGGGGCCCTTAATGCCCAAAAGCTTTCCATGGCGGGCAGCCCGGCGCAGCAGACGCCGCAATACATAGCCGCGTCCCTCGTTCTGAGGAACCACGCCGTCGTTAATCATGAAGGTAGTGGATCGGATGTGATCGGTGATGACCCGCAAGGAGACATCGGTCTTTTCGTCAGCGCCATAATCCACTCCGGCAATCTCCCGGATATGCTTCATGATGTTTTGAACAGTATCTACCTCAAAAAGGTTGTCAACCCCCTGCATGATACAGGCCAGACGCTCAAGTCCCATACCGGTGTCAATGTTAGGATGCTCCAAGGGGGTATAGTGGTCGTTGCCATCGCCATTGTACTGGGAAAATACCAGATTCCAGAATTCCACAAAACGGTCGCAGTCGCAGCCTACGCCGCAGGTGGGGCTGCCGCAGCCATATTCTTCGCCCCGGTCAAAATAGATCTCAGAGCAGGGGCCGCAGGGGCCGGAGCCAATCTCCCAGAAATTGTCCTCTTTGCCCAAGCGGACAATGTGGCTGGGATCTACTCCAACTTCGTTGACCCAAATATCCTTGGTTTCCTCGTCGTTTTCATAGATAGAGACCCAAATCCGGTCGATGGGCAGCTCCAACACCTTGGTGATAAACTCCCAAGCCCATTGGGTGGCCTCATGCTTAAAGTAGTCGCCAAAGGAGAAATTGCCCAGCATCTCAAAGTAGGTGCCGTGGCGGCTGGTCTTGCCCACCCGCTCGATGTCGGGAGTACGGATACATTTTTGGCAGGTGGTCACCCGCTTGTTGGGCGGAGTAGCCTGGCCCAAAAACCACTTCTTCATGGGCGCCATACCGGAGTTGATGAGCAGCAGGCTCTTATCGTCAATGGGCACCAGCGGGAAGCTGGGCAGACGGGTATGACCCTTGCTCTCAAAAAAAGTCAGGAATTTTTCCCGAAGTTCGTTTAATCCTGTCCACTGCATGAAAATCTTACCTCTTTCTTGATATTCCGTTGTTTCTCACAGGGAAGCCCCTGTATCATACCAATATGGATATCGGGTGGTGAAAAAACCACAATAAAAAAGCCTTCTTCCCATGAAGCGGTCTGCTTCTATGGGACGAAAGCTTCTAGTTTCCGTGGTACCACCCAAATTGCGGGAATTCCCCGCCGCTTAGTTGCCCCTTAACGCGGGATACGGCAAAGCTTGTGACAACTTTGCGGCTCAGGGGTGGCTCCCTATCCCCTCATCGGCAGAACCTTCCAGCAAAGCGAAAACGCTTTGGTTCTTTCTCTTGCGCCGGGATGGAACAGGTGATTCCCTTCATCGCCGTTCTTCGCCGTGGTTGACAACACAGCGCTGATTTCTCATCAATTATACTTTTTTTGCGGCATATTGTCAACGAAAAAGGGCAAAGTATGGACTTTATCTGCGAAACCATTCCCCTATGTCCTCCAGCACCTCCAAAATCTTAAATTTAAACTCGTACTTTGGCCGGTTGGAGATGATTTCTTTGCCGTCAGCACCGATGACCGTCTCTACCTTCTGTTCGCTTTCCGCCGCAGGAATACATAAAGGCGGGAACATGACGCACCACCAGTTGTGCCCCTGGGCTGCTCCGATTTTTACCCGTACCGCATCATACCTGCCGGCCGGAAGGGTGAAATTATCATATTCCCTTGTAGTGAAATATTCGTTTTGAAATGTGACCTCAACATCATAGTCATAGCCGTTTTCTAAAACAACCTGATGGGCAGCAGACTGGATCGCCGGAAGATTTTTCTTCACCAGCTCCGCGGCTTCTGCCTTGTCCTGAGCGGAGAGGAAAAGCTGCTCTGTCTCTTCCAATACTCTATCCCGGACCTGAAGCTTAAGGGCTTGATCCTCTTCGGAGTCGGAGTTTGCCAGCACATGTAAACGTATAACATACTGGCGGATATTGCTGCATGCTCCCGCAAAAGAACAGAAAGAAGTTAGAAAAATGGTAAGGATCAGACCAATGACAATAGAAAGTTCTACACGGTTGAGTTTCATAATAGATTCCGTCCTTCTCTTCACTGTTGTCAAACGTTTGCAATGAAAATATGGACGGGAATATTTTCCAATATACAATAGACTGAAATATTTGTAGGTAAAACATCCGGCCATGGGGAAAAATTCCATCAAAAAGGCCCGCTTCCCAATGGGAAACGGGCCTTTTTCATTTTTCTATACACCCATGGGCCACAGGTTTGCACAGGAAGGTATTCTCATATCCGCGGGATGTCAGCTCCCGGACACAGTGTTTGGCGTCGCCCTTGTCCTCAAAGACAGAGACCACCGCACTGCCGCTGCCGCTCATGACAGCGCCCAGAGCCCCTTCCTCCAACATGATGGACTTCAGCTCTTCAATTTGCGGATAACGTCCCACCTCTTCCAGAACATTGCACATGCTCGACGCCATTTCCTCCAGTTCGCCGGCGATTACCGCCGCCGTAATCTTGTCAATATCCGGACGTCTTGAAATGCCCTCTCCATCAAAAGCTTTAAAACAATCCGCTGTCCGGATAGAAAGATCCGGCTTGGATACCACGAAGTAGCAATGAGGAATCTCAGGCAGAGGGGTAATCACTTCCCCGATACCCTCTACAAAGGCGGTACCTCCCACCAAGCAGAAGGGGATATCCGCGCCAACAGTCTCCCCAATATCGCAGAGCTCCTCGGTAGAAAGCCCTGTCTCCAGAAGCTCGTTGAGCGCAAAGAGAACAGCTGCCCCATCAGCACTGCCGCCGGCCAATCCCGCTTCCGTGGGGATTTCTTTTTGAATTTCTACCTTTACACCCACCGGCTCCCTGCCCGTATGGGCAAAAAAAGCCTGGCATGCTTTATAGGCGATGTTGTTTTCCCCTGAGGGGATCCGATCGTCATCACAAGAAATGACGATGTCCTTTCCCTCTTCTAAGCTGACCTCCACCGTATCCATCAAATCGATGGCCTGGTTAATCATCCGCAGAAGGTGGTATCCGTCGTAGCGCATTCCCACCACGTCAATGGATAAGTTGATCTTTGCCGGCGCCTTGACTTTGATAGCGTCCAAAATTTATTTACTCCTTTCCCCTTGCTCTATCGGTGTAAAATGAGATTCCGTTTGATATCGATTGCTTTCACTGGGCACATCTCGTGACAGCAAAAACATTTGATGCATTTTTTATAGTCAATATGGGCTTTTTTTGACTGGATGTCGATGGTCTTCTGGGGGCAGCTTTCAGCGCATTTTCCGCAGCCGATACAATCCTTTTTCCGGATGACCGGCTTCGGTGCCGCAATCGTCTCCAGCTTCCGCACCAAACCGCGGAATATCCGAGGAACATGGTTGGAAAAATCCACCGACGCCCCTGCCGGCTTCTGATAGCCTTGGATCGGAGAGATCTCTTCCATATCTCCGACAATGGCCATGT
This sequence comes from Candidatus Pararuminococcus gallinarum, assembly GCA_904419775.1. Taxonomy (GTDB): domain Bacteria; phylum Bacillota; class Clostridia; order Oscillospirales; family Ruminococcaceae; genus Zongyangia; species Zongyangia gallinarum. The sequence continues at coordinate 40,818 of CAJFSX010000010.1, read as the reverse complement.
CCTCCCCATAGCTGCCGCATAAACCGCGTTCCTTCGCCGCCACAATGGTGGGGACAGCATCTTCTTCCATGTCCATAAGGCGGCATAGGGCAAGATCCAGTGCATAGGGATTCTCTGCCGCGAAGGTAAACCCCACCTTTCGCATGGTGCCTCCAGAAGGGCCATCTCCCTCCATCGCCTCTACCCCATCCATCAGGAAAAAACCGGGATGAAGGCATTGGCACAAATCCACCAGCATATGTCCAAACCTGTCCTTTTCTGGGAACTGGCAGTGGAGTTCCGGTTTCATCAGCCCCGGAATGCAGCCGAACAAGTTTTTCACCCCGCCGGAAAGCCCAGTCATCCCATGGGTTTTCACCTTACCCACACTGATAATCATATCCGCCTCCCTGGCTGGATCAATGATGGTAAAACGGGGACAAATCTTTGCCTCTGGCGCCTCCACCTCTCCAAAACCGGTATCCAGGTTGAGCTTTACTCCCTGCCGGACCGCCACGCCCTCCATACCGCTGGCGCGGTAGATAGCGCTAAGCTGTCCCCTGGTGTACAGTCCCCCTGGACTGTCCCCAATGGTAATGTCGGTCACGCCGTATTCCTTGACCGCTATGATCGCCCCTTCCACCACCGATGGATGGGTGGTGGTAAACTCCTCCGGGCGCCGTTTCATCAGCAGATTGGGCTTGATCAGCACCTTCATTCCCGGATGCAGCCTTTTTCCCATGCCATGCAGGGCAAAATGGCGACGGACCGCTTCGTTTACCATCGTCTGGTCATAGGATGGCGTCTTGATTACACTTACTTGCCGCACAAATTCCCTCCGTCTATGCCAAAAACCCTACCGCTGCCGCGGTAAGGTTTTCACGCTATTTGTCAAGCCCCTGCAAAAAGTGCTCAATTCTCTTCAATGCTTCTAGGATATGGGCGACGCTATAGCAGTAGGAGGCCCGGAAATGGCCTTCTCCGCTCTCGCCAAAAGCGGTACCCGGTACTACCGCCACCCGCTCGTGATGCAGCAGGCTTTCACAGAATTCATCGGAAGTCATACCGGTAGACTTGATGGATGGGAACACGTAAAACGCCCCTTCCGGCTCAAAACATTCCAATCCCATCTTCCGGAATCCATCCACAATGAGACGGCGGCGCATATTATATTCATCCGCCATACTGGCAATGGCGTCGTCACAGCTGCTGGCTGCCTCGATGGCAGCGTATTGGCTGGTGGTAGGGGCGCACATAATGGCATACTGATGGATTTTGAGCATCTGTTCCATGACAGGAGCCGGTCCTACCGCATATCCCAGCCGCCAGCCGGTCATGGCGTAGGTCTTTGAGAAGCCGTTGACCACGATGGTGCGCTCTCGCATTCCGTCAATCGACGCAATGGAAACATGGCGTCCGCCGTAGGTCAATTCCGCATAGATTTCGTCTGACAGCACCATAATATCCGTTTCCCGAAGCACCTGGGCAATGACCTCCAGATCCTCCCGGCGCATTACACCACCGGTGGGATTATTGGGATAAGGAAGCACCAACAATTTGGTTTTGTCGGTAATATGAGCCCTCAACTCCTCTGGAGTCAGGCGGAAGTGGTTTTCTGCCTTGGTAGGGATAGCCACCGGCACACCGCCGGCCAGGACAGTAATGGGATGGTAGGCCACAAAGGAGGGCTCGGGAATGAGCACCTCGTCCCCTTCATTCACAAAGGCACGGATGCAGTCATCGATGGCCTCAGAACCACCCACCGTAATCATAATTTCATGTTTGTCATCGTAAGAAAGCCCAAAGCGGCGTTCGAGATAACGGCACACTTCGGTTTTTAGCATTTGGAGCCCTGCGTTTGCCGTATACCAGGTTTTGCTCTGCTCCAGGGAGCGGATACCCGCCTCCCGGATAGCCCAGGGCGTTTTAAAGTCAGGTTCCCCTACTCCCAGGGAGATAACGCCTTCCATCTCGTTGGCAATATCGAAAAATCTCCGAATGCCGGAAGGTTTCAGTCCTAGGATTTTTGGGGAGAGAATCTCCTTATAATCCCTCACAGTGAACCCATCCCCCTCTCGTCCACCGCGTCGTCCTTAATCAGGATACCCCGCTCTTTATAGCGGCGCAGAACAAAATGGGTGGCCGTAGATTGGACGGAATCTAAAGGAGCCAGGCGGTGTGCTACAAACATGGCCACCTCCTGGAAGGTTTTTCCGGTGACAGTTGCTGCAATATCATAACCGCCGGACATAAGATAGACCGTCTCCACTTCATCAAACTGGGCAATGGCAGCCGCAATTTCTTCAAAGCCTTGTCCCTTTTTGGGCGTGACTTTGAGCTCAATGCGGGCGGTGACAAATTGGCGATCCGTTTTGTCCCAGTCTACAACAGCTCGGTATCCACGGATAATGCCCTCTTTTTCATATTGATCAATGGCGGCTGCCACATCACTCTCCGTTCGGGCCAGCATTGCGGCGATCTGCGCGTTTGACAGTCTGGCATTTTCGTATAAAATCTTCAGCAGCTTATCCATGCATACTCACTCCTAGTCTTTTTCTTTTTTCATGGGAAGATTTTAGACTTTATTATATCAATTTTCCAAATAAAACACAACCCGCAAGACAGAGAACACCTGCCGGATCCTTCCGGTAGGTGTTCTCGCTCAATCAATCTTGATCATTTTGGGCTTTCTATTCTGGAAGAAGGTATAGTAATCAAACCCCGCTTCCTTGGCGATGAGGATGCCGTCAGCAATGCCAGCGCCAATGTCCTGAGCCGTGTGGGAATCGGACCCAATGGTCAGTATCTCTCCCCCCAGCTGCTTATACAGCTTGATATAGGGCAGGTCGGGCAGGGTGACGCCCACCGGCTGCCGCAGGCCGGAGGTATTGATCTCGATTCCCTTTCCCTGCTGGATGACTCCCTTCATCACCGCCACAATTTCATCGTAGTAGTGGTCAAGAAAACTGTAATTTTTCTTATAAATGCCGTTCATATACCGCAGCGGATAGGTCAAGTGCCCCAGAACGTCAAACTTTCCCCAGGCTATCGTCTCCAAAAGCTCCTGGAAATAGCGGTCAAATAGATCTTTGATATCCAGTTCCGGGTCATTGTAGTTGATAAAATAGTAATCCTGCTGGTTTAAATTATTATGTAGCGAACAGATGACAAAGTCAAAATCATAGGAAGCCAACACCTGTTCCGCATTCTCCAGCGCTTGGAGAGGCTGGCCCAGTTCCACCCCGGCGGAAAGCTCCAGCCGATCGGAGAAGATGGACTTTGCCTTCATCATCTCAAAGTTAGACTGCCGGATGGTCTTATCGTATTTATCTTGAAAATAGACATTAATATCACAGTGGTCCGTCAGCGCAAAGCCTGCCATCCCCTTTTCAATGGCATTCTCACAGAGAAAGGTGACCGAATGGTAACCATCTGGAGAATTGTCGCTGTGTGTATGGCTGTCATAAATTGGGGTCGCCATAAAATCTTCCTCCCTCTCATTTCTCCCGGCTCTCTCTTATGCTTTTATCATATCATAGAACACAAAATTTGCAAACTCTCCCCTATAAAAATTTATCTTCCCTATCCCTGTTATCTAGCCGCCATATATGTTAAAATAGATACAAATATCTGCTATGGAGGATTTAACAATGCGCGCTGTTATCACAGTCATCGGTAAAGATATGGTCGGCATTCTGGCCAAAGTCAGCACCATTTGTGCAGAGAAAAACGCCAATGTCATCGAAGTAACCCAGTCTGTTCTACAGGACATGTTCGCCATGATCATGCTGGTGGATATTACGAAACTCTCCTGCAGCTTCCCGGAGCTGGTCGACGCTCTGAAGGAACTGGGAGAAAAACTTCATCTGTCCATCCATGTGATGCATGAGGACATCTTCAACACCATGCACCGCATCTAGCCCAAAGCCTAGGAAAGGACAATGATACATATGCTCAATGTAAGTGATATATTAGAAACGATTACCATGATCCAGGACGAAAACCTGGATATCCGTACCATTACCATGGGTATTTCCCTCTTGGACTGCTGCGACGGGGACATTGAAGCCTCCTGCCGCAAAGTCTATGACAAGATCACCCGCTGCGCCAAAGACCTGGTCAAGGTGGGGCAGGACCTGGAAACCCAATATGGGGTGCCCATCATCCACAAGCGCATCGCCGTCACCCCCATCGCCATGTTGGCAGCAGCCTCTAAAGGGGATCCGGTCAAGTATGCCCTAACCTTGGAGAAGGCGGCCGGCGCTGTCGGCGTCAACTTTATCGGCGGCTACTCTGCCCTCGTTCACAAAGGCTTTGCCGCTGGAGATCTGGAGCTGATTAACTCCATTCCCGAGGCTCTGTCGGTCACCGAACACGTGTGCAGCTCGGTCAACATTGGTTCTACCAAAACCGGTATCAATATGGATGCTGTTGCGCTCATGGGTCATAAGGTCAAGGAGACCTCCCTTCTCACCGCAGATCGGGATTGTATTGGCAGCGCCAAATTGGTCGTCTTCTGCAACGCTCCCGAGGACAACCCCTTTATGGCCGGTGCATTCCACGGCCCCGGGGAACCGGACTGCGTCATCAACGTAGGAGTCTCCGGTCCCGGTGTTGTCCGCTCCGCCTTGGCCAAAGCAGGGGACTGCAACATCACCGAAGTGGCGGACATTGTCAAGAAAACCGCCTTTAAGATCACCCGGATCGGCCAGCTGGTCGCTTATGAAGCCTCCCATCGTTTGGGCGTTCCCTTCGGTATCGTAGACCTGTCTCTGGCCCCCACTCCGGCCATCGGAGACAGCGTAGCCCATATTCTGGAGGAGATGGGGCTGGAAACCTGCGGCGCCCATGGTACAACCGCCTGTCTGGCTCTTCTCAACGATGCGGTCAAAAAAGGCGGCGTTATGGCTTCTTCCCATGTTGGCGGCCTCTCCGGCGCCTTTATTCCGGTAACTGAGGATGCCGGCATGATCCACGCCGCCCGCTGCGGCGCCCTCTCCATTGAGAAGCTGGAAGCCATGACCGCTGTCTGCTCTGTGGGACTGGATATGATCGTTGTTCCCGGCGACATCCCCGACGAGACCATCTCCGCCATCATTGCTGATGAAGCGGCCATTGGTATGGTCAACCAAAAGACCACTGCCGTTCGTCTTATCCCCGCTATCGGCAAAAAGGTAGGGGATGAGCTCTCCTTCGGCGGCCTTTTGGGCGGCGGTCCTGTGATGGAGGTCAATCCCGCTTCCCCGCTGAAGTTTATCAGCCGCGGCGGTCAGATTCCCGCTCCCATTCACAGCCTGAAAAACTAGTACAGCGCTTTCTTTGCTTCTAAAGCGCCGCCTATATGGCGGCGCTTTTTTGACAAGGATTTTACCTTCACAGGATTTACCTTCTCTCAATAATAAGGCCCGCCACTGTCAAGTGGCGGGCCTTATGATGATAAATTACAGCAAAAAACAAGAAAAATCCAATACAAAAAGTATTGGATTTCTTGATTTATACTGATTGTTCGGCTTTTTTCCGTTCTTTTCCCCTTTTGATGACCTTGAGTCGGGAAAATTCTTCCCTTTCCTTTTCCTCCAAGGCATCAGTGATAAACTTGGTGGTTTCTTCAAAGTCGGGGATAATAATGTTCTTCAGAGCATTTGCCCGGCTCTGGGTCTTTTTGATGGCATTCGCCAAGCGGTAGACACTGTTTTCGATCTCTGCCAGCTGTACCGTCACCAGCTTTGCCTTATAAAAACAGATATAGGCCTGATCCAGCTGGGAGTTGGAACCCATATAGCCATAGGGCATCTGTAGTTCACTGGTATCAATGGTCACTGTAGGGATCTCTACCCCCATAACGCTGCGGTAGGAAATCTGCACACCATTTTCCACTGGCACAGACTTTGCAATGTCTTCACAAATACCCAAGGTAATATTGGCCATCTGCAGCGCTTGATAAGCCTGATTATAAACATCACTGATCTGGTTATGCGATATTCCGCTTGCGATCCAACAGTTCGAAGCCCATTTTGGCCAGAGCCAGAGATTTTTTTGTGCTGAGCAAATTCCCCTTGGTGGGAAAAACATTGTTGCGCATCATGGGCCTCCTTTCTATCTGTCAGCGTATTACCTACTTCAAGCTTTCTGCTTTGTGGGGATCGTAATATTTATCGATATCCGCCTGATCCAACCGGTCCAGTGTCTCCACCGGCAGCATGGAGAGAAGGGCCCAGCCCAAATCCAAAGTCTGCTCAATGGTCCGGTTTTCATCAAAGGGTTGATTGACAAAGTGCTTTTCGAACATTTTGCCAAACTCCATATATTTTTTATCTGTGGGGGACAACTCATCCTCGCCGATGACCGAAGCCAAGCTTCTGGCATCCTGTACCTTAGCATAGGCCGCAAACAGCTGGGTGGAAACCGAAGGATGATCCTCCCGGGTAAATCCTTCACCGATGCCGTCCTTCATCAATCTGGAAAGGCTGGGTAGCACCGATACTGGAGGATATACCCCCATTTGATCCAGCCCCCGGTCCAGAACGATCTGCCCTTCCGTAATATAACCGGTCAAGTCCGGCACCGGGTGGGTGATATCGTCGTTGGGCATGGTAAGGATGGGGATCTGGGTCACGGAGCCTTCCGACCCCTTAATTACGCCTGCCCGCTCGTAGAGAGAGGCAAGGTCAGAATACAGATAGCCAGGATAGCCTTTTCTTCCAGGAATCTCTCCCTTGGAAGAAGAAAACTCACGAAGGGCCTCTGCGTAGGACGTCATGTCGGTCAGGATAACCAGAATGTGCATATTCTGCTCAAAGGCCAAATATTCCGCCGCCGTCAGTGCGCAGCGGGGAGTCAGGATTCTTTCAATGATCGGGTCATTGGAAAGATTGAGGAACATGGTAACATTCTTCATAACCCCCGACTGTTGGAAGGAGGCCCTGAAGTAGTCCGCCACATCATTGCTGACACCCATGGCCGCAAAGACGATGCCGAAGCCCACACCGCTTTCTTCCGCGATTTTGGCCTGGCGGACGATCTGAACCGCCAACTTATTGTGCTGCATACCGGATCCGGAAAAGATGGGCAGCTTTTGTCCCCGGATCAATGTCATCAGGCAGTCAATTGAGGAAATTCCGGTATTGATATAGTTTCTGGGGTAGCTTCTGGATACAGGGTTGATAGGTTTTCCGTTAATATCCCCATATTTTTCAGGATAAACCTCTCCCAAGCCATCAATGGGACGGCCACTGCCGTTGAAAACACGGCCCAGGATCTCCTTGGCCAGGGGCATCTCCATGGGATGGGCCAGAAACTTGGTACGGGTGTTTTTCAGGGACAATCCACGGGTTCCCTCAAACACCTGGATGATGGCCTGTTCTCCCTGAATCTGAACGACACGGCCCGCCCTTGTGGTACCGTCCTCCAGCGTCAGCTCCACCATTTCCTCAAAGCTGACATCGGGCACATGGTCGAGTACGACAAGGGGGCCATTAATTTCTTTGAGTCCGACAAATTGAAGGCTCATCTGTTCTTCCTCCTCTTGTCTTAATGTAAATCGCCAAGCTGCTTGTCAATATCCGCCATGTATTCGTCAAAAAGCTCGGGCTTGTCGTTTGGAATATCATATTTCATCTTAGAAACCTTTTCAAATAGCCCCGTTCCCAACACATCGGCAAGAGCGGTTCCACCTGAGATCAGTTCCTTGCTCTTCTCATAGAGGTGCAAGATGACATTCATCATCAAAAGCTGTTTCTGCAGCGGCACATAGGTATCATCTTTGTGATAGGCGTTCTGCTGCAAAAATCCTACGCGGATAACCCGCGCTGTCTCGATGGTCAGCTTCTGGTCGTCAGGAAGCACGTCGGAACCAATTAGCTTCACGATCTCCATCAGCTTGCTTTCTTCCTGGAGAATGCCGGACAGCTCCTGACGCTTTTTCATGTAGGCGGGATCGATGTTATCCCGATACCATTTGGAAAGGTCATCAATATATTCACTATAACTGGAAGTCCAGTTGATGGCGGGGTAATGACGGGCGTAAGCCAGGGATTTATCCAGCGCCCAGAAGCAACGTACAAAACGTTTGGTATTCTGGGTAACCGGTTCCGAAAAGTCGGAGCCCTGCGGAGATACTGCGCCGATAATGGAAACCGAACCTTCTTTTCCCGAAAGGGTTTCCATATAACCTGCACGCTCGTAAAACTCAGACAAACGACTGGGAAGATAGGCTGGGAAGCCTTCTTCCGCAGGCATTTCCTCCAACCGTCCGGAGATTTCACGGAGGGCTTCTGCCCAACGGGAGGTAGAGTCAGCCATAATCGCCACATGGTAACCCATGTCACGGTAGTATTCCGCCAAGGTAATACCGGTATAAATCGAAGCCTCACGGGCCGCCACCGGCATGTTGGAGGTATTGGCAATCAGCACCGTACGGTCGGTCAGCGCCTTGCCGGATTTCGGGTCGATCAGTTCGGAAAACTCCTCCAATACCTGGGTCATCTCATTGCCGCGCTCACCGCAGCCGATGTAGACAATGACCTGGGCGTCACACCATTTAGCCAGCTGATGCTGGGTCATGGTCTTGCCCGTACCGAAACCTCCCGGCACTGCAGCCGTTCCGCCCTTTGCAATGGGAAACAGGGTGTCAATGACGCGCTGTCCTGTGATCAGAGGCATGTTGATGGGAAGCCGGTTGTCGACCGGGCGGGGAATCCGAATCGGCCATCTCTGACAAAGGGTCAACTGATGGATATTTCCCCGTTCATCCTTTAGTTTAACAATGCAGTCATTCAGTTTATATTTGCCATCTGGGGCGCAATCCACTACCTGGCCGGCCAAATCTGGCGGCACCAGGAAGCGATGCTCAATGAGGGATGTCTCTTGGGTGGTGCCATAAATTTGGCCGCCTCTGAGCTTGTCTCCCACCTTGACGGTAACTTTTACATCCCAAAGGCGTTCCATATCTAGCGCACCTTCATTGATTCCCTCTCCGATAAATGCGCCAGTTCTCTTTTCCAGCTGCTTGAGCGGCCGCTCAATACCGTCAAAAATATTGGAAAGAATACCAGGGCCTAGGGTGGCGCACATGGGGCTACCTGTGGTATAAACCGGTTCCCCGGGTTTCAGCCCTGTAGTGCCTTCATAGACCTGGATGGTGGTCAGGGCATCGGTAATAGAGATGACCTCTCCAATCAGCCGTTTTTCCCCAACATAGACCATTTCCATCATGGAAAAGTCCTTCGTATCCTTAATGGTGACGACAGGGCCATTAATAGAATATATCGTATTGTTGCTCAACTTCTTCACCTCTCTCACGGGAAACTAGTCGATGGACAAGCCGGAATTTTGGTAAAACCAGGTTTTCTGCTCCTCTAAGGCACTGTCCAACGTCTCGTCTAGGTAGATTCCCTGTCCCCGATGGACCAAAACAAATCCTCCGATGACGATGTCACGGTCCTCGGCAACGGTGCAGCCATGTCCAAATGCTTTGGCCGCTTTTTCCGCCAAAACATTGTCATGGGGAGCAAACCGCAGCTCGCAGCCCTCCAAGGGATATTTCTCCACCAGCTGCTTTACGCTTTTTGCGATTCTTTCCTCATAAGCCGGCGTTTTTGTATAGGAAATCAGCTTTTCCTTTACCTTCGCAAAGACCTTATCGCTCATTTCCATCCGTTTGATAAACAGTTCACGTTTGGCCTCATAGTCTTTTTTTGCAATCATGTGGGCTGTACGGGTACGGATTTCAGCAACGGCATCCTGAATCTTCTCATAAGATTCATTTAAAACCTCATTTTCGGCCTTTTCCAGTTCTCTCCGCTTGTAGTCCGCTGCTTCCTGGAGGTATTTTTCCTTTTCACTGGTAGCGTGTTCCATAATATCCGCTTCAATTCTTTTGGCCCGTTCCTGTAATGATGCCACGATCTTCACCTCCGTTGTGCCCGCCAATTTTCGCAGGCCGAATATTCTCAAAGTCTGTTTTTCCACTGGTAGGCCAACCGCCTATACACCAGCTAGATCTTGATACCAATAGCCTCCCGCACATATTGGGTGATGGCATCGGAAATCTGTTGGGATCCATGGCGGTCACCAATCTCTACAATCAGAGGCCGTTTACTGTGAAGCTTCATCTCGTAAATAATATCAGGACACAGCTTCATCAATTTGGTGGTGATGAGCACAATGCCCACTTCCTCGTCGGCAATTGCCTTCTGTAAAGCCTCTTCCACTTCCTGCGCCTCATGGACAACAACACCTTCGATTCCACATAGGCGCATGCCTACACTGGTATCCACATTGTCACTGATGAGATAAAATTTCATGGATGTTCCCTCTTCCTGAAATAACGCGGGAATGATCAGACCTTGTTGATGATCAGGATGGAGATCAGCAGACCATAGAGGGCGACACCTTCGCCCAGAACCACGAAGATCATGGACTTACCAAAGGATTTGGGATCCTCGCTCACTGCACCGATAGCAGCGGGAGCAGCTGCGGCAACAGCAATACCGGCGCCCACGCAGGAAAGTCCGGTAACCAGAGCGGCTGCCAACAGACCCAGGCCGGAGCCTACTGACAAACCTGCTGCAGCTGCGGCAGGTTCAGCGGCGGATGCGATCATGCTGCCTACAGGGGTAGCCGCAAACAGAACAACTGCACCGAAGAAAACAGATAAATTCGCAATGACCCGGCGCTTAGCGCTTTTTTTATCGACGGAACGTTTGCACAGGGGCATCAAAGCCATAGCCGCAATGGCAACGATTGCTGCGGGGATTAAAAACATCAACATTCTACTCATCATCAGTTCCTCCAAATTCTTGATTTTTATATGAAATTTGACACAGTCTCAGCTATTGCTCCTGTGTCTGATAGCTGACTTTGACGGGCTGGTAGGGATCCCCCTCCGCTTCAAAGAAGCGGCTGAACATTTCGTAGAACTCCAGACGAAGGACCTGGATGCCCACAATCAGTCCCTCCATGCACATGACAAATGCGTTGCCGATGATGATTACAATGGGGCTGGCTCCAGCTCCTACCATCTCGGCCAAGGTGGAAACCACCGCCATCATGCCGGCATGGCTCAGGATAAATCCGCCGACACGCAGGAAGGACATGGTGTTACTGATAAAGCTTAGCAGTATCTCAAACATCTCAAAGAAGGTAACGACAATAAAATTACCCACCCCTTCTTCGAAAATACCTTTACGTTTTGCCACCATTTTGGCCAGGGGTTCTTTCATGAACACTACCATCAACGGCAGCACAATGAGCAGCAGGATGTAAACGGGGTTTAAAATCTGCATACCCATGAGGGTTCCCACAGCAGCAAAAACAACAGCTGCGTAGAAAACGAAGCCGGCCAAGCCGTTCTGGGAGAAAATCGCCCGCTCTATATTTTTCTGTTTTATACCCAAAACTATGTTAAAGACCATGGATAACAGAATAATAAAGACGCCAAGACCTACAGCGAATAACAAGATGTTGCTGGTAGTAGCCGGCTCCATTACTTCAATAGGCTTTTCTGCAAAGCCCAGCATATGGTAAACGGGATCCAGCAGATGCTCAAAACCAAAGACAGAACCATAGATGCATCCAAATACCGCCGAGGAAATACCGATACGCATCATAATGGGGCCCAATGTCATCTTTTTAAACTTCCACAACAGCCATCCCACTAGGGAAATGACCAAGCCCTGTCCTACATCTCCAAACATCAGGCCGAAAAGGAAGGTGTAGGTAATCGCCACAAAGGGGGTAGGATCGATATCCTTATATCCTGGCAGGCCATACATGGTTGTGAACATCTCAAAGGGACGTACAAATCGATTATTCTTCAGTTCCACCGGGACATGGAGATCTTCCTTGTATTCCGTTGGGCGGCTTGTTATCTCCACCCCAGACAGATTTTGGAATTCCCCTTTCAAGTTTTCATATTCCTTCTCAGGAACAAATCCTAAAACGTAGAACTTACCTTTCAATATAACCGCATATTTTCTCAGGTCAAAGGAGTCACTGAGAAATTTGAGTTTGGAATAGACCATCAGAAACTCTTCTACCCCTTGGTGATAAATCTGTTTGATCTCTTCCTTGACCTCTTTCAGCCTTGCTTCATTTTCTTTCATTTCCTTTTGAATCAGCGCAATGGCGTTTTCCGGCGTTCCATGGGTATCGTCTGGAATCCGCAGGCGCTCAAAGAAAAGGGAGTTAAAAATACCGTCAACCGCTTCTGCGTCCTCATCGGCGGTGAGATATACACACCAATGATAAGCGCCATCGTTGTCAAAGGAATAAAAAACAAATGGCTCGTCCTCATAATAGCTGAGCTTCATATAACTATCCACCGGCAATCTGCCAAAGCGAACCTTCAAATATTTGATAGCAAATAATTCATCAAAGCTCAGATTGAGGGAGATAATATGCTGTAGATGGGTCAAGGTCTGCCGGTAAGTCTCTTGGTGGCTTTCCAGGCTTTTCTTTTCCTCTCGGAGCTTGGACACCCTCGCCTGTAAATTGTCAATGTAGGGAGGAATCTCCTCAAGAGACAAATTCAGCTTTTCAAAATCTGCATATTTTAGCTTAACTTGAAAGGTGTCAGCAATTCCCATCACCTTGCGCAATAGCTCCGCATAGGGATTATGTCCCCCCATTGCGGGCACACCTGCCGCGTATTCACTAAAGGATGTGAACGGCTCTGGCTGGAATACCGCCGATTTTGCCACACGCTGCAGCGCCTCATCCAAGCAAGTTTCCGCTCCCTGGATCTCCACAAGGGTCATCTTTGTAATCGACACCAGCTACACCTCCTCTTTGAACGTTTGCAAGGAAATCCATCGTTGATCTCTCTTCATATTTTTCACCTAAGTTCTTCCGACTGCCTTTCGTCGGGTATATTTCTCTCCTGGCCGCTGGATGCTAAAAATCTCTTTTTTCACATCTTGGCGGCGAAGGCTCTATCAAACCAAAAGGCTTCTGATCTCTTCCATTGGGACGCGGTATCGAACACCTTCGATGATACAGAAGATATTTTCAACCTCGATCTCAATGCAATTCATATAGGCAACCAATGCCACTGGCGCATCGATTGTAAACCGAAGCTGTTTGCCATTGGTATAGTAGTTCGTCTTTTCCGTCACATTCTCGATATGTGAAAAGCGTCCTTCATTATAAAATCTTCCAAACCTAGTTTTTTGGAGTACAGCCATCATCGCATCTGCATCTGCCGCGTCCACCATTTCATCCAATACTCGTCCCGTCATCTGACCTGGCACCTGCACCAGATGTTTACGGATTTGAGCGGGTTGGTAATGATAGTACCGCTTGAGCCTATAGATCAACCCAACATTGCGGATGTCAATTTCCGTGCCGAAAATAACCGCTAGTTGCTTTGCCGTACTTCCTTTATAGTTCTTTTGGATCAGGGAGAAGACCTTTTCATAGTAAAAGTTGAGCATGGCGCTTTCGCACCCAATGAGGTCGATATAATCCACACCCTTTTGGGGATGAAACTGCTTAACGATACCATAATACTGGGTATGAGAAATCACCGAAAGCAGATCATCAAAGCTCCGCGCTTTTGCCAACCCCATCAAGTCAAACGACGCATACCTTATCATATAGGTTGGAAGTGAAATGATAAACTCATCGCTGGAATGGGAATTCAGCATCCGGATGCAAGACAGAATCAGTTCAATTTCCGACCAGATGATTAGATAAGAGTAAAAGCTCTTTCCCTTCGAAAAATCATACCGCAATAATTTTGCATAGCGGTCAATCACACTTCTCCGAATGAGGTTTTCCACCTGTCCTCGATGAGCTGTCGCTTCGCTAATCGGAGCCAGCACATCCTGATACCAAGTTTCATTCTTCAAGTAGGCGGTAATATCAGAGACGCTTTGCATCCTCATCATTTCGTTGTAGTTTTCGGGCCGCAGCCGCTTGCCATACATGGCCCTTGCTTTTGTCAAAATCGCCTTATTAGAAAGTGAATCGAGCACAGCAACCGCCCTTTCTCCGCGCTATTTTGCGACACAACCTTACATCCTGCGCGGTGGACAAAGATTGGCTCTACCTTATATAAATGTGTTTGACAGCACTATAAGCAAAGATGCCTACTGCAAACATCGATGGAAGATCTCGTCTTCCCATTTCTTATGGTTTTCATCATACTTTTTCTGCATTTTTTGCAGCTGCTTTTGATTGTGTTGATCTAAACGGGAAAACGCTTCCTGCACCTGGGCATCCCCCTCCTTTTCAAGTAAGGAGATACGATGCTTCGCTTTTTCCAAATAGGACCGTTTGAAACTTTCTTTTTCGCTTTCCATTGCCGCCTTTGTTTGTTCTAACTCTGTGCGGGCGTCGTTTACCATCTGGGCAGCCGTCTGATCTATCTGCAGAAGGCGTGCAACTACTTGATCCATCAACCCAACCTCCTTTTTCAATCAGTGGGCAATTTCTCGCTAATGCACTTATGATATACCTATTTTTTTGCCTTTTCAAGAGAAAATGTATAGAAAATTGAAGGAATCCAAAGGGATATTCTATACATTTTGAGGATATAATAATCGGAATTTCCACTGTAAATAAAAAAATATTTTGTTCCACTTGTTTTTTCCATGAATTTCTATTGTTTATCTTCGCAGAATATATGTCTCAATTATGGCTATACTATGTATTGCACGAAAAAGCATTGCATGCTTTTTTGTCTCTTTTTCTGTCCCCGCGCGGATGGGAAAAGTAAATGATTTTTTATACCGCGCGGAGAAGGAGTTTTTATGTTAGATAAAATTGCATTGGTCCTTGTGATCATCGGTGCACTCAACTGGGGCTCCATCGGTATCTTTTCTTTTGACATTGTTGCATGGGCTTTTGGCGGGCAGGCTGCAGCCGTCAGCCGCATTATTTATACATTGGTTGCCCTAGCGGGCATCTGGTGCATTTCCCTGCTGTTCCGCAGCCCGGAGACCAACGAGATAGCCGAATAGGTTCGCACAAATGAAAAAGCTCATTATTTCCCCACAAAAAAGCACAGGATACAAAATGTATCCTGTGCTTTTTATCTCAAAAGGGATTAATTATTCGTTAATTTTGGTAACAACGCCGGAACCAACAGTTCTGCCGCCCTCACGGATAGCAAAACGCAGACCCTCTTCAATAGCGATGGGGGTAATCAGTTCAACGTCCATCTCAACGTTATCACCAGGCATGCACATCTCTACGCCCTCGGGCAGATGGATAACGCCGGTAACGTCAGTAGTTCTGAAATAGAACTGGGGACGATAGTTGTTGAAGAACGGAGTGTGACGGCCGCCCTCTTCTTTTTTCAGGATATAAACCTGGCCGCGGAATTTGGTGTGAGGATGGATGGAACCGGGTTTGCACAGGACCTGTCCACGCTCAACTTCATTTCTCTGGATACCACGAAGCAGAGCACCGATGTTGTCGCCGGCCTCAGCGTAGTCGAGGATCTTGCGGAACATCTCGATACCGGTAACAACAGTTTTCTTTCTCTCCTCGGTCAGACCAATGATCTCAACCTCGTCAGAAGTCTTCAGCTGACCACGCTCAACTCTACCGGTAGCAACAGTGCCACGGCCGGTAATGGTGAAAACGTCCTCAACAGGCATCAAGAAGGGCAGATCAGCTTTACGCTCCGGAGTAGGAATGTAGTTGTCAACTGCATCCATCAGATCCAGGATGGGTTTGTATGCGGGATCGCTCAGGTCATTGGGAGCTTCCAGTGCCTTCAGAGCGGAACCAACGATGATGGGGGTGTCATCACCCGGGAAGTCATAGCTAGACAGGAGGTCGCGGATCTCCATCTCAACCAGCTCAAGCAGCTCAGGATCGTCTACCTGGTCAGCTTTGTTCATAAAGACAACGATATAGGGAACACCTACCTGACGGGACAGGAGGATGTGCTCACGGGTCTGAGGCATGGGGCCGTCAGCTGCGGAAACAACCAGAATAGCGCCATCCATCTGAGCAGCACCAGTGATCATGTTCTTAACATAGTCAGCATGTCCCGGGCAGTCAACGTGAGCATAGTGACGGTTTTTGGTCTCATACTCAACGTGTGCGGTGTTGATGGTAATGCCACGCTCTCTCTCTTCAGGAGCTTTATCGATCATATCGTATGCGACATACTCGGCCTGGCCTTCCATGCCCAGGGTCTTTGTAATCGCAGCGGTCAGAGTTGTCTTACCGTGGTCAACGTGGCCGATTGTACCAATGTTAATATGGGGCTTCGTTCTTTCAAATTTAGCCTTTGCCATTTCGTGTGGCCTCCTTTAAATTCATTCACATTTTATTGGTCATCACAGACTACAATTGGTATTGTAGCAATAAATTTAAGGAAATTCAAGTATTTTTAGAGAATATACCGGGATTCTAACAGGGTTTCCCAGAGATTCTCTCTTCCCGTACACAGTCGGGAAAATGAAACGCCAAATTAGTCCTTTTTGCCTCTGGTGCTCATGATCTTTTCTGCAATGGATTTCGGCACTTCAATGTAGTGAGAAGGCTCCATTACATACTGGCCACGGCCCTGAGACCGGGAACGCAGCGCATTGGAATAACCAAACATCTCGGACAGGGGCACAAATGCCTTGATCTCCTGAGCGCCGAAGACAGCCTCCATGCCCTGGATCTGGCCACGGCGGGAGTTGAGGTCACCGATGACGTCGCCCATGTATTCCTCAGGGACATTAACAGCAACCTTCATGATCGGCTCCAGAATGACGGGATCTGCTTTCTTCATTGCCTCTTTGAATGCCATAGAACCGGCAATCTTAAAGGCCATTTCAGAGGAGTCAACCTCGTGATAAGAACCGTCATACAGGGTAACGATGACATCTACAACCGGATATCCGGCCAAAACGCCTGCCTGCATGGCTCCCTGAATACCAGCGTCAACAGAACCGATATACTCTTTCGGGATGGCTCCGCCCACAACCTCGTTGCGGAACTCATAGCCTTTGCCGCTCTCGTTGGGTTCCAGTTTGATCTTAACGTGACCATACTGACCTTTACCACCAGACTGACGGGCATATTTGTAATCCACATCAGCCAGTCTGCGGACAGTCTCTTTATAGGCAACCTGAGGTGCGCCTACATTGGCCTCAACCTTAAACTCTCTGAGCAGACGGTCAACGATAACTTCCAGATGAAGCTCGCCCATGCCTGCGATAATGGTCTGACCAGTTTCCTGGTCGGTATAGGTTCTAAAGGTGGGATCCTCTTCAGCCAGCTTGGCCAAGCCAATACCCATCTTTTCCTGACCAGCTTTGGTCTTGGGCTCGATAGCCAGGTTGATAACCGGCTCTGGGAATTCCATAGACTCCAGAATAATGGGATGCTTGGGATCACAGAGAGTATCACCAGTAGTGGTGTTCTTGACGCCTACTGCGGCGTAAATATCGCCGGCGTAGCACATCTCAATATCTTTTCTGTGATTGGCGTGCATCTGCAGAATACGTCCCATTCTCTCCTGCACGTCTTTGGTAGAATTGTATACCGCGCTGCCAGCAGCAAGGGTACCGGAATAAACGCGGAAGAAGCACAGCTTACCTACATAGGGGTCTGTTGCAATCTTAAATGCCAACGCTGCAAAAGGTTCTTTATCAGAAGAAGGTCTTTCCTCTTCCTCCCCAGTTTCGGGATTAGTGCCTTTGATATGGGGAATATCCGTAGGAGCAGGCATATAATCCACAATTGCGTCGAGGAGTTTTTGGACGCCCTTATTCTTATAAGAAGTGCCGCAGCAGACGGGTACAACTTCATTGGCGATGGTACCTTTACGGATGGCTTTCTTGAGTTCCTCGATGGTGGGCTCTTCGCCTTCCAGGTATTTTTCCATCAGTGCGTCGTCCAGCTCAACAACTGCTTCAATGAGCTCGGAATGGTACTGCTCTGCCTTCTCCACCATATCCTCGGGGATATCCTCTATCCGGATATCTTTTCCCAGATCGTCGTAGTAGACATAGGCTTTCATCTCCAACAGGTCGATGATGCCCTTAAAGAACTGCTCCGAACCAATGGGAAGCTGGATGGGAAGGGGTTTACATTTGAGGCGTCCCTTCATCATGTCGATAACATGGTAGAAGTCAGCACCCATAATGTCCATCTTATTGATATATGCCATACGGGGCACATGGTATTTATTCGCCTGGCGCCAAACGGTTTCAGACTGAGGCTCAACGCCGCCTTTTGCGCAGAAAACTGTGACGGAGCCGTCGAGGACACGCAGGGAGCGTTCTACCTCAACAGTGAAGTCAACGTGTCCCGGAGTGTCGATAATGTTGATTCTATGGCCTTTCCAATACGCGGTAGTAGCAGCAGAGGTAATGGTAATACCTCTCTCCTGCTCCTGGGCCATCCAGTCCATGGTAGCGCTTCCGTCATGGGTCTCACCAATCTTATGGTTGATACCGGTATAGAACAGGATACGCTCGGTGGTGGTGGTTTTACCCGCGTCGATGTGAGCCATTATGCCGATATTACGAGTTTGCTCTAAAGCGACATCTCTTGGCATAGTCTCCTCCTTCAGTAACAAACGACTTGGAACTTACCTTTGTTCCTCAAATTGATATGCTGTCAGAAATTCCGACAGATAGACGGCTATCCGGCAGGAAAAAACCTGTCGGATCCGTCCAGAAAAACAGCAGCAAAACCGCTGTGTTGGATAACGAACTACCATCTGTAATGGGCAAATGCTCTGTTGGCCTCTGCCATCTTGTGGGTATCTTCGCGTTTTTTGACAGCTCCACCGGTGCTGTTAAGGGCATCCATGATCTCGCCGGCAAGGCGCTCTTTCATGGTCTTTTCATTACGGGCGCGGGAATAACTGGTAATCCAGCGCAGGCCCAAAGTCTGACGACGCTCAGGCCGAACCTCCATGGGCACCTGATAGGTAGCACCACCGACACGGCGGGCCTTGACCTCCAGGACAGGCATGATGTTCTCCATGGCCTGCTCAAAAGCCTCCAGGGGATCTTTCCCGGTTTTTTCCTTAACAATATCGAATGCACCGTATACAATCTTCTGGGCCACACCCTTTTTGCCATCCAGCATGATGTTGTTGATGAGTCTGGTCACCAGTTTGGAATTGTAAAGCGGATCTGGCAAAACGTCACGTTTTGCGACACGACCTCTTCTTGGCACTTCGCTTCCCTCCTTCACATTATGATATCATCGGTACTCGAAAGCGACAAAACTTCCGCGGTGCCAATGCGGCCGGTGTTTATTTATACATAAACGCCGCATCAGCAGCTCTAGTTTCAATAAAACTATGGAAGAATTATTTCTTTGCGGCACCAGCTTTCGGACGTTTCGCACCATATTTGGAGCGGCCCTGCATTCTCTTGGCAACACCCTGGGCATCCAGAGTACCGCGGATGATGTGGTAACGCACACCAGGCAGGTCCTTAACACGTCCGCCACGGATCAGCACAACGCTGTGTTCCTGCAGATTGTGGCCGATTCCCGGAATGTAAGCTGTCGCCTCCATGCCGTTGGAAAGCTTAACCCTGGCAACTTTACGAAGCGCAGAGTTCGGCTTCTTCGGGGTCTGTGTTCTGATTGCAGTACAAACACCACGTTTTTGCGGAGAGTTCTGATCGATAGCAACGCGCTTTTTGGAGTTGTAACCCTTCAAAAGAGCCGGAGCTGTGGATTTTTTCTCGACCACCTCTCTACCTTTGCGTACGAGCTGGTTAAAGGTTGGCATATCGCACCTCCTTACTTTGTTGTCGGGAAAACCCGGAATGTATGTCAAGAAAGGGGATTTCTCCCCTTCCTAGGCAACAGAAAGTGGGATAAAACAGCAGATTCTGGCTGTTTCACACAAGTATATAGTTTATCATCATTCCTGGGGCGTTGTCAATACCTCTCCTGCAGGAACTACCTGTACATTGCTGTAGCAGTTCATGCCGGTACCCGCGGGGATCAGCTTGCCGATGATGACGTTTTCTTTGAGTCCCAGCAGAGGATCCACCTTGCCCTTGATGGCGGCTTCGGTGAGCACCCGGGTCGTCTCCTGGAAGGAGGCGGCGGACAGGAAGGAGTCGGTGGCCAGGGATGCCTTGGTAATACCCAGCAGCACTGGGATATAGGTGGCCTTTTCCAGTCCCTCTTCCCCAGCAGCGATCCTCTCGTCGATCTTGCGGTTTTCCGCGATCAACTCGGTCTTGTCAACCAAGGAGCCAGGCAACAGGCCGGTGCTACCCGCTTCATCCACCCGGACCTTTCTCATCATCTGACGGACGATAACCTCAATGTGTTTATCATTGATGTCAACACCCTGCATCCGGTAAACCCGCTGGACTTCCTGGATCAGGTAATCCTGAACAGCCAGGGCACCTTTGATGGCCAGAACGTCATGAGGATTGACAGAACCCTCTGTGAGCATGTCGCCGGCTTCTATCACATCGCCCTCCTGGACCCGCAGGCGGGAACCAAAGGGGATCAAATAGCTCTTTTCATCGCCGGTTTCTTTATTAAAGACCACCACATGGCGGTTTTTCTTAATTTCTTCCATCCGGACCTCACCGCCGATTTCGGAGATGATGGCCAGATGCTTGGGCTTTCTTCCCTCGAAGAGCTCTTCAACACGGGGCAAACCTTGGGTAATATCCTCTGCCGATGCGATACCGCCGGTGTGGAAGGTACGCATGGTCAGCTGGGTACCCGGTTCACCGATGGACTGAGCCGCGATGATACCGACGGACTCGCCCACCGCCACGGGATTGCCATTGGCCAGGTTAGCTCCGTAGCACTTGGCGCAGACGCCGTGCTTGGACTCGCAGTTGAGGATGGACCGGATCTTCAGACGGGTGATGCCTGCCGCTGCAATCTTCGCGGCATCGGCGTCGTCCATCATCTTATCCCTGGTTACCAGCACTTCGCCGGTGTTGGGATCGATCACATCATCAGCCACATACCGTCCGATGAGACGCTCGGTCATAGGCTCGATCATCTCGCTGCCGTCCTTGATATCGGATACCCAAATGCCCTCATGGGTGCCGCAGTCATCCTGGCGGATGATCACATCCTGGGAGACATCGACAAGCCTACGGGTCAGGTAACCGGAGTCAGCGGTACGCAGTGCTGTATCGGCCAGTCCCTTACGGGCGCCACGAGAGGAGATGAAGTACTCCAAGATGTTGAGGCCTTCACGGTAGTTAGCGCGGATAGGAATCTCAATGGTAGTACCTGAGGTGTTGGCGATGAGTCCGCGCATACCGGCCAGCTGACGGATCTGGTTGATGGAACCACGAGCGCCGGAGTCTGCCATCATAAAGATGGGGTTATACTGATCCAGGTTCTCAGTCAGTGCGTCGGACACCTTCTTGGTGGTCTCATCCCAGGTCTTGATCACCTGGTTATAACGCTCATCGTTGGAAATCAGGCCGCGTTTATATTGACGGGTAATCTTTTCGATATTCTCTTCCGCCGCCGCCAGCAGTTCTTTTTTCTGGGGCGGAATCACCGCGTCGCAGACAGCCACAGTAATAGCGCCGCGGGTAGAATACTTAAAGCCCTGGGCCTTAATTTTATCCAGTACCTCAGCAGTTTTTGCCGTTCCGTGGACTTTTATACACTTTTCAATGATCTGTCCCAGCTGTTTTTTACCAACCAGGAAGGATACTTCCAAATTAAAGAGGTTTTCCGAATTGGAGCGATCCACATAGCCCAGGTCCTGAGGAATGGGCTCGTTGAAGATCAGCCGTCCCACCGTAACATCGATGAGTTTGGACATCTTCTTGCCGCCCAGCTCTTTGGTCATCCGCACCCGGATGGGGGCATGGAGCCCAACCACGCCTTCCTGATAGGCCATCAGCGCCTCGTTCACATCCCGGAATACCTTGCCTTCTCCCGGCTCGCCATCCTTCACCAAGGTCAGGTAGTAGGAACCGAGCACCATGTCCTGGGTAGGCACGGTAACGGGACGTCCATCGGAGGGCTTGAGCAGGTTGTTGGCGGCCAGCATAAGGAAGCGGGCCTCGGCCTGTGCCTCTGCGGACAAGGGAACGTGAACAGCCATCTGGTCGCCGTCAAAGTCGGCGTTGTAGGCGGTACACACCAGCGGATGGAGCTTCAAAGCGCGGCCCTCGACCAGCACCGGCTCAAATGCCTGGATTCCCAGTCGGTGCAGGGTCGGCGCGCGGTTGAGAAGCACGGGATGATCTTTGATCACGGTTTCCAGCGCGTCCCAAACAGGGCCCTTTGCCCTCTCCACCATTTTTCTAGCGCTCTTGATGTTACCGGCGGCGCCGGTTTCCACCAGGCGCTTCATGACAAAGGGCTTGAAGAGCTCCAGCGCCATCTCTTTGGGCAGGCCGCACTGATACATCTTCAGCTCCGGGCCGACGACGATAACCGAACGTCCGGAATAGTCAACACGTTTGCCCAGCAGGTTCTGGCGGAAACGTCCCTGTTTACCCTTAAGCATATCGCTGAGGGATTTCAGCGGCCGGTTGTTGGGGCCGGTCACCGGACGTCCCCGGCGGCCGTTGTCGATCAGCGCGTCCACCGCTTCCTGAAGCATCCGCTTCTCGTTGCGGACAATGATATCAGGAGCGCCCAGCTCCAAAAGCCGTTTTAAACGGTTGTTTCTATTGATAACACGGCGGTACAGATCGTTGAGGTCGGAGGTGGCGAAACGGCCGCCATCCAGCTGCACCATGGGACGAATATCCGGCGGGATGACCGGTACGACATCGATGATCATCCACTCCGGGCGGTTGCCGGACAGACGGAAAGATTCCACCACTTCCAGCCTTTTGAGGATACGCACCCGTTTTTGTCCGGAAGCGCCCTCCAGCTCATCCTTCAGCTCTTTGGAAAGTTCCTCCAAATCAATTTCTGCCAGCAGCTCTTTGATGGCCTCAGCGCCCATCCCCGCCTTAAACTCATCTTCGTATTTTTCCCGCATATCACGGTACTCTTTTTCGGAGAGCAGCTGTTTTTTCTCCAGGGGAGTCGCGCCGGGATCAATGACAATATACTGTGCAAAGTAAAGTACCTTTTCAAGGAATCGGGGGGACAGGTCCAAAATCAGGCCCATCCGGGAAGGGATTCCCTTAAAATACCAGATGTGGGAAGCCGGGGCCGCCAATTCAATATGGCCCATCCGCTCACGACGGACTTTGGAACGGGTGACCTCAACACCGCAGCGCTCACAAATTTTCCCTTTATAGCGCAGGCGCTTGTACTTACCGCAGTGGCACTCCCAGTCCTTCTGGGGCCCGAAGATACGTTCACAGAAGAGGCCGTCGCGCTCTGGCTTCAGTGTACGATAGTTGATCGTTTCCGGCTTTTTAACCTCTCCATAAGACCATTCCCTGATCTGATCCGGAGACGCCAGCCCGATCTTTATCGATTCGAATACGTTAAATTCCATATTGCGACCCCCTTATAGATTTTCGTCATCCAAATCCGCAATGTCTACGCCCAGGTCGTTTTCCACATCGACCACATCATCGCCGTCGTCGAGATCAAACATATCCAGCGCATTGAAAACCGCCTCGTCGTCAATCTCGTCGATTTCCGGCTCTTCCACAGCGTAGCCGTCCATGTCCTCCTCGACTTCCACTTCCTGATTCTCAAAGGTAGAGGGCTCCTCCACCGGAGCAAGGCCCATATCCTCATCGTCGTCAAAGGACTGTTTCAGGTCAATCTCCTCGTTGTTGGCGTCAAGAACCTTGACATCCAGACAGAGAGACTGCAGCTCCTTAATAAGCACCTTGAAGGATTCAGGAATACCGGGCTTGGGCACGTTCTGGCCCTTGACAATGGCTTCGTAGGTCTTGACACGTCCCACCACGTCGTCGGACTTCACCGTCAGAATCTCCTGGAGGGTATAGGCTGCGCCGTAAGCCTCCAGAGCCCAAACTTCCATCTCACCGAAACGCTGACCACCAAACTGGGCTTTACCACCCAACGGCTGCTGGGTAACCAGGCTGTAGGGGCCGGTAGAACGGGCATGGATTTTATCGTCAACCAGGTGATGCAGTTTTAAGAAGTACATATATCCGACGGTAACTGGGTTGTCAAAAGGCTCACCGGTCCGGCCATCATAGAGAATGGTCTTTCCGTCTTCTCTCAGTCCCGCCTCTCTCAGGCAGTCGCGGATATCCGCCTCGTGAGCGCCGTCAAAGACCGGCGTCATGACCTTCCAGCCCAAAGCGGCGGCGGCATAACCCAGATGGACTTCCAGTACCTGTCCAATGTTCATACGGGACGGAACGCCCAGAGGATTCAGGACGATATCCAACGGTGTGCCGTCGGGCAGGAAAGGCATATCCTCCTGAGGAAGGATACGGGAAACAACACCCTTGTTACCATGACGTCCAGCCATCTTGTCGCCGACAGAAATCTTTCTCTTCTGAGCGATATAGCAGCGGACTACCATGTTGACACCAGGAGAAAGTTCGTCGGAATTTTCACGGGTAAAGACTTTGACATCCACCACAATACCATATTCGCCGTGGGGAACACGGAGGGAGGTATCCCTAACCTCTCTCGCCTTCTCGCCAAAGATAGCGCGGAGCAGGCGTTCTTCGGCGGTAAGCTCTGTCTCTCCCTTGGGGGTAACCTTACCCACCAGAATATCTCCGGCGCGCACCTCGGCGCCTACCCGGATGATACCCATGTCGTTAAGATCTTTAAGGGCATCCTCGCCCACGTTGGGGATATCCCGGGTGATTTCCTCAGGCCCGAGCTTGGTGTCTCTGGCCTCGATTTCATATTCTTCAATGTGGATGGATGTAAACACATCATCCCGTACAATTTTTTCATTGATGAGGACTGCGTCCTCGTAGTTGTAACCCTCCCAGGTCATAAAGCCGATGAGAACATTTTTACCCAAGCTGATCTCGCCGTTGCAGGTAGCAGGGCCGTCAGCGATGACCTGGCCTACCTTGACACGCTCACCGCGGTTCACAATGGGACGCTGGTTGGTGCAGGTGCCTTGGTTAGAGCGGAGGAACTTAATCAGGTGGTAGGGATGCAGTTCTCCGTCGTCGGTGCGGATGACTACTTCGTCGGCGGAAACACGCTCCACCACGCCGTCGTGTTTGGAAAGCACCACAACGCCGGAATCCACAGCAGCCTTATACTCCATGCCAGTGCCTACGATGGGGGACTGGGTTTTGAGAAGCGGCACAGCCTGCCGCTGCATGTTGGAGCCCATCAGAGCGCGGTTGGCGTCGTCGTTTTCCAGGAAGGGGATCATGGCTGTCGCTACAGAGACGACCATTTTGGGGGAAACATCCATGAAGTCTACCCGCTCCCGCTCTACCTCGATGATCTCATCCCGGTAACGGGCGTTAACTCTGGGTCTCACAAAGCGTCCATTTTCGTCAATAGGCTCGTTGGCCTGGGCGACAATATAATCATCCTCCACATCGGCGGTCATATAGACTACCTCGTCCAGGATGACGCCGGTTTCCTTATCCACCCGGCGATAAGGCGCTTCTACAAAGCCGTATTCATTGATCTTTGCAAAGGTTGCAAGATAGGAGATCAAACCGATGTTAGGACCTTCTGGGGTCTCAATGGGGCACATACGGCCGTAGTGGCTGTAGTGCACGTCACGGACCTCAAATCCGGCACGGTCACGGGAAAGACCGCCAGGGCCCAACGCGGAAAGACGGCGCTTATGGGTCAGTTCCGCCAAGGGGTTGGTCTGATCCATAAACTGGGAAAGGGGCGAAGATCCGAAGAACTCCTTGATGGCGGCCACCACCGGGCGGATATTGATCAGCGCCTGGGGGGTGATGACATCCATATCCTGGGCCTGGATGGTCATCCGCTCACGGATAACGCGCTCCATTCTGGAAAAACCAATGCGGAACTGGTTTTGCAAAAGCTCACCCACGCTGCGGATACGGCGGTTACCCAGATGGTCGATGTCGTCGATTTTTCCCACTTCCATCGCCAGATTGTTGATATAGTTGATAGAAGCAAGAATATCTGCTTTAATAATATGTTTCGGAATAAGGTCATCAGCCCGGGAGACGATCATATCATTCAGTGCGTCGCCTTCCAAGTTCTGCTCCAGGATCTCCTGGACTACGCAGAAACGGACCTTTTCATTGATGCCCAATGCCTTGGCATCCACATCGGGGAAATAGTCGTTTAAATCCACCATACCGTTGGAGATGACCTTGACTACAGTGCCCTCCACATCAATATAGGCGGTATCCACGCCGGCCTTTTCAATGGCCAAAGCCTTTTCACGGGTGAGGATTTCCCCTTCCTCTCCCATGATCTCACCGGTCAATGGGTTGACAACAACAGCCGCCAGTTTCCGGCCTGCAATTCGGGCGGAAATCGCCAGCTTCTTATTGTATTTATAACGTCCTACTCTGGACAGGTCATATCTACGGGGATCGAAGAACAGCGCGTCAATATGGGACTGGGCGCTTTCCACTGTGGGAGGCTCACCAGGACGCAGCCGCCGGTATACCTCCAGAAGCGCCTCTTCCATATTCTTGGTGGCATCCTTCTGGATGGTGGCCAGGATGCGCTCATCCTCGCCGAAAAAGTCCAGAATTTCCTGATCGCTGCCCAGACCCAGAGCCCGGATAAAGGTGGTGACAGGGATCTTTCTATTCTTATCGATTCTGACATAGAAGATATCGTTGGAGTCAGTCTCATATTCTAGCCACGCGCCCCGGTTCGGGATGACGGTGGAGGTGAACAGCTTTTTGCCCGTCTTGTCATAGGTCATACCGTAGTAGATGCCCGGAGAACGGACTAACTGAGAAACAATAACACGCTCGGCGCCGTTGATGATGAAGGTACCGCTTTCGGTCATGATGGGGAAATCTCCCATAAAGATTTCCTGCTCCTTGACCTCGCCTGTCTCCTTATTGAGCAGGCGGGCGCGGACCCGCAGAGGTGCGGCGTAGGTTACATCTCTCTCCTTGCACTCTTCCACCGAGTACTTTGGTTTGTCATCCAAGCGGTAGTCGATAAAATCCAGAACCAGGTTACCGGTATAATCCGTGATTGCGGAAATATCACGAAATACTTCCTTCAACCCTTCTTCCAGGAACCATCTGTAGGAATTCTTCTGCACCTCGATCAGATTGGGCATGTCCAGGACCTCATTGATCCTAGCAAAACTCATGCGGGTCGTCTTTCCGAGTTGCACCGGCTTGACATTCACCATAGGCTCACACTCCATTCGTCTATTTGCCAACCTTTTTATACAAACCAAACAGGAAGCCCCATATCTTTCTGTCAGATTTGCTGATTCGTATTGAAATCCTTTGTATCCTGTGCTATAATACTTTGTGATTAGGGCGCGTATAGCCATTTTGATACAGTATATTATTATATAATAGCAAGAAGCCGATGTCAAGGACATTTTGGCGTGTTTTGCCATCCAACGAAACAAAAAAAGGAACGCAAAAGCGTTCCTTTTTTATGTTTTCATCTAATTCTTTCGTGTAGCTTTTATTCCTGCACAACCAGAGCCAATAGGCGCATTACACCTTCCCCTGTGTTTTTGATGGAGTGAGCCGCGCCGCCTCCAGTAAAAATGGCGTCGCCCGGACCTACCTCCACAGGGGCTCCGTTATCCCACACTGTCCCTGTGCCTTCCATGATATAATACAGCTCCGTTTCACCGCTGTGGACATGTTCCCCGATAGAATCACCAGGATCAAATTCCAATACAGCCGCAAAACGCCACTTAGGCGGATTGCCCTGGGGTGCCAGATGCCTGCAATCAATCGCACCGTCTCCGCCCCGCCAGGCGCTACGGGTTTCCTTCTTCATCTCTGCCGCTTTGACTACCATAGAAATCCTCCTCTTCTCTGCCAAACTTGTCAATGAGATCCGGTCTGTATCTATAAGCATAGCGCAAAGCAGAGAGAAATACAAGAAGTCTTTTATGGCAGCAGATGGAAGGTAAGGGGGATAAGAATGGGCACTGCAATAGAGCAGATAACGCCGTTGAGGACGGCAACCACTGCTACCTCCTCACTGGTGTATTTCATCAAAATAGGCAGGGTGGTATCCTCACTGGTAGCCGCCGCAGGTGCGATGGCCGTATAAGGTCCGAACCGAGTAGCGATGAGAGGAATCAAAACAAAAGAAAATATCTCCCGGAATACATTGCTGAGAAAGGTCATAGTTCCAATCTGTGCGCCTGCCAGATCCTGCATCATAATACCGGAAAGGCTGTACCATCCTAGTCCCGAAGAAATGGCGGCTGAGGTGTGCAGCGGCATTCCCATGAGCACGCCGGCGATACTGCCGAACAGCAGGGATCCCACCACAATCCCCAAAGGTATGTAAAGGATCCTTAGGTTAAATTCCTTAAGCTTTTTGAAAACCAGCTTGTTGGCGCCTACCGTAATGCCCACCGAAAGCAGCAGCAGATTTAAAAGCGCGTCTGACGCCCTGTCGATGATTCCCACCGCACTTTCTGGAATAAACTGCCCTACACTAACTCCCGCAACAAGGCTGATGATGGCAAACAATATGGTCATTTTCTTCCATCCTCTATCTTTCTTCCGCCTCTTCTTTGGAATCCTGCTGGTCTTCTCCTGCATTCCCGGAAACGTGCCGGGTCAGCAGTGCCACGAATAGAATGCTCCCTCCAATGGTCGCGAGAGCAAAAACCGCCGACTCCCAGCCCACACTCTTTAGATCCTCCCAAAAGGTAGGACCGCTGCCTAGGGATATCCCCATGGAAAAGATGAGCAGGAATACACAGGCCTGCTGGATGATGCTGTTGGCCTTTTGCAGCTTAGCTGGAAACAGCTTGGCTCCAACAAACATGCCCACAGCCATAAAGAACAATACAGAAATCACGTCAGACTCCCTTTCCCATTCTAAACCCCATAGAAATAGGAGGCCGGCGTCGGCGGGCACCGACGCCGGCCTCCTATTTTTGCCGTCCAAGCTTATTGATTTAAAAATTCATAGAAGGCCCGATAGGTATTATATACATCATTTTTTGCCACAACCTCAAAGGGTGCATGCATAGAGAGGACAGGAACACCTACATCCACGACATCGACCGAAAGGCCGGCAATGTATTTGGCCACGGTGCCGCCGCCGCCAAAATCCACCTTGCCAAGCTCACCGGTCTGCCATACCACACCGGCCCCATCCAATACAGAGCGGACCCGTCCCATAAATTCGGCTGAGGCATCGCTGGTGGAGCTTTTGCCCCGGGCGCCGGTATATTTGGTCACTACAACACCGTAATTGAGATATGCGGTATTTCTTCTCTCCACCACGTCAGGGAAGGTGGGATCAAAGGCTACATTGACATCCGCAGACAGGCACATGGAATTTTGCAGCACTGTTCTCCCCTCCACACTATAGGGGGCTGCCAGATCGCTGATGAAGTATTCCAGGAAGCGGGAATCCAGTCCTGTGTTTCCCTCGCTGCCCGTCTCCTCCTTGTCGGCGAAGATGACAACAGAGGTCTTCTTGGGCGCCTTGCAGTGAAGGGTTGCCATAAGAGAAGTGTAGGCGCAAACCCGGTCGTCATGACCGTAAGCGCCGATCATGCTCCGATCAAGGCCCAGGTCTTTGGCTTTAAATGCCGGCACCAGCACCAGTTCCGCGGAAAGAAAATCGCTTTCCACCATGCCGTATTTCTCGTGGAGGATGGAGAGGATATTCAGCTTTACCTTTTCGCTGGCCTTGTCGTCCTTAAAGGGACGGCTGCCGATGAGGATATTCAGCTCCTCCCCCTTGACCCCTTCCGCCAAGGTCCGTTTGCTCTGTTCGGTGGCCAGGTGGGGCAGAAGGTCGGTGACGCAGAAAATTGGGTCCTGCTCGTCCTCACCGATATTGACCTTCACCGTCTCCCCGTCCCGTTTGATCACCACGCCGTGGAGAGCCAAGGGGATGGCGGTCCACTGGTACTTTTTGATGCCGCCGTAATAGTGGGTCTTAAAGAGGGCGAGCTCGGTGTCCTCATAGACCGGACGGGGCTTTAAATCCAGCCGGGGGGAGTCAATGTGGGAGGCGGCGATGTATACGCCCTGTTCCAATGGCTCCGTACCCAGGGTGGCGCAGATGAGGGCCTTGCCCCGGTTGTTATAGTAGACCTTGTCCCCAGGGGCATATTTTTTCCCAAGGACAAATTCCTCATAGCCAGCGCCCTTTAGCATCCCGATAATGGCCTCCACAGCTTCCCGTTCGGTTTTGGCCCGGTCTAGGAATACCTTATAATCTTCACAGAAGGACTCTGCTTTCTGAAGATCCTCCTGGCTCATGATTTCATAGCTGTTTTTTGGTTTTTCGCAGAGCTGCTCCTGGAGAAGCTGGCCTGCGGTTTTCTCATTTTTCATCGGTACTTACCTCCTCGTTCATATCATAGAGCTCTTTATATTTTTCCATGGTCTTTTTGACCTTTGCT
The DNA here is from genome assembly GCA_904419775.1 of Candidatus Pararuminococcus gallinarum. Lineage (GTDB taxonomy): Bacteria > Bacillota > Clostridia > Oscillospirales > Ruminococcaceae > Zongyangia > Zongyangia gallinarum. The sequence goes on along the minus strand of CAJFSX010000010.1, from coordinate 10,466 downwards.
ACATAACTGGATGTATCTCCATAGGGAATGTGGTCGATATTTTTCCCATCGCTGGAATATTGGGGGTCATTCAGCCACTGGCGGATGCTCCCCCATCCCGCATGATAGCCGCACAAGGCGTTGTCGATGGTTTCATACTCATCCAATAGGGTGCGCAGAAGGAAGGTTCCATATTCCACATTGTATTCAGGATTAAACATGTCGTCGTAAGTAAGATCCCGGTCGTCTCCCATCCGGTAGCCCACCCAATCAAAAGTTTCCTCTGTCAGCTGCATGAGTCCCCTGGCTCCAATAGAGGAGACAGCCTCGGGATCAAAACCACTTTCACAGCGCACTACAGCATAGACAAGGGCACGGGGCAAATTGTTTTGCTGGGCATACTTGTCGATAATATCCGTATATTTTAAAGGATAGGCTATCTCGTAATATTTATCCCTGGCCACAAAGAACAGGGAGGTCAATACAACAGCCAGCACCAGCAAAACCGCTACAATCCAGAAGATCTTTGATCGTTGAGAGATCTGTTTGATTCGTCTTGGCATAGTCTTCCTTTCAGCTTTAGCATTTGGGCAAGCTTTTCAGCGCTTTTATAAAGTTCCTGAAGGCTGCCGCTGTTTTCGATGATGATATGGCAGTGTTCATAAAAGAAATCGTCTCCCGGCTGGCTATGAATCCTGTCCATAGCCTGCTCATAGCTCAACCCATCCCGGGCCATAATCCGCCGGCAACGGTCCTCCTCCGGAGCAATGACAGCGCAGATTTCCTGACACATCTGATCCGCCCCGCTCTCAAAAAGGGTGGGGGCATCCAGGACCACCACATCCCTGCCCTGAGAAAAGAGCTGCGCCATCTGCCGCTTTATCTCCTCACAGATCACGGGAAGCATAATCTCATTGAGGGTTCTCAGCCTTTCCGGATCGGCAAAGACGATACCGCCCAGCTTTTTTCGGTCCAGGGCACCCTCTCGGATAATCTCCTCGCCAAAGGTTTCCCGCAGCCGCACCAGGACCGGCATCCCAGGCAAGACTACCTGCCTTGCCACCAAATCCGCGTCGATTACAGCAATTCCTTCCTGGCGCAGGGTCTCGGATACGGTGGATTTACCAGCGCCAGTCTGGCCGGTCAGGCCTAAAACAAAGCTCACAGCTTGATCACCTCAAACCCTGCGGCTCTAATCAGCCGATTATACACCGCCAAGCCCACCCCTTCTTTGTCAGGGCAGCGGGCGTAGACTGTCTCCTCCCCCGCGTCATCCAGCTCCCGTAGTTTGTCAAAAAGCCGGGCCGCCTGGGTGGCGGCGTCTTCTTTTTTGCCGTAAGAGAAAGCCCTTACCGAAAGGTATGCTTCCTCCCCGTCAAAACAAAGGGCAGCCGTCTTTCCCTGTTGATGGGTTTTCACATATTCTGCAAACTGTTGCAGGCTTCCCTCCACCAGGATGACATGGGCCTTAGGCGCGTAGTGTTTGTATTTCATGCCTGGAGAACTGGCCTTCGCCCCGGCGGACAGTTTGTGAAGCACCGCCGGATCCACCTCTACCTGCCCCAGCACAGCTTCCAGCTGCTCTAAGGTAATCCCCCCCGGCCGCAGAAGCCGCGGCTTTCCCTCCGCCAGGGTGATCACGGTGGATTCCACCCCTACCTGGCAACTGCCGCTGTCCACAATGGCGTCTACCCGGCCCATCATATCCTCGATGCACCGGCGGGCATTGGTGGGACTGGGCTTGCCGGAAAGGTTGGCCGACGGAGCCGCCAGAGGAATTCCTGCCGTCTCAATAATGGCCCTTGCCACTGGATGAGAAGGCATGCGAATGGCCACCGTATCAAGTCCCCCAGAAGTCTCTGGGGGAATGCGCCCGCTCTTTCTGACAATGATGGTCAGAGGGCCCGGCCAATAGGCCTCGGCCAAACGCCGCGCCCCGTCAGGAAAGTCCTCCACCAAAGGGGGAATCATCTCCATATTGCTGACATGGACAATCAATGGATTGTCAGAAGGGCGGCCTTTTGCCTCATAGATACGGCGGACTACGCTTCCATCCAAGGCATTTGCCGCCAACCCATAAACCGTCTCGGTGGGGATGATGACTAGGCCCCCAGCGCGGAGGATCTCCGCCGCCCGGCGCACATAGCTTTCGTCCTTTCCCGGATCCTCTATGGGGAGTATTTGCGTATTCATTTCGGTTATTCCCCTATTCTTCGCCCTGGGCCTGGAGCTTCTCGGCCTGGTCAAAGGTGATCAGAGCGTCAAGCAATTCGTCCAAATCTCCGTTGAGGATGGATTCAATCTTATACAGTGTCAAACCGATGCGGTGATCCGTCACCCGGCCCTGGGGATAGTTGTAGGTGCGGATCCGCTCGCTTCTGTCACCGGTGCCCACCTGGAGCTTCCGCTCCGAAGCGATCTTTTCATTCTGCTCGCTCTGAGCCTTTTCATAAAGCCGGGAGCGAAGGATCTTCATGGCTTTATCCTTATTCTTAAACTGGCTGCGCTCATCCTGGCACTCCACCACCAACCCGGTGGGCAGGTGGGTAATGCGGATGGCAGAAGAGGTCTTGTTGACGTGCTGCCCTCCGGCGCCGCCGGCCCGGAAGGCGTCAATTTGCAGGTCGTCGGGATTGATGTCGATTTCCACATCCTCCACCTCCGGAAGCACCGCCACTGTGACGGTAGATGTGTGGATACGGCCCTGGGTCTCGGTTTCGGGAACCCTCTGGACCCGGTGGACGCCGCTTTCAAACTTCAGCCGGGAATAAGCTCCTTCTCCCTCGATGGAAAAGCTGATCTCCTTGTAGCCCCCAAGCTCGGTGGGATTGGCGGAGAGTACCTCACTTTTCCAGTGACGGCTTTCCGCATACATGGTGTACATCCGGTAAAGGGAGTTGGCGAACAGTGCCGCCTCGTCGCCGCCGGCGCCGCCTCGGATCTCCACAATGACGTTTTTCTCATCGTTAGGATCTTTGGGGAGCAGCAGGATCTTTAACTCCTCGGAAATGGTTTCGATCTTTTCCTTGCTCTCGGCATACTCTTCCTCCACCATCTCCCGGAAGTCCTTTTCCATGCCGCCTTCGTCCAGCAGGGATTTGGCTTCATCCAGAGTCTTTTTTACCCCGGTGTATTCCCGGTATTTCTCCACAATGGGGGTCAGGTTCTTGTATTCCTTCATCAGGTTTTTATACTGTTCGTTGTCACTTACCACCGCGGGATCCATCAAGCGGTTGTTGATTTCTTCGTACCGGTCTTCTACATTTTTAAGCTTTTCAAACATAGTCTATCTCTTACCCCTCACTTGGCTCTCTCACAATTTTTTTAATGTTCTTTTCTACCTTGACCCGGGGCACCATCACTTCCCTGCCGCACTTTTTGCAGCGGATACGAAAGTCCATACCGGAACGCAGCACCAAAAATTCCTTTCCGCCGCAGGGATGCTCCTTTTTCATCAGCAGAGTATCTCCTACCCGTACATCCATCTTGTACACCTCCAAGGCAGATAACATCAGAAAAACAACATTACTCCAAGTTTGTATTATAGCAAAACAACAAAGCCCCCGCAATATTTTCTGTGCAAATTCCTCCTGCTCCCTGTCCGGCTGTAGAAAAAATCAGGATATTTGGAGAAGGAAGCTGCATATATATGAAAGCGGAGTGAATGAGGAGGCGGACCTTGGCGCCGCTTTGTTTCTTTCTGCCGTTTGCCGGATAGGAGGATTCCGGAGCAGAACAGCAAATCCTAATTCGTGCAATAAAAAGGAGGTCGCACAGATGTACGATTACAAACCAGAAGGCTGGCTCATCGATACCTTCGAAAACCGGGCGGCGCTGAAAAGCCAGGCTTCCCTTCACGAGGCCTGTCTGTCATCACGGGTACTAGAGGCAAGGGTCATCCTCTGTGACAGTGCCCACAATTTGACAGTGGACCTTGGATGCATGCGCGGCGTCATCCCTCGGGATGAGGGAGCTTGGGGGCTCAGTGACGGCACCACCCGGGATATTGCGGTGATCTCCCGGGTCAATAAGCCAGTTTGCTTTATTGTCACCGGCTTTGAAAAGGATGAAGCAGGGAGTACATACGCGCTCCTTTCCCGAAGGGCGGTTCAGCAAAGGTGTATGGAGGAATACCTGCCCACCCTGATCCCCGGTACCATCATTGATGCCCGGGTCACCCATTTGGAGCCTTTTGGTTGTTTTGTGGACATTGCCTGCGGCATCTCTTCCCTAATCCCCATCGACGCTATCTCTGTCTCTCGTATTTCCCATCCCAAAGACCGTTTCCGTGTCTCCCAGGACATCAAAGCAGTCGTCAGATCGGTGGACGAAAACGGGCGGATTACCCTGAGCCATAAGGAGCTTTTGGGCACCTGGGAAGAAAACGCAGCCCTGTTTGAAAACGGTCAGACGGTTGCCGGGATCATCCGTTCGGTGGAGGATTACGGCGTCTTTGTGGAATTGACCCCCAATCTGGCAGGGCTTGCAGAGCCACGGGATGACGTGGCCGCAGGGCAGCACGCCAGCGTTTACATCAAAAGCCTGATCCCTGAAAAAATGAAGGTAAAGCTGATCATCGTCGACGCCTTTGACGCAAAATATTCTCCCGAAAAGCCGCGCTATTTTATCGAGGAGGGGACCATTTCCCGATGGCGGTATTCCCCCGAAAATGCCAGTAAGCTGGTAGAATCCGTCTTTTAAAGCCTCCCATGATTATTTTTAGCAAATTGCCTTACCACCTTTTCTTTTTTTATCTATTTTCACAAAAAGGGGTGCAAAACGTATAAGTTTTGTATCCTTTTTTGTTACCTTTTCTTTCCGATTTACTTGCAAAATCCGGTGAATGCCCTATAATTATGAATAAAGGAAAATTTCCTTTATTTTTTTAGCCGGTTTTGCAACAAGTTGCACATCTGGTATCCCTCCTTTTTCTGACGGATGATCTAAAGAAATCATTCATAAAAACTAAAGTTCCCTGTAAGATTTGCTTAAGAAATCCGTGATAAAGTATAGGATAGAAACTCTAATCGGAAAGTGTGATGAACATCACCATGATTTTGGATAAAATGGAAAAAATGGCCTTTCACATTGGCAGGTGGGAGTGCAATCTCTTATTTGTGGTACGGCTGCTGATGGTGGGCCTGTTTCCCCTTTTCATCGCCCTTGCAACAGAGCTGAACCATATCCAGAGCCTGGGGAGTCTCTTCTCCTTTATGGGACACAATCTTCATATTCTGCTGCTGGATTATTTCATTGTTTCTGTGGCTTTTCTCCTGGTTTCTCTTTTATTTAAAAAGACCTTTATCTCTATGGCCATTACCGGCCTTCTTTTCTATATTATTTCTTGGGTGGAATATTTCAAATACGATGTCAGCGGCACCCATTTTACCATCACCGATTTGCAGATGACCTCCAATGCCACTGATATTGCCAAATTCGCCAACATCCACCTGACCTGGTATCTGGTGCTCACCTTCCTTCTGTTGGTAGGATATGTGGTTGCCGCCTATTTCTTCCGGCTGGAAAACAAGGTCCGGCTCAAATATCGGATGCTCAGCTTTTGTGCTACCTTTGCAATGGTCTGCGTTTTCTTTGTCACCCCTACCATGGCCATGGGGTTCTTCCATCTCTTCGATGTGGAAGAACCTAACACCGCCAATGTGTTTATGGCGGACAAACAATTCCAGGAGACAAACTTGATCCCCTACTTCACCCAGTCTGCGGCTGAATTTTTGTCCACCCGCGTTACACGCCCCCAGGGCTACAGCCAGGAGACTGTGGCTAGCATGCTGGTGCAAAATACCAGCCAAGATGTTTCCGATGTGAAGCCCAATGTGGTGATGATTATGTCCGAGTCCTTTGCCGACTTCCGGAGGCTGGAGCAGCTAGATGTGGACCCCACCATTTATGAAAATTTTGACAGGGCCCGGGAGGAGGGCTTCGGAGGCACCTGTGTTGTCCCCACCTTTGGCGGCTATACCGTCCGTACAGAATTTGAACTGCTCACCGGCATGCCGGTCAAAAGTCTTAATACCCCTGTAGCACCCCAAAAACTGCTCAAGGAGGATACAGATAATTCTTCCATTGTCAGCTTTTATAAGGACAGTGGTTACAAATCTTACTACATCCATCCTTTTTCCAGCTCCTTCTACGGCAGGAAAAACATCTATTCCACCTTTGGATTCGACAAGATGTATTTTGAAAATGACCTGACTGTGGAAAAAACAAGGTACGGTGCCAATCAATACATCAACGATGAAACACTTTATAATCAAATTCAGAAACAGTTGAGCGAAACCGATGAGCCCTGCCTCATCTTCACCACGACCATGCAAAATCATCAGCCTTATTCCGGCAACGGCACAGGCGACGCGGAATTTTCCCTCTATCTTGATGGCATTCGTGAGTCGGACCGGGCTTTGGGGCAGTTCTTAGAACAGCTCAAGGAATCTGATGAGCCTACCATTGTATTTTTCGTAGGGGATCACTATCCCATGTTTACCCATTCCAACACCACCTATCAGGATGCGGGCATTGATTACGCCAACAGTGCCGAAATCTATCAGCAGTCTTATCTGGTCTGGAGCAATTATGACGCCGACTTCAGCTGTCTGCCGGATGAAGAGGTCTCTTCATTCTATCTGCCCTACCTGCTTATTGACGTTGCTGATCTTCCTCAAACACAATTGGTCTCTAGTATGCTGGAGCATATGAAAACCGTGCCTGTTTACTCCCCCACCGCAGACGTTCAGGTGGATTCTGACGATTTTCTTGATATGTTGACCTATGACAGGGTGTTCGGCCAGAATTTCTGTTCTGATGCAGGATAATATGGTGAACAATCAAAAGCGCAGAGCTTAAGGCTCTGCGCTTTTTCTTTTATTCTGGTTTTTCCATCTGGTATAGTGCCCAGATCAGATCCGCTGTAGTCTCCCGATTGAGTTGTGCTGTAGGATATACCTTACCGTCATGGGTAACCAGCATCTGGTTGGCACTGAGATTCCTATAGGACTGGGCGGCCCAATCCGGAATGTCCTGGGCATCTGCTGCCTTCAGATTGACATTGGTAGCGTTCTCTACGCCAGAGGCTCGGTTGATCATCACCACGGCCTCCGCATTGGTGGGAATACCGTCCGGCTGAAAGCTGGTCTCGGTAATCAGGCCCTTTTCGATGGCCCTTTCAATATAGGGCTTCATCCACATGGGGATTTCGCTGTCGTTTTGCAGCTTGGTATTGACACATTGGGGCAGATCTTGGTCATAACCCTTGGCGGAAAGGAGGGTGAGCAGCAGCTCTCCCCGGGTGACATTTCTCTCCGGATGGAACAGTTGCGCACTGCCGTAGCTTTCCCCCGTCATTATCCCGGCCTGCGCTAGTTTTACCGCAGCGTATTCGGAGGGATTTTTGGACATATCTGCAAACTGAAGTTTGGTTGCTTCTTCCAGGTCGATATTCACTACCGCATCAGAAGAATAGTTTCCCTGGCTGTCCACCGCACAATAGGAAAACCGGTCTTTTCCCGTCTCCCTCGGAAAGGGTTCATAAGAAAAGGTTGTTCCAGTCACTGTCACCGTTCCCTTGGTGGGCTGCTGGGTAATTTTGATGGTCAGATCCGATGCGTCCTCATGATAACAGTCAAAAGCGCTGGAAAGCAGAGCCCCCGACATGGTGGAAAATGTCAGGTCTGCTACCTGGGGAGCCGCCTGAACCTCTTCTGCGAAATTCATATTCAGGGTTGTTACCACGGGGTTGGTACATTCGGGGATAAAGGTAAAGGAAGCCTGGGTAATATCCCGGATGGGGACAAAATACATGCTGTGGATCTCTTCACGGGGGATATAGTCAAACTCTTTGACCTCTATATCAGAAAGCATCAGGATACCATCGCCCTGAGCCGGCAGCTGTGTGATGGTGATTCCCTTCAGGTCTCCCTGGGCGAGTCCCAGGCGGTATTCCAGATCCACTGGGGAAAGCTCATAGATGCCGCCTTTGCGAAAGGTGATGGTACACTCTTCTTCCTCCGCAGAAGCCGCTACCGGCCACCAGATATCGCTGGAGGCATAGACACTGCTTCCCAGCATCAGTGTGGCCAGCACTACGGCACAGAGTTTTTTCATTTTATGACTCATTTTGGTGGAACCTCCGTTTCAATCAAATGCTTTTTCTTGAGAATACCTGCAATTATTTTCTGCCGATATTTCCAAAGGATACATGAATTTTTTTGCCATGTTTTTTTGTTTGTATCATCAGCCATCTTTTGTTTCATATCCCTTGCAATTTGTGCAAAAGCATGGCAAAATAGAAATTATCGTAAGAATGGAGGGCCAGCGTTGTATATCAGATCGTACCGACCGGAGGATTGCAGCGCTGTACTGCAACTGTTTTTTCAGACCGTCCACACCGTAAATGCCAAGGACTATACGCCTCAGCAGTTGGATGCCTGGGCTGACGGCAAAGAGGATCCGGTTTTATGGAACCTCTCCCTTTCCCAGCACAACTGCCTGGTTGCTATATCCGATGGCATCCTGGTTGGATTTGCCGATATGGATGCCACCGGTTATCTGGATCGGCTGTATGTCCACAAGGATTATCAGCGCCAGGGCATCGGCAAGGCTTTATGTGATCATCTGGAGGCCCACGCCCCAAGTGACTGCGTCACCGTTGCCGCTTCCATTACGGCAAAGCCGTTTTTTGAGGCGCGGGGCTACCGGGTCGTACGTGAGCAGCAGGTAGAGCGCAAGGGCTGTCTGTTGACCAACTTTCTGATGGCTAAAATCCTTGTTCCATCTCCCCACCTATCATCAGTTAAAAAAATTTTAAAATAAAGGAGACCGTGGGAACGCTTATGACACACGAAATGGTTTTAATCCTGGACTTTGGCGGACAGTACAATCAATTGATCGCCAGAAGAATCCGCGAATGTTCGGTGTACTGTGAAGTGCATCCCTACACCATGCCCTTGGAAAAAATCAAGGAGCTTTCCCCCATCGGGATCGTCTTTACCGGCGGCCCCAACAGCGTATATCTGGACGATTCTCCCCAATGTGATCCTCGTCTATTCGAACTGGGCATCCCTATGCTGGGCATCTGCTACGGTACCCAGTTGATGGCCTATATGCTGGGCGGCAAGGTTGTGACCCCGGATAGCCGGGAATACGGCAAAACTATCACTCATTTTGATTCCTCCTGTCCCCTCTTCCAGGATCTCCCCTCTACAGGTGTAACTTGGATGAGCCATACCGATTACATTTCTCAACTTCCCGATGGCTTTACTGCAACAGCCTATACCGATGCCTGTCCCACTGCTGCCATGGAAAACCCCTCCCGTAAATTTTATGGTATGCAGTTCCATCCTGAGGTCCTTCACACAGAAAACGGGATTCAAATGCTTCACAACTTCCTCTACAAGGTATGCGGAGCCAAAGGCGACTGGACCATGGGCGACTATGCCAAGACTGCCATTGCCGATATCCGGAAAAAGGTTGGGGACGGCAAGGTGTTGCTAGCTCTCTCGGGCGGTGTGGATAGTTCCGTTGCTGCGGCCCTGCTGGCAAAAGCTGTGGGCAACCAATTGACCTGTATTTTTGTGGATCACGGCCTCATGCGCAAAAATGAGGGCGACGAAGTTGAAGCAGCCTTTGCAAACAGCGGCGTCAATTTTGTCCGGGTCAACGCAGGCGAGCGATTCCTTGGAAAGCTTGCCGGTGTCAGCGATCCGGAAACAAAACGGAAAATTATCGGAGAAGAGTTTATCCGTGTCTTTGAAGATGAAGCCAAAAAAATTGGCCGGGTAGATTACCTGGTACAGGGTACCATCTATCCTGATGTCATTGAATCTGGTGTTGGGGATGCCGCCGTTATTAAAAGCCATCACAATGTTGGTGGCCTTCCCGACTATGTCGACTTTAAAGAAATTATTGAACCTCTGCGTTTGCTATTTAAAGACGAAGTCCGAGCTCTGGGCACAGAACTTGGTCTGGCAGACTATCTGGTCTGGCGTCAGCCCTTCCCAGGACCTGGACTTGCCATCCGGATCATTGGGGAAATCACCCCGGAGAAAATTTCCATTCTTCAGGATGCCGATGCTATTTTCCGTGAGGAAATCGCCAAAGCAGGATTGGATCGAGACATCCATCAATATTTTGCTGTTCTTACCTCCATGCGTTCTGTGGGTGTCATGGGAGATGGCCGTACCTACGACTATACCTTGGCTCTTCGCGGTGTTACCACTACTGATTTCATGACCGCTGACTGGGCCCGTATCCCCTATGATGTATTAGAGCGAGTCTCCAACCGGATTGTTAATGAGGTAAGAAATATTAATCGTATTGTTTACGATATTACTTCCAAGCCCCCGGCAACCATCGAGTGGGAATGATTTCAGAGACCAGAAAAAGCCCGTGATTACTGGGTTTTCCAAGGCTTGATGCCCTCCGTGGCAACGATTTGGCAACAGTTTTCATTATTCCAAAGAGAAAGAGCTACC
>CAJFSX010000009.1 GCA_904419775.1 Candidatus Pararuminococcus gallinarum | reverse complement strand
GCCCAGGCTCTTCAGCTGCTGTTTAAAGCGAGCCACGTTATTTTTCGTTACAATTTCCGGATGGATGTGATTTTTAATGGCAAAGTTCTCGGTAGGCAGACCAAAAGCGTCCCATCCCATAGGATAGAGCACATTATAGCCTTGCAGCCGACGTTTTCTTGCCACAATATCCAGCGCCGTGTAAGAGCGGGGATGGCCTACATGCAGCCCCTGGCCCGACGGATAGGGGAATTCCACGAGAGCGTAATATTTGGGCTTTGTATAGTCATTCACGGCCGCGAATGTATTGTTCTTGTCCCAAATGTCCTGCCATTTTTTCTCTATGCTGGCAAAATCATATTTCAACCTTTACAACTCCTTTGTAATTTTTACGCAGACAGGTGCTCCGGAAAAATTCCGGAACACCTGGAATTGTCCTTCTTTACGTTATCCTGTTACAACATCGGATAGGTCTACCGGCTGGCCATCGGCCCACAACCGTTCCAAGGAATAAAATTCCCTCTGCTCCCCGCAGAACACATGGACGATAACATCATAGTAATCAAGTACCACCCATGTGGAGCTCTGATATCCTTCTGTCTTATTGGGTTCCAGTCCCAGCTTGGTCAGTTCGTATTCCACTTCATCCGCCAGGGATTTGACCTGTGTGGTACTGGTTCCAGTGGCAATGACAAAGTAATCGGCGATAATAGAAAGGTCTTTAATCTTAATCGCCTTAATGTCCAACGCCTTTTTCTTATCCAGGATTTTCGCGATTGTTTTTGTAAGCTCTAAAGGTTCCATTTGGTTCCTCCTTTATCCAGCTAGGCTACGCTTTCCACCAGGGAATGCCATTGCTACTGTCATAGCTTTCAGATTCCTCTGGGTCGCTTTCAGAGTAGCCATCTCCTTCACCGGTTTGATTGTCCCAACTTCCCTGGCCGCTTTCTCCTTGGCTGTTATCTCCATACCCATAACTATCATTGCCATCGCCAGTATTATAGTCCTCATAATTATTGTACTGCGGCACTTCCGGGATGTCCAGCTCTGAAGCAGAAATTTTATCGGTATAGTCCCTAAAATGCTCATTGAGGATATCTGCCGTACCCTCAACATCTACCGCATAGACGGCATAGCCATTGTACATGACCCCCTCGCCGGGAACTATATAGAACTCAATATCATCGGAATTGAGTTCAAAACCCACACCGGCATAATCGATGATTTCGGACAGGGACATATCGGTAGTAATGTTGTCCATGTTCTGGGTCAGAATACTCACCATTTCCATGCGGCCCTTATCCTTGACCGCATCCATCAGAGCCTGCAGAAAAATTTCTTGGGCGCCAATACGGCCAATATCTGCATTGGCGTAGCCGGCACGATAGCGGACAAACCATTCTGCCTGCTCACCGTTGATGGTCTGCTCCCCCGGATAGAGAACCTTGCCTGGCAGATAGTTAATCTGCTGAGGAATGTTGATCTTAATTCCTCCCATGGAATCCACAATGTCCCTAAAGCCCGGAATGGTGACGGTGACATAATGGTCGATAGGCAGCTTGTACTGCTCGTTGAGTACCTCAATCAAAGCGCCAATTTTGGTCTGACCTGCGTCAGGATGACCATAGACACTATTAATCTTATAGGAGATATACTCATCCCCTACAAAAGAATCCCTAGGGATCTGTAATACCTGGGCCTTTTTGTTCTCAATATCAAAGCTGACCAGCATAATGACGTCGGTGAGGCTTTCGCTCTCATCCAATCCACATACCAGCACATTGACACTCTTCTCCTTAATCTCCGGAGAGTTCTCCAAGGGCTTGCTGGTGGTGGCATTAGGGTCAGCTGTAGTCTCAGGTTTTTGTTCAAAAGGGCGGTAATTTTTCATTAGCGCAACGGCGCCTACTGCCAAAACACAGATAACGACAAGGATACAGACGGCAATCGCCGTCTTTTTCCTACCAGATTTTTTCCTCTTTTTTCTCAGATCGTTCAATTTGATTCCTCCCGATGTGTGACACAAAGCTCGTCGTATGCCATGACAGTGTCAAATGGAATGGGAAGGCGTTTTTTTGACAAATTTGATATAGAAAACCGGATGGATTCAAAAAGAGCCTCATCCAGATTTTTGTTCACCATTTCTCTAATTGCATTGACATCTTTATAGCTTCGGTCAGCGGATGTCATATCCGCCATATAAATCACTTTTTCCATGAGGGACATCCCACCGCGTCCGGTAGTATGATATCGGACTGCCATGATAATCTCCTCTTCTTCAATATGAAGCTCTTCTTTGATGAAGACGCTGGCCGCAAACCCATGCCAGATGGGGGGAGAGGCCAGCTGAATGTTGTCAAAAATTATACCAGACTTTCTAATCCATTGCAACTGTTCCGGAAGGGGCGTATTTTTTAAAATATCGTGCAAAATCCCCGCAATATAGGCATTTTTAGGGTTTGCTCCGTACATTTTTGCCAAACGAACAGCCTCTTTTGCGACGCAGAGGCTATGGTTGTACCTGTAGTCATCCAGCATTGTTTTCGCAAGTTTTACATATTGTTCATTTTCCGTCTTAAGTCCCATTTTGATACAACCTCTTTTCCCGGATATATCTTTCCACCTCTGGGTCTAGATACCCGCTTACATCTTCTCCCCGACGGATTTTTTCCCGCAGCTGAGTGGATGATATTTCAATCACATCCAAATCCAGCACAATGCATCTGCCACCTTCTTCTGTCAATTGCCGGGCACAGGCGGCAAGGTTATTCTGTTCTTTATCTTTGCGTGCTGCAGCGCAGAGGGTTACCTGCTGCAAAATATCCCGGTAATGATACCAGGTGTGAAAGGAAAGGAACATATCGCTTCCCATAATCAGAAAAAACTCAGCTGTGGAATACAGAGCCCGCAGTTTTTTTACCGTCGTATAGGTATAGCTTTTTTCTTCGCTTTCCACCTCAATACCGCTGACCTCAAAATTGGGGTCATCCCGCACAGCAAGCCGGCAAAGCTGCATCCGCTCCTCCCCGCTGATGAGATTGCCGGCCATCTTGTGAACCGGCACATGGGTGGGAATAACCAGCAGCCGGTCTAAACCCAGTTCTCGATAAAAAGCCCGGGCCATATGGACATGCCCTTTGTGGATAGGATTAAATGTCCCCCCAAAAATGCCGATACGCATATCCTTTCCCCCGTTTTTTTACTTTATCTATTTTAGCTCGATGACCGGTTTCTTTTCGTTGCGCTTATACAGCACAAAACGGGTGCCGATGACCTGCACCACATCGGATTTCGTCTTTTCCGCCAGGATCTGGGCCGCTTCCCGGGCATCTACCGGCGCCGTTTCCAGCACCCTCATTTTGATCAGCTCCCTAGCCTTTAAGGCATCGGCCACCTGGATGACCAGGTTTTCTTCAATGCCGCCTTTGCCTACCTGTAAAATGGTGTCGATGGGGTTTGCGAGGCTTCTGAGCTTGGCTCTTTGTTTACTGGTAATCAATGGATAAACTCCTTCTGTTTAAATTTGTGATAGGCCGTATAGTCGATCCGTCAGTCTTTTATTTTTGCCGCATCAGCTGGGCAAATTCCTCCACAAACTGGCGGAGAGCCCGTCCTCTGTGGCTGATATCATCTTTTTCCTTGGCGGAAAGCTCCGCAAAGCTTCTTTCCCCCACCATAAAAATAGGGTCGTAGCCAAAACCGCCATTTCCCCTTTTTTCAAAGCCAACCGTACCCTCGCACTCGCCGCGGGTGGTCAGGCTTTTTCCCTGGTCCCAAACATAGCAGATGGCGGAGACAAAACGGGCGGAACGCTCCTTTACCCCCTCCATATTGGAAAGCAGCTTCTGAATGTTCTCGTCGTCGGTGGCATCTTCGCCCGCATACCGGGCGGTATAAACCCCGGGAGCTCCATCCAGGGCGTCCACGACAAGGCCAGAGTCATCGGCGATGGCCGGGATGCCGGTTGCCGCAAAGACGGCCGCCGCTTTGAGGTAAGCGTTTTCCTCAAAGGTTGTACCATTCTCCTCCACCTCAATGTCCGCTCCCGCTTCTTTTTGAGAGAGAATCTCTACTCCATAGGGGGCCAGGATCCGCTGAAATTCCTTGAGCTTGCCCATATTACCGGTGGCGACCACTACCTTCATGCTGTTTCCTCCTCATCAAAGAGAGCGTCAACAAATCCTTTGGCGTCAAAGGGCTGCAGGTCGTCGATCTGCTCTCCCACGCCGATATATTTGATGGGGATCCCCAAATCATCCTTGATCGAGATGACCACGCCGCCTCGGGCAGTACCGTCCAGTTTTGTCAGCACAATACCAGTAAGGCCTGCCGCCTCCTTAAACTGACGCGCCTGGTTGACCGCGTTCTGGCCTGTGGTGGCATCCAGCACCAGCAGAACCTCCATATCATTCTCCCCGATCTCTCGGTGGATAACCCGGGAGATTTTAGCAAGTTCATCCATCAGGTTCTTCTTGTTATGCAGTCTGCCCGCCGTGTCGCAGATGACCACATCCACACCCCGGGCCTTGGCCGCCTGCATACCGTCATAGACCACAGCCGCCGGATCCGCACCCTCGCCGTGCTTGACAATATCCACTCCGGCCCGGTCTGCCCAGATTTGCAGCTGATCGATGGCGGCAGCCCGGAAGGTATCTGCCGCTACCATGAGGACCTTCTTTCCAGAGTCCTTTAGGTTGGCGGCCATCTTCCCGATGGTGGTGGTCTTGCCTACCCCGTTGACGCCGATGACCAAAATCACCGACGGCTTGGAATGGAGGTTAAGCTCCTCTCCGCCGGAAAGCATCTCGGTGATGATCTCCTTGAGCGCGCCCTTGACCTGGGCGGCATCGGTGATCTTCTCCGCCTTTACCTTTTCCCTGAGCTGGTCGCAGATTTTCTCGGAGGTTCTTACCCCCACATCACCCATCACCAGAAGTTCTTCCAGTTCTTCAAAGAGCTCCTCATCCACCTTGGTGAAAGAGCCAAACATCTGATCCATCTGGCGGATGACTGACTCCTTTGTCTTTTTCAGTCCCTTGCTGATCTTTTCAAAAAAGCCCATGGCAATTCTTCCTTTCCTCTTGCTAAGTGCTGGCCTTCATACCCAGCTTATTCTCAATTTCGCTGACGTCGATGGAAAGCAGCTTGGACACGCCTTCCTCCTGCATGGTAACACCATAGAGCACATCCGCTTCTTCCATGGTACCCCTGCGGTGGGTGATGAGGATAAACTGGGTTCTGTCGCAGATACTCCGCAGATAGGCTGCGTACTTGGCCACATTGACGTCATCCAACGCCGCCTCAATCTCATCGAGTACACAGAAGGGGGCGGGCCGGACCTTGAGAATAGCGAAATAGATGGCGATCGCCACAAATGCCTGTTCTCCACCGGAAAGGGCAGCCAGATTTTTGATAATCTTACCCGGCGGCTGCACAAAGATGTCAATGCCGCATTCCAGCACGTCGTTTTCATCGGCGAGGCTGAGCTTTGCCTTACCTCCGCCGAACAGCTCTACGAATATCTGGGAGAAGTTGCGGTTAATCTCCTCAAAACTTTTGATAAACTGACGGCGCATGTCTTCTGTCAGCGTACCGATGAGCCGTGTCAGCTCCTCCCTGGATTTTTCCACGTCATCAATCTGCGCCTTCATAAACTGATAGCGCTCCGAAACTTCTTTGTATTCCTCAATGGCCCCTACGTTGGCAGAGCCCAAGGCCTTGATCCGGGAGCGGATTTCGGACAGGCGTTTTTGGCCTACCTGCTTGTCAATCTCCTTTGCCAGGGACTGGGCCTCCGACCGGGTGAGCTCATATTCGTCCCACAATTTGGCGATGATGCCGTCATATTCGATCTGCAACGCGCTTCCCCGCTCTTTCAGCCGGACAAGCTCCCCTGCATGGTTTTCTCTCGTCACCGAAAGCTCCCGCTCTTTGGTGCGCAGCTGGGTGGACTGCATCTCATTTTGCTGCCGTTCCCGATTTTTTACTTCCACCTTTGCTTCCAGCTCTTTGATCTGGCTCTGCAATTGGGAGCAGGTTCCTTCAATGTCCTGGATATTTTTATGTATCTCCTGGATGTAGGCCTCTTTTTCCTTGATCCTCTCCTTGGAGATACGGCGCTGTTCCTCTCTGCTCTCCCGCTGCTCCCGCATCTGGGCCAGAGACTGCTCCAGCATCTGGATATCCTTTTCCTCGCCTAAAATAGCCAGGCGCATCTCGCTGAGCCGGGACATGAGAGTCTCCCGCCGCTGCTCCAGATCCTGCATCTTGCCTGAGGTGTCCTCCTGGCTTTGTTCTAAGGCGGTAATGATTCCTTTTTGTTCTGTCTCCTTGTGTTCTAGCTCTGCCAACCGCTCTTTGAGTTTGGCAATGGTATCCGCCAGGCTGGTGTCGTCGCTGTCCATGGCCGCAAGATCCGAGGATAGCTGCTGGCATCGGGTGTGCAGAGCACTTTGCTGGGCTTGCAGCCGAACCTTGTCCTCACCCCGGGCAATGATCTCGCTGCGTACGGCGGTGAGCTGAGCCTCCAGCTCGCTGACCGCCTGCTGATACTTGGAAAGGGACGCCTCCATTGCTGGGAAGCCTGCCTCCATTGCAGCCGCCTGCTTCTCCAATGTCTCGATCTCGCTTTTCCTGCTGAGAATACCTACATTTTTGGACACCGAGCCGCCGGTCATGGAGCCGCCCACATTGACCACCTGTCCATCTAGTGTGACAATGCGGAACCGGTGGCCGAAATCCTTCGCCATCCGCACGGCGTCATCCAGCTCCTCCACCACCACAATGCGGCCGAGCAGGTTGTCCACCACATTCTGATAGCGTTGATCGCACTGGACCAGATCCGCTGCCAGGGCCACAAAGCCGGTGTGGTCGGCAAGTCCTGTTTCCCGCAAGCGGTTGCCCTTGATGGTGCTCAAGGGGTAAAAGGTGGTCCGGCCTGCCTTGGCTTCCTTAAGTTGGCCGATGGCCCGCTTGGCCACCTGTTCGTTTTCTACGATAATATTCTGGAGGCTTGCGCCTAACACCGTCTCGATGGCCACCGTGTAGCCCTGCCCCACACTGATAACACTGGATACAGGCCCTACCACACCCCGGAGCTGGCCGGAATGGGCCCTGTTCATGACGAACTTGACGCTATGGGAAAACCCCTCCATATTTTTTTCCAAATCTTCCAGCAGCTTGATCCGGGCCGTCAAGTCCCGGTGCTGGTTCCGTTTTTTTTCTGCCGCGCTCTTTTCTGCTTGCAGCTTTTCCCTACGGGAAGAAAGCTTGTATTCATAGCCTGCCACCGCGTTTTTTAAGGAGTCCAGTTCCTCGATCACCCCTTCCAAAACGCCCTGGCAGTCCTCTTCCTGACGTTTGGTATCCTCCAGTTCCTCTTCCTTGGATTTTCTGGCCAAAGCGGCATTGGTAATCCGCGCCTGCAATTCCTCCATGGTGGAACGGGACGAAGCCTCCTCCAGCTGGGTCCGTGAAAGATCCCGATGAGCCTGTCCCACCTGTTCTGACAGCTTCTGCATCTGCTGTGAAAAACGCTCCCGCTCGTCATCCAAACCGGTGAGCTCCGCGGCCTTATTTTCAAAGTTCTCCTGCTGCTTTCTCAGGGCAGCCTGCTTTTCCCCAATCCGGGCAGTCTGATTTTCTAACTCCTGTCTGGACGTCTCGCTGTCCTCTTCTCCCAAAGCCACCGCTTCAGAAAGGGCGGCGATGTCCGCCTGGGCGTGCCGGATATCGTTTTCCAGCACCGCGATCTGGGAACGCTCCTCCCCGATCTTATCCCGCAATTGCTGCGCCTGGGCTTTGCTTGTATCAATTTCCAGTAGCGCCGCCTGTGCCCTTTCAAAAAGCGCCTCTATTTCCTTTTCCAGCCCGTCAATTTCCCGCTGGACCTCGTCGTAGTGGCCCTGGGCAATGAGGATCTTTTCATCCTGGTCCTTCATGGACTGGGTCAAGGTCTTGAGATTGAGGTTCCACAAGGAGATTTCAATGTCCTTCTTTTCCTCCGACAGCTTCAGAAACTCCTGGGCCTTCTTTGACTGGATCTCCAACGGGCCTACCCGTCCTTCCAGCTCGGAGAGAATGTCCCGCAGCCGCAATAGGTTCTCATAGGCCATATCCAGTTGTTTTTGCGCCTCTGCCTTCCTGTAGCGGAATTTGGAGATTCCCGCCGCCTCCTCAAAAATTTCCCGGCGCTGGGTGCTCTTGGTGGAGATAATCTCCGCAATCTTTCCCTGGCCAATGATGGAGTAGCCATCCCGGCCAAGGCCGGTGTCCATGAACAATTCATGGATATCCCGCAGCCGGACGTTGTTGCCATTGATGCGGTATTCACTTTCTCCGCTGCGGTAGAGCTTACGGGTGATGGTGACCTCGTCGCTGTCGATGTCCACATCCCGCTCAGTGTTATCCAGGGTAAGGGATACCTGCGCAAATCCCTGGGGCTTTCTGGCCTGGGTGCCGCCAAAGATGACATCCTCCATCTTCGCTCCCCGCAGGTTCTTGGTGGACTGCTCCCCCATGACCCAGCGGATGGCGTCGCTGATATTGCTCTTCCCACTGCCGTTGGGGCCCACTACCGCTGTCAACCCCCGGTTGAAGGTCAATTTGATTTTATCCGGAAAGGATTTAAATCCGTGCAGTTCCAGCGATTTCAGGTGCAAACTCGATCACTTCCCCTCTGCTTTAACCTCATATTCCAAAAGGCCGGGGCACTCTTTTATCTTGGTTTGATAGCCCAGCCCTGTCAGTATTTCTAAATTTCTTCTCTTTTGCCCCGCCATCTTGGATGTATGCCCTGGCGCCACCCACAAAATAAGCTTTCCATAGGGGAGGCGCTGGGCTTTGATTTGTTCCAGGGCATGGGCAAGATAGATTTCATTTTCACAAAGTTCTCGGAAGGCCGGATGGTAAAGCCCCGCCACCATGTGATTTTCCATCTCCTGGGAGGCATGCAGGCCTAACCGGATAACCCGGATTCCCTGTCCCTCGAAAAAAAGAAGGAGCCTGGCGCAAAGTTTCACCGTCTCATCAAAATCCGGCAGCCGGTACCTGCCCTCATCCCACAGCTGGGCCAGCTGCGTTCCCCGAAGGATCACGGTAGGATAGATCCGTACTGTATCAGGGTGAAGGGCCGCCAGTCTTTCTGCCGTTTCTTCTGCGCCGGAGAGAGTATCTCCATATAGCCCTACCATCATCTGCAGCCCCAAAGAAAAGCCCATCTCCCGGATGCGCCCTGCTCCTGCTGCCACATCGGCTGCCGTATGTCCCCGCTGGTTTTTAGAAAGCACCCCGTCATCCATGGACTGGGCTCCCAGCTCAATGGCGGTAACCCCGTAACCTTTGAGGATGGAGAGGATCTCAGCCTCCACAGCGTCAGGGCGGGTAGAGACCCGGATGCCGGAAAAGCCATCCTTTCCCACAAAGGGAGCGGCGGCCTCTAACAGGGCAGTCATATATCCGCGGTCAATGGCGGTAAAGCTGCCGCCAAAAAAGGCGATTTCGCTGTTTTGAGCCCGCTCTCCTAGGTCAGACAGGGCTTGCTCACAGACCCGCCTGACTTCCTCTGGTTTGGGCGCCTGTACCGCGCCTGAAATGGCGTGCTGGTCACAGAAGCTGCACCGATGGGGGCAGCCAATGTGCGGGATAAAAAAGGCGACATTAGCGTGCCTCATTCTCCCATGAGCTCCAAAGCTTCCTTGGCCGCCATCTGTTCGGCGTCCTTCTTACTGCGTCCCTCTCCCTTGCCGATAACATTGGAATTGAGATGGACCTCCACCGAAAAGTGCTTGTCATGATCCGGTCCGCTTTCCCCCACCAGCACATAGGTCAGCTGTTCCTCCCTGTTTTGCTGGATGATCTCCTGCAGGGCCGTTTTATAGTCCTTGAAAAAGACCTTTTTGTCCTTTTCCACCTGCTTTTTCACAAAGCCCAGAATGAACTTTTTCGCGTGTTCCATGCCTCCATCCAGATAGATGGCTGCAATGAGGGCCTCAAAGGCGTCGGCCAAGATGGATGGGCGTTCCCGTCCGCCCATCTGCTCCTCACCCCGGCCCAGCATCAGGTACTGGCCCAGGCCAATCATATGGGCAAATTCACACAGGGATTTCTCGCAGACCAAGGAGGCCCGCAGCTTTGTCAGCTCCCCTTCGGGCAGGTGGGAATAATGTTTGAACAGATAGTCAGACACCACGATGGAGAGAACCGCGTCCCCCAAAAATTCCTGCCGTTCATTGCTCACAAGTCCTCGCTTTACCTCATTGACATAAGAGGTATGAGAAAGGGCAATGGTCAGATATTTGGGATTTGAAAAGGTATATCCGATGACTTTTTCCAGTTCTTTTTCTTTCATTCCTATCTCTCCCGCAACTACTGCTCCACTTTCTTCAGCTCATCCAAGGATTTTTGAATCTCCCCGATCACATCGTGCTCCACAAATTCCTTGGCCTGACGGATGGCATTTTTAAACGCATTGGCATTGGAGCTGCCGTGGGCCTTGATGACAGGCTTTGCAATGCCCATTAGAGGCGCCCCGCCGTACTCGGTGTAATCCATCCTCTTTTTAAAGTCCATCAGCCCGCCTTTAATGCTGGCCGCCGCCAGCTTGGTCAGGGTGTTCTTGTAAAGGATGTTTTTAATGTTGCCCATCATGGCGGAAGCCAATCCCTCTGTCAGCTTGAGGACAATATTGCCGGAAAAGCCGTCGCATACCACCACTTCGCATTCTCCAAAGGGAACATCTCTGGGCTCAATGTTGCCTGTAAAGTGCAAAGGCGCATTTTTGAGCAGGCCAAAGGCATCCTTTTGCAGATCGGTGCCCTTGGTGTCCTCTGCCCCTACATTGAGCAGCCCTACCCGGGGGGAGGAAATCTTCAGGATCTTATTCATATACGCGCTGCCCATAATCCCAAACTGCAAGAGCATTTCCGGCCGGCACTCCAGATTGGCGCCTGCGTCCATCAGCATATAGCATCCGGTGTTGGAGGGAATAATAGGAGCCAAGGCCGCCCGTTTGATTCCCTTGATGCGCTTGACCAGCAAGGAGGAACCCACCACCAGTGCGCCGGTGGAGCCAGCGCTTACGAAAGCGTCTCCTTCACCTTCGCTGAGAAGCTTTAGCCCCTTGGCCAGAGAAGATTCTCCATGCTCTTTGACAATACTGGTGGGATCCGCTTCCACCGCAATTACGTCAGGAGCGTGGACGATTTCCATCCTCTGTAGGGAAATATGATGCTCAGCGCACACCTTTTTGATGATCTCCTCATCACCGGTCAGTACAATTTGAATACCGTATTCCTGTACCGCCAAAGCACAGCCTTTCACTACCTCCAGCGGCGCATTGTCTCCGCCGAAAGCATCTACGATGATTTTCATGTGCACTCCATTTCTCCGCGCGGCCTTTTTCCCTCCCCAGCGCCCGCGCGAAAACGCAGGGGAGGTGCCGCCTTGATTGGCAGCTGTCTTTTGTTATCGTTTGAGGGCCAAATCCTCTTTTCGGCTCTCCAGCACCTTCTCCAAGCTTTCCAGCGCCCTCTGCGCCACCTGAAGGTAACGCTTATTCTTATCCCGCTCCCGCTGCAGGGGTGGGGGAAGCAGGCCCATATTGGCACCCATGGGTTGAAAATCCTTGACGCTCTCATCGCTGATATAGCGGGAAAGCGCCCCGGTCATGGTGTCAAAGGGAAGCTCCAGCGGTGCTTTTTCCTCAAGTGCCAGCGCCATGTTGATCCCGGCCAGGATGCCGGACATGGCTGACTCCATATACCCTTCCACCCCTGTCATCTGGCCGGCAAAAAAGATACGCGGCTCTTTTTTCAGACAGAAGTGCTGATCCAACAGTCGCGGGGAATCCAAAAAGGTATTGCGGTGCATGACGCCGTAGCGGACAAATTCCGCATGCTCAAGGCCCGGAATCATGGAAAAGACACGCTTTTGCTCCGGGAAAAGCAGGTTTGTCTGGAAGCCAACGATGTTATAGAGGCTGCCGGCGGCATTTTCCCGCCGCAGCTGAACCACCGCCCAGGGACGGTGTCCGGTCCTGGGATCCCGGAGGCCCACCGGTTTGAGAGGGCCAAAGCGGATGGTGTCCGGCCCTCGTTTTGCCAGCACCTCAATGGGCATACAGCCCTCATAGACTTTAAATCCGTCTTTTTCAAAGTCTTTCAGCTCCACCGATCTTGCCTGGATCAGCTCCCCATAAAAAGCCTCGTACTCCTCTTTGTCAAAGGGGCAGTTGATGTAATCGTCGTCCCCGCGGTCATACCGGGCGGCGAAGAAGCAGCGCTCCATATTCAGACTTTCCGCTGTGACAATCGGGGCCGCTGCGTCAAAAAAGCTAAGGTATTCCTCTCCCAAAAGGCTCCTAATATGCTCCGAGAGCTTTTGGGAGGTCAGAGGTCCCGTTGCTACCACCACAGGGCCATCGGGGAGGGAGGTGACCTCTTCCTCTATGACATCAATATTTCCCTGGGCACGGATTTTATCCGTTACCAGGTCGGAAAACGCCTCCCGGTCCACCGCTAGCGCCCCTCCTGCCGGCACTGCACATGCCTTGGCACAGGGGACGGTGAGGGAGCCCAGCCGCTCCATCTCCTCCTTGAGCAGCCCAGCGGCAGAAGACAGCCGCATGGCCTTGAGGGAATTGGAACAGACAAGCTCCGCCATGCCGGGGTAGCGGTGAGCTGGGGAAAACTTTTTCGGCTTCATCTCATAAAGCCGCACATTAAAACCTCGGCGGGCCAGCTGCCAGGCTGCTTCGCATCCAGCAAGTCCCGCGCCGATCACCGATACTGTCATCAGTCCTTCAGCCCCCGCTCATAGTCGCAGGTGTCGTTGCCGCAGTAGATCTTCCCGTTTTTGCCCCGCTTTTTAAATAAGGATGTACCGCATTTCGGACACTTTTCTTCCAGAGGCTCATCCCAGGTCATAAAGGAGCACTTGGGGTTATTCTCGCATCCAAAATAGGATTTGCCATTCTTCGACTTCTTGGCCAAAATCTTCCCCTTGCACAGCGGGCAGATGCCGGGAGTTTCCTGGACAATTTTTTTGGTATTGCGGCATTCGGGGAATCCGGGACAGGCCAAAAACTTGCCGTATCTGCCGTTTTTGATGACCATCTTCCGGCCGCACAGCTCGCAGACCACGTCGGTTTCCTCATCCGGCACCTTGATCTTGGTGCCGTCCATATTCTTCTCCGCTGTCTCCAGGGTCTTGGCGAAATCTTTATAGAACCGATCCAGGGTCTTGACCCAATCGGCCTTGCCCAATTCTACCCGGTCCAGATCCTTTTCCATCTTTGCGGTGAAGGCCACATCCACGATGTTGGCAAAGTTCTCGCTCATCACCTTGGTGGTGATCTCACCTAACGCTGTAGGCTTGAGCTGCTTGCCCTCCCGCTCCACATAACCTCGGGTCAGAATGGTGGAGATGGTGGGGGCGTAGGTGCTGGGGCGTCCGATCTCGTTTTCCTCCAGGGCTTTGATGATAGAAGCCTCTGTATACCGTGGCGGCGGCTGGGTAAAGTGCTGGGTGCCATCCAGGGATTTCACCTTGAGAGGATCTCCCACCACCAGCGGCGGCAAAACGCCGCTTTCCTCGTTGTCCTCCTCCTTGCTCTCTTCATACAGCACGGTAAAGCCATCGAACTTCACCGAATAACCCGAGGCCTTGAAGGTATAGTTTTTCGCGTTGATATCAGCGGATACGGTATTGAGAAGCGCGGTAGCCATCTGGCTGGCGATGAAGCGTTCCCAGATGAGTTTATACAGTTTATACTGGTCGGAGGAAAGGCTTGATTTCACCCGGTCCGGCGTCAGAGAGGGCATAGCCGGCCGGATGGCCTCATGGGCATCCTGGGCCGAGCTTTTGGTTTTATAAACCCGGCGGGTCTGGGGAAGATACTGCTTGCCGTACTTTTCCAGGATGAACGTCTCCGCCTCTGCCCTAGCCTCATCGGAGATGCGCAGAGAGTCGGTTCTCATATAGGTAATCAGTCCGGTGGGACCCATGCCTTCCACATCCACGCCTTCGTAGAGTTCCTGGGCCGCCTTCATGGTCCGCCGGGCCTGGAAGCCCAGACGGCGGGAGGCCTCCTGCTGCAGGGTGGAGGTGATAAAGGGAGGCGCCGGCGTCTTTTTCCGGACCCCTTTCTTGACGCTGCCCACCACAAAGGGAGCGCCCTCCAGGTCTGCCAGGATGGCGTTGGCCTGCTCCTCATTTTTGATCTCTATCTTTTCTCCGTCTTTGGAGTGAAGCTTTGCTCCGAACACCTTGCGGGAGCCTTTCGCGGAAAGCTTGGCGTCAATGCTCCAATACTCTTCCGGCTTAAAGGCGCGGATTTCCTCTTCCCGGTCTACAATCAGCCGGACCGCCACCGACTGAACCCGGCCGGCGGAAAGGCCGCTCTTAATTTTTTTCCACAGGAAGGGCGAAATCTTATAACCTACAATCCGGTCGAGGATCCTGCGGGCCTGCTGAGCGTCCACCAGGTCCTGGTCAATCTTTCTCGGATGCTCCATCCCCGACTGGACTCCCGATTTGGTGATCTCGTTGAAGGTCACCCGGTTTTCATCATCGGTGGGTATTTTCAAAAGATGGGCCAGATGCCAGGAAATAGCCTCCCCTTCCCGGTCCGGGTCGGTGGCCAGATAGATATGGTCACTCTTTTTTGCCTTGGCCTTCAGGTTGCGGATAATTTCCTCCTTGCCCTTGATGGCAATGTAGTGGGGCTCAAAATTATGCTCCACATCCACGCCCAGCCGGCTTTTGGGCAGGTCCCGGATGTGGCCCATAGACGCCACAACATCATAGTCCTTCCCCAGATATTTTTGAATGGTTTTCGCCTTGGCCGGCGACTCCACAATGACTAAATTCGACATGCTAACCTCCCAATTGCTAAACTTTCAAAAACCGGACGCTTTCACGTCCATCTATATGCAGAGGAAATGCTTTTGGGCAAACATTCCACTCATTTTCCATAGCGACGTCCTGCATAGGACCGTACCGCCCCTGCAATTTCCAGCTCTGTCAGAGCGCCGAGCACCTGAGAAATTCGCATTCCCAAGGTCTGGGCAATCTCTTCCATATGGACAGGTTCTTCGCTCAGCACCCGGTAAACCTGTAGCGCTTCTTCCGAAACCTTGGGATCCTGGGAATACCGGTGATGAGCCGTCACATCCTGCCCGCGGTTTCTATTTTGCTGAGAAAGCTTCGGGCTATACTCAGGATCCGGCTCAATTTCCGCCTGTTCCTTCAAGGGCGCGTCTGTTTCTTCCTCCAAAGCTGGGAGAGGCTCTCCCGTCAATCGCGCCTTGTTCTTTCTCTGTTCCTGTAGCAGCTCCCGTTCATACCGGAAGCGGTAAAAATCTATGACATCAGCAGGTTCTGTTGCAGGGATACAGCCATCCCGCAAAAGCCGCAGATTGCCGGATACCGTTGGATCATACAATGGTGCTGGCACCACAAACAGGTCTTTGCCCTGTTCCAGCGCGTCATCGGCGGTAATCAGGGAACCGCTGTGCTTTGGCGCCTGGATGACCAGCGTTCCTAGAGAAAGCCCGGAAATCAACCGGTTGCGGGCCGGGAAATTTCTTCTCCAGGGACCTGTGCCCGGCGGATATTCGGTCACGATACAGCCGTACTTGGAGACAAGTTCCTTCATTTTGGCGTTTTCCGCTGGATAATTCACATCAATGCCGCAGCCCAGCACGCCAATCACATAGCCGCCGGCCTTCAGGGCCGCTTTCATGGACATAATGTCCACGCCCACCGCCATACCGCTGATGACACAAATCCCTGCTCTTGCCAGCTGGGTGCCAAAGTCCACAGCCGCCTTCTTGCCATAGGGCGTCATCTTTCTTGTGCCCACCATGGCAATGGCCGGGATCTGATCCAGCCCCGCAAGGTTGCCCTTTTGGTACAAAACGGTTGGCGGGGCATAGATGTGGCGGAGGCGATCGGGAAATTCCGGGGCGTCGTAACAGAGGATGTCGCATCCCACCCGCTGACAGTCGGATATAATCTTGTCCGCTATGTCCAGCGGCGTATTTTTACATTTTTGCAGCTGGGAATTGGTGATGCTGGTCAGTTCCTTCAGGCCCGCATCCGGGTCGCAGGAGGACACGGCCTCATAAAAGCGCTGGGGATCACCATACACATCCAAAATGTCACAGATCAAAGCACTGCCTTGGTGGATGCAGCACTGCAGCCAAACCCAATACCGAGTGGAGACCATCTGTCTTCCTCCTCCGCCGTTTTCCGGCACCGTTTTGCCTATTTTGTCATCTCCCACAGAAACACCGCTGCGGCCACCGCCGCATTAAGGGACTCGGCTCTGCCTTTCATGGGGATGATGACCTTCTGATCGCACAGCGCCTGTTCCTTTGCTGAAAGGCCGTTGCCCTCATTGCCGATGAGCACAAGGACGCCGCCGTCGAAATGAAGTCCAGTCAAAGGAACACTGTCCTCCGATAGGGCAGCGCCATATACAGAGACACCAGCGGCCCGCATCCGGACTGTCAAATCCTGCAGGTCATCGGTCACGGCAATGGGCAGGCGGAAGGCGCTGCCCATGGTGGAGCGCAGCACCTTCGGGCTGTAGATATCGGGGCAATCCCCGGTGACAATCAGCCCATCAATGCCGAACGCTTCCGCACTGCGGATGACAGTGCCCATATTTCCCGGATCCTGCAGGGAGCATAAAGCCAGATATTTCCCGTTACTGTTTATTTTAGCAAGGGTTTTTTGGTTGTCAAGCAGATTGCACAGACAAAATACCCCCTGCGGAGTGGAGGCGGTGGATATTTTCTGGGCCACCCCTGTGGAAATTGGGGTGGCATGGGGGCTTTGGCAAAGCAAATACTTCATCTCTTCGGGATATTTTTCCAAGCTCTCCGGGGTATAAAATATTTGCTTTACCAAAACGCCGGAACGAAAGGCCTCTAAACACAGCTTTACGCCCTCCGTTACAAAAAGGCCCTGTTCCCGCCGCGCCTTTTTGCTTGCCAAAAGCTTGCACAGGTTTTTCACCGTCGGATTCTCCCGGCTTGTGAGGATATCCATCTTCTTCCTCCTTTGGGTGCCTTCCATATGAAAAAATATGCCCGGGTCATCCGACACGGGCATATTTCAAAGCTCTTAGAGAGCAGCTTTTGCTTTTTCAACCAGTGCGGTAAATGCAGCCGGATCATTGATAGCGATCTCAGAGAGCATTTTGCGGTTGAGGTTGATCTGGGCTTTTTTCAGACCGTTCATGAAGGTGGAATAGTTCATTCCATTCATGCGGCAAGCAGCAGAAATACGGGTGATCCACAGGCTGCGGAAGTTGCGTTTTTTCTGTTTGCGGCCGATATAGGCATAATTGCCGGATTTCATGACCGCCTGTTTTGCGGTCTTAAAGAGTCTGCTCTTTGCGCTATAGTAGCCTTTGGCAAGTTTGAGGACTTTTTTTCTTCTCTTGCGGGTCATCATTGCCCCTTTGATACGTGCCATAGTTTCGTTACCTCCAATAGTAAAGCGCAGGATGCCGGTTTCGACAATCCGCTTTCGTTTTTAGGTCTTGCGACAATCTTTGGTTTTGATCGTCAGTTCTCTTATTTGTAGGGAACCAGCAGCTTAATCTGCTTCATATTGGTCTTGTCAGCATAGGTAGCTTTGCGCAGACCTCTTTTGCGTTTTGTCGATTTTTTGTTCAGGATATGGGATTTAAATGCATGGGCGCGTTTCACTTTACCATTTTTGGTCAGCTTGAACCTTTTTTTCGCACCAGTGTGTGTTTTAATCTTAGGCATTTTATAGTTCCTCCTAAATCACTTTGTGGGCTTGGACGAAATGAACATTGTCATGCTGCGTCCCTCAATCTTCGGCATCTTTTCAACGCTTCCAAATTCGCTACAAGCATCTGCAAAACGCTGCATAATTCCGGTGCCCAGCTGGGCGTGAGCCATTTCGCGTCCGCGGAACCGAATGGAGACTTTGACCTTATTGCCGGCTTTCAGGAATTTCTGTGCATGATTGACCTTTGTGTTAAAATCATTGGTATCAATGTTCAGAGAGAGGCGCACCTCTTTAATCTCAATGACCCGCTGGTTTTTCTTTGCTTCCTTCTCGCGCTTGGACTGCTCAAAGCGGTATTTGCCATAGTCCATAATGCGGCAAACAGGCGGTTTCGCCTGGGGAGCGATTTTTACAAGGTCCAGGTTCTTTTCCAAAGCAATGCGCTGCGCGTCTCTGCCGGAAAGGATGCCCAGCTGGCTGCCGTCGGCATCAATCACCCTGACTTCTTTGTCCCTGATCTCCTCATTGATCTGCAGTTCCTTGTTGCTAATTGTCAAGCACCTCCAAAATCCAAAGTAAAATACAAAGCGTGGACGGCAAACCATCCACGCTCAATACACGAATCAAAGCACAGAAATATCCTGTGCCGAGTGGTATTGACCTTCTGCGCTGCCGCCTTTTACAAGGCCGCGAAAAGGTGAGAACGGATTGACGGTTCTACTTTGTTGTCTTAACTATCTTAGCAAAACATTGCCATTCTGTCAACAGTTTTTCGCATAAAAGCCAAGCTATACCCGAATTTCCCCATCGAGATGAAAGGAATAGAGGATTTTTTCTTTGACAGGATGCCCTAACGCCTTCTGAGCGATTTCTTCATACAGGGCCAGCTGGCCGGCGTATCGCGCCACAAGCTCCTCGGGCCCCTTGACCTGGTCGGTCTTGTAGTCCACAATGACCATCTCCTCCCCCTCAAAGAAGAGACAGTCCATAACTCCCTGAATGGAAATGGGCTCCTCTCCCGGTTCCCCGCCGGCAATTTCAGCGGAGACTTCCCCCAAAAAGCGGTATTCCCGCAGAAGTCGGGGGGAAGCCAGCATCCGCTTGCCTATCCCGCTTTCAAAAAAGCTGCTCACCTTTTGGGGAGATACCCACTGGGCCTCCTGTGGGGAGATAAACTGGCGCTCTACCAGCCGGGCAATTTCCTCCTCCGGGCTGCGGCTGGCTGCCTTAAAGTCGGCAAACTGCATAAACTTGTGGATGGCGTTGCCCTTTTGGGCCGGGGTAAGCTCATCGTGGCGCAAAAAGGAGGGCCGGCGGAGAAACCGATGTCCCGGCCCCTCTTTGACCACCTGGGAAACAGAGAGTTTCGTTGGAATGCGCACCGCCTTTTCATAGGGATAAGAAAAATCCATCTGGAGGAGAAGCTGTTTTGTCAGCTCCGAATCCTCCCGGCTTTCATAGGATATTTCTTTTCCCATACTCTGTTCCTCGTTTTCTGGCAGGACGACCTCTACCTTCCAGGGGCTTCCCCCATTCATATCCAATGCTTTTCCGCTGGGGAGCCCCGCCAGCAATCTCAGTTTGTCCGCGTCCGGATGGCGCAGCGCTCCCATGAGGATCCACTCTCCATAGGAACCTGCTCCCATAACAGCGCTAGGAGGGATGGAAACCTCTTCCCCCACCAGAGCTCCCAACCTGCCCAGGCTCTTCTCCATATCCTTGAGACCCACCGACAGGATCAGCCGCTCCTTAGCCCTGGTCAGTGCCACATAAAGCACCCGCATCTCCTCAGAAAGCTGGGCCCGGAGGGTTTCCAGCTTCAGCGCCTCATGGGGAACGGTGGTAAACTGCTTCAGGGTAGCAAGATCCCGCCGGACACAGGAAAAGCCCAGACGGGGATGGGTCAGTGTCGCGCTTTTCAGATCGGACTTATTAAACTGGCGGGATGTGTCCGCCAGGATAACCACGGGAAATTCCAGCCCTTTGGACTTATGGATGCTCATAATCCGTACCATATCCCCGCCCTCACCCAGATTTTGGGCTCCAGGCAGATCGTCTTCTTCCTCGATCATCCGATCCAATAGCCGCAGCAGCGCCCCCAGACCCTGATAGCCTCCCGCTTCATAACGGCGGCAGTAGTCCACAAACAAATGCAGGTTGTCCCGGCGCTGTCTGGGGCTTTCATAGGCCATCATTTTAGAGATAAGCCCCGTTTCATCGTATATTTTCTGTACCAGCCGGTAGATGGGGTTGGCAATGCCAAAATCCCGCATCCGCTGGATAAGGGAAAGCGCTTTCCCGCACTGGGCATCCCCCGCCTGGGCCCCTTTGCACAAAGCTATATAAAAGGAAGATGCGCGGTCATAGAGCCGGATGCGGGCCAAATCGTCCGCGTCCATCATCAGAGCCGGAGAGAGAAGGGCGGCGGCCAGCGCCACATCGTTTTGAGGATTGTCGATCACCCGCAGCAGGGAAAGGATGGTCTGAATTTCCTTGGACTGAAAAAATCCGCCGCTCAGGTCGCATCCGGCGCCTATTCCGGCGCGGAGGAGGGCATCCCGGTAGACTTCCGCCCGGCCCTTGGGCGAACGCAGGAGGATGCAGAAATCCGACGCCCTGCAGGGGCGGATTTCTCCCCCTTCCTCCACCAAAACCTGCTCCCGCAGCATGGCTGCAATTTTCCCCGCGATATAAGCGGCTTCTGCTTCTACCCGCTCTTTGGCGTCAGCACAGGAAGAAAGATCCAGGGCCCACAGCTCGGTCTGCAACCCATCAGGGCTCTCAAAATGCGCGCTGGGCCAAAGGGCCTCCCCCTCATCGTAGACAATTTCTCCCGCCTGCTCGCTCATCAGCTGGGAAAAAAGGAAGTTGACGGCGTCGGTGACCCCCTTCCGGCTGCGGAAGTTGTTCTGGAGCAGAATTTTTGCCGGCCGCACCCCTTGGGTAATGTCGGCGTATTGGTTTTTCCTCTCCAGAAAAAGCTCTGGCATGGCCTGGCGGAATCGGTAGATACTCTGCTTAACATCCCCTACCATAAAGAGGTTCTGCTCTTCTTGGGAAAGGGCGCGGAAAATCATGTCCTGGATCTCGTTGGTGTCCTGATATTCATCCACCAGGATTTCATCGAAAGATTGGGAAAGCTCCCTTGCCGTATCGGTCTGTTGGTAACCGTTTTCTCCCCGTTCCATCAGCAGGCGCAGGGACATTTGCTCAATGTCGGAAAAGTCAATGAGCTTCTTTTGTAGCTTTGCCTGGGAAAAACGCCGGGCAAAATCCTTAACTAGGTCAAACAACAGCCGGATATGGGGCAGAAGAAAGGCAATATCCTCCTGATATTCGGCCTCACTGGCGCAAAACTGATGGCTGAGCAAGGAGGCAATACTCTCTTTGACCATCTTCCGCCCGTTTTGCACCTGATCCTTGAAAGCCGTATTTTCATACTTTCTCAGCTGCCCCAATTTCATAAACTGAAAATGGGAAAGGGCGCTGACAGCAGCATCCCAGTCCCCGCCATCCAGCACCTGGGACAGGGCCTCTAACTGATACAAATCATCCTGAAATGCGGGAAGATAGGCCTTTTCCATGGCCTCATCCCCCGCCATCTGGGCGATGGAATCCTTGGTGATCCGTTTCGCCCGCTCCACAGTATCCCCGGCGTAGGAAAGGATGATCCTGCCCCATATGCTTTCACCCGCTGCCGGAGCGTTTTCATAATCCGCCAGCTTTTGATCCAGCCAGTCCTCATAAAAGGGATGGGAGACCAAAAAGCCATAAAGGCGGTCGATAATCGCCTGCAAGCGGCTGTCATTTTTGGTGGAGGAAAAAAGCTCCACCAGGTCATAAAAAGCTTCTCCTCCGCTTTCATAAGCGCTTTCCATCAGCTGTTCCAACACATCCGCCCGGATGGTGGAAAGCTCATATTCATCCCCAATCCGAAAATCGGCGGGGAGGTCCAGCCGCATAAAGTTCTGCCGGATGAGCTCCAGGCAGAAGGCGTGAACCGTGCTGATGTGGGCTCCGGAGAGCAGGGTCTGCTGGCGAAGGAGCTGGGTGTTGCTGCTGTCTGCGCTGAGCAGTTCACTAAGCCTGGCCCCGATGCGGGCGCGCATCTGGGCCGCCGCCGCATTGGAGAAGGTGACCACCAGCAGCCGGTCCACATCCACCGGGTTCACCGGATCCGTAATTTTCCGGATGATCCGCTCCACCAGCACCGCTGTCTTCCCGCTGCCAGCAGCGGCGGAAACCAGCAAGGGTCCTCCCTGAGAAGAAATCGCCAGGTGCTGCATAGGTGTCCAATTGACTGCCATGGCCTATTCCTCCTCTCCGTATCGTTCATCCAGCTGGGCATAGAACGTTTCTTTATCCAAGGTGGGGAGAAGATGGGCTCCGTCTCCCCCTTCATGTTTGCATACCGCCTGAAAGTCACACCAGTGACAGGCAGGGATTCCTCCCTGTTCCACCGGATCGGCGCCAATCCTCCCCTGGCATAAGGCGTCTGCCATGCGGATGATCTCATCGTTGACATGGCGGCTGAGCTTGCCAAACCGGGCCAGGGTGGCCAGGGAGGACAGCTTGTCAAAGGTGCCGTCCTTTTTCTTTTTCGCCGGGATGAATACCCCCCGAATCTCTGGCTCCATGGCCTCCACCACCTCTTCATCCTCCAGAAGAAGGCCGTTCATCTTCAAAGTCTTGGCGTGTTCCTGCTCCATCTGCTCCGGGGTGGCATGGCGGTCGGCGGTGATGATCTCACTTTTGGCCGGCATATAGAGAACCCCGGCAGGATAACAGTCTTTATATTTCCCCGCGCCGTTTTCCCAAAGGGAAAACAGATAGATCAGCATCTGCATATTCAGCCCATAGGCAATATCAGAAAGGGAAAACTGCTTGACGCCGGATTTATAGTCCACCACCCGGACATATTTTTTCCCCCGGACCACCGCCATGTCCACCCGGTCTATGATCCCCTCCACCAGGATATGCTCCCCGGTTGTAGAGACAAGCTCCACCGGCTTGTTTTCTCCGTATTCCCGGATAGGCAGTTCAAAATCCACCGGTTCAAACTGGCTTTGGGCAAACTCCCGGGCCAGCTGGGAAAGCAGCCGGGTCAGGGTATCGGTCAGCCGGGAAAAGAGATACCTCATTCGTTTGGGAATCTCCCCCTCCCCGAATACCGTCTCTAGGTATTGGGCCAGCAATTGCTGGCACTCCTCCCGGAGGGCGGCACGGGTCAACTGATGCAGCCCTCTGGCCCCATGGCGGGACACCATCTGCTCCAGCACAAAATGGATAACGCTGCCCGACTGAATCGGGGAAAATTCCGCCTTTTTCCGGGGCCGGAGCCCCAGCATGTCCTGGCAGAAATACTGAAAGGGACAGTGGTAATACCGGTCCAGCCGGGAGGGGCTCAGTTTAAGCCTTTTCCCCAGCAAAGCCCTGGCGTTTGCTTCCTCCCGAAGTGCGTAGGGCCTATTCTGCGCTAGGAAAAAGAGGTTTTCTACCATCTCTTTTTGCGTCCTAGCTGCCGCCTT
The DNA here is from genome assembly GCA_904419775.1 of Candidatus Pararuminococcus gallinarum. Classification (GTDB taxonomy): domain Bacteria; phylum Bacillota; class Clostridia; order Oscillospirales; family Ruminococcaceae; genus Zongyangia; species Zongyangia gallinarum. The sequence goes on along the minus strand of CAJFSX010000009.1, from coordinate 11,670 downwards.
GGCCAGGGATATCGTCTCAGGCAGATCTTCCCGCAGGTGTTCTGCCAACATATCCATGGCCGAACGCTGATTCTCTACAAAATAAGACGCTGGCAGCCGATCTATATGCAAAGGGGCAAGCCCTTCCACCATGGTGCAAATCTGCTGAACAAAGGGGGCTGGGAACAAGGGTTTGCCCTCCACATCCATGGTGGGGTAGGAAATGACCAACTTTCGGGAGGGCGATGTCACCGCCATATAAATATAGGTAAACTCCTTGTAAAAGCGGTCCTCCAAGGTCTCAAAAACCTGCTCCCCCAGCCGGTTGATAAGCAGGCGCTCCGGCTGGGAAATCAAGCTCTGAGGCGGCGCGCTCAGGGGAAACATCCCCTCATTTGCCCCTAAAATCAAGGTCACCTTTGGGCCGCTGGGGCGGATGCGGTCGGCCGCACCAATGGTCACCTGATCCAGGGTCTGGGGGATATGTCCCAGATCACTCCCGGCAATGGAAAGGCTGAGCATCTCTCCCAGCCGGGCAAGGCTTAGCTGCCTCCCCCCCAGTACGGCGGAAAACTGCTCTAGGATGCCCATCAGCACCTCCCAGCAGGCATACAGCTCATCCGCTCTGTTTTTCTCCCCCGCCCTCTCATAGGATTTTGCCAGCATTTCCACCCTGCCCGGTATGCCTGTTTCCTCTAGATAGGCAAAGATGGCCCGGGCAAAAACCTCTCCATCCAGGCTGCCGCGGGTTTTTTCCCGAAAAGCGGACAGAGGGCCCACAATGGTCTTTCTCAACTCCTCCAGAGCGACAAGCTTCTCCCCATCCTCTTCCGTCATCCTGGTCTGCATGCCGGAAGGATTTTGCTTCCATTCCTGAAGCCAGCCGTTTCGGTCAATGTTCCAGGTATAGCAGTAGCCTTCCAGGTCATAGATACTGTCAGAATCCACCTCCAAAAGGTAGCTTTTGAGATGCCGCATGACATCCCCAGTGGAAAAATTCCCTCGGGCTATGTCCACCAGGGAGGTAACCAGGTTCATCAGCGGCATATACTGCACCTGAATCCGCTGATCCATAAAATAGGGGATGTCGTAGCGGGCAAACACATCTTCCAGGGAAGCCTGATAGTCCTCCAGGCTCCTGGCGATGACAACAATATCCCGATAGCGCAGCCCTTTCTCCCGGACAAGCTTGCGGATGGTAGCCGCTGCAAAGCGCACCTCCTCATACCGGCTTCCCGCCTGCGCCACCAGGACAGAACCGTCATTTTGACCGGTCCTCTCCCCGGGGACATAGGCGCACTGGGCCGCTACATGGCCAAGGGTTGCCTTTTCATAACGATAAACTTCCGTCAGCAGAACCGGCGGCGCTACTGTACAACCGCTTTCCTTGGCCATCCTCATCAACCGGCGGGCGGTGTCCCGACAGACATCAAAGGCCCTGGCCCCTGTACCGGTAAGTGAATCGCAGCAAAGGGAAACAGAAACCTCCTCCGCCTTTTGCAGCGCGCACTGAATGAGGGCAAGTTCTGCCTTTGGAAAGGAAAAAAAGGCGTCTAGGATAACCACAGAGTCTAAAAAGAAATCTGTATCTTGTACCAAGGAAAGGGCCCGCATTAAATCATCCCTGGGGTCATGGCGTCCCCGTTCCAGCATTGCCTCGTAGGCACTGTAGATGAGCGACAGGTCGGAAAGCTTTTCCCCAACGGGGCTTCCCTCCAGACTTTGAGACAGTTCTTCCACCTCTTCAGGACCCAGCGAGGAGTTTTTAAACTCGTCAAGCATGGAAAGGGCTTTGGAGGCAAAGGCGGTGTTCCCCGCCTGCCGCTCATAGACAGACAGGTGATCCCTCACCTGATCCAACGCCATGCTCATGAGCATCGTCCTGCCGCTGTCATCCAGGCTTTCCCCTGAAAGCCCGCCATACTCTCGGAAAATGAGATTACACAGCCGGGAAAAACTGACCGCTTCGATCTTTTCGCCGCCTTGCGCCAGAAAAGTGGTGACCGCTTTTTCCGTTTCAAACGAATATTGTTCCGGGACAATAAAAAAGACCCGCTTTCCCTGTTGGGATGCTTCCTCTGCCTTTCGGAGCAGATAGGTGGTTTTCCCTGTGCCCGAAACCCCCAGCAGCAATCTCAGCATGGCCCTTCCTCCTTTCCAGTTGTTTGTATTTTATCACATCCGCCGGATAAAGAAAAGCGGACTCCCAAGCGCCAAAAAATCCCCTCTGCACATAGCAGAGGGGATTTTTATCAGAGAGAGTTCTATTATGCTTCCATGCCTGCCTTGATGGCCCGCATATTGGGCTCCAGCAGGTGCTGTTTTCTCGGAGGGACGCATTTGGCGATTGCTTTTTCCACCGCCTCTAAAGAGGCAAAACCCGTCTCCTTGAGCAGTTTGCCCAAGAGGATGATGTTGGCCAGTCCCTGCAACTGCAGGTCATTGGCCATCTGGGTGGCCGGCACATAAAATGCCTTGATGTCCTGCCGCTCGGTTTTCTTGTCCACCAGGGTGCTGTCGATAACAGCAACGCCGCCGGGGACAACGGCATCGATAAATTTATCATAGGACTGGATGTTCATCGCAATCAGCGCATCAGGTGTGAGCACCAGCGGAGAGCCAATGGGCTCGTCAGAAATGCAGACACTGCAGTTAGCAGTACCGCCGCGCATCTCCGGTCCGTAAGAGGGCAGCCAGGATACTTCCTTCTCTTCCATCAAACCGCTATAAGCGCAGACCTTTCCCGCGAACAGAATACCCTGTCCGCCGAAGCCTGCAAAAACCATATTGATTCCTGCCATTATTTCTTTACCCCCTCTTCCACGTCTTTATAGACGCCCAGCGGATAATAGGGCATCATATTGTCACGCAGCCACTGCAGGGCCTCGGTGGGGGTCATTCCCCAGTTGGTCGGGCAGGTGGAAAGCACCTCTACAATCGAGAATCCCTTGTTATCCAGCTGATTCTGGAATGCTTTTTTAATGGCCTTTTTCGCCTCGTTGATGTGGGGAACCGTATCCACGGCCACACGCTGTGCCAGCGCTACGCCGGACAGGGTGGAGAGCATCTCGCACACCCGCACCGGATAACCGGCAGTGTTGGTATCACGGCCATAAGGGGTGGTCTGGGTTACCTGACCGGGCAGGGTGGTGGGAGCCATCTGGCCGCCGGTCATGCCATAAATGGCGTTGTTGACAAAGATGATGGTGATATTCTCACCACGGGTTGCGGAGTGGACAGTTTCCGCAGTACCGATGGCCGCCAGGTCACCATCGCCCTGATAGGTGAAGATGACGTTGTCAGGCAGTGCGCGCTTGAGGCCGGTGGCCACAGCGGGAGCACGTCCATGGGCCGCTTCTACCATATCGCAGTTAAAATAATCGTACGCCATAACAGAGCAGCCGACCGGGCATACGCCTACGGTCTTTCCTTCCACACCCAGCTCGTCAATGACCTCCGCCACCAGACGGTGGATAATGCCGTGGGTACATCCAGGGCAGTAATGGAAGGTGGTATCCGCAAGGGCATGGGGTTTTTCAAAAACAACAGCCATTATTTTGCACCCCCTGAAATTTCTTCAATTTTTGCCAGGACCTCTGCCGGCGACGGGATGATACCGCCGGTCCGTCCAAAGAAGTGGACCGGATGGTCACCATTGACAGCCAGGCGGACATCGTCCACCATCTGGCCCATGCTCATCTCCACTGCCAAAAATGCTTTCGCACTCTTGCAGGCAGCCTGGATATTCTTCACCGGGAAGGGCCACAGGGTAATGGGCCGGATGAGTCCTGCTTTAATGCCTTCAGCACGGGCGGAGTTGACCGCGCTTCTGGCAATACGGGAAGAAGCGCCATAAGCAACCAGGACAATGTCTGCGTCCTCGGTGAGATATTCCTCAGCCTTGGCTTCCTTCTCCTGAATGATTGCGTATCTTTCAAAGCGCTCTCTGATCTTGTCCTCCAGCTGCTGGGGCTGCAAGAACAGGGAATTGACGATATTGTGTTTTCTCTCGCCCTTATGGCCATTGGTCGCCCAGGGCTTTTCCACTGTATGGGCCTTCAGCTCCGGGAATTCCACCGGCTCCATCATCTGGCCCAGCATGCCATCCGCCAGGATCATCGCCGGCATACGGTATTCGTCTGCCTTGTCAAAGGCCTCGAACACGATGTTCACCATCTCCTGAACGGTGGAGGGGGCAAAAACAATAGCGTGGAGGTCGCCGTGGCCGGGAGCTCTGGTGGCCTGCCAATAATCCGCCTGGGAGGGCTGGATGCCGCCCAGACCCGGGCCGCCTCTCTGCACGTTGACAATGACGCAGGGCAGGTCGGAGCCCGCTATGTAGGAAATGCCTTCGCATTTCAGGGAGATGCCGGGGGAAGAAGAGCTGGTCATCGCCCGAACGCCGGCGCTGGCAGCGCCCAGCACCATGTTGATGGCAGCAATTTCACTTTCTGCCTGAAGGAAGGTGCCGCCTACCTTGGGCATCATTTTGGACAGATACGCAGAAAGCTCTGTCTGGGGGGTGATGGGGTAACCGAAGAAGTGACGACATCCGGCGCGCATTGCCGCTTCGCCCAGTGCTTCGTTGCCCTTCATGAGTACTCTTTCAGCCAATGTTGTTCCCTACCTTTCCACAACGATGGCAACATCCGGACACATGGTCGCGCACATTGCACATCCAATACATTTTTCAAAGTCAATGCACTCTGCCGGGTGATAACCCTTGGCATTGAGCCTGTCCTTGGATAGGACAATGATTTTTTTGGGGCAGGCTGTGGCACATAGCCCGCAGCCCTTACATTTGTTTTCGTTGACGGTAATCTTTGCCATGCTTTGCTCACATTCCTCTCTATCTAAGACCTAATGATATATGTAAGCGGTTCAAACCGCCTGATTTTCTGTTATTGCCACGGCGTCTTCACATAGATGTCAACAGGGTATAAGGTCCTCCCCTTTGGGTCGACTTTTTCCAATAAATCCCGCCGCACTGTGGTATAAAGGATGGGAAGCCCCGTCTTCTCCGCGATCTCATCGGCGTAGTCAAAGGCATGCTCCACCGTCTCCGGCATGGTTTCGGTACAAAGATGGGTATTGTTCACAAGCCCTGTCGCCTTTAGTCTTGACGCGGCCTCAATTTCCCGAAGCACCTGGATGGTATCATCCGCTTCCCTGGTCAAATACCGGCTTTTGTTGATGACGTATAATAACTCATACTCGCCCCGGTCCTTGATCTTCTGGGAATACCGGCCCAACACTGCGGCGCCTGCATCGTCCCCGCCGATATCCAGGATCACCGAAGTGTCCCGGCGCTCCAGCAGGCCGTCGATTTCCGCTGTAACAGAGGGAATATCCAAATTGGTGTTTGCGAAAGGAGGATTGACCACGTCAATGCCTAATTTCTCGAACAGTTCGGTAAAATCAGCAGAACGGAAATAGGGATTGACAATGTCCATATCGGCAATAGCCACCTTTTCTCCCCTCTTTTGCAGGTCAACCGCTAAATTGACTGCAAAATTGGTCTTGCCGCTGCCGTAATGTCCCACAATGATGTAGAGCTTTTTTCCAGTCGGTGCCAAACACTCACCTCATTTTCTTAACCACCCTGCGCTAAGAAAAAGCGCAGGATTTAACCTATATTATATCACTTTTGCAAAATGGGAACAACTCATGCCCTGCCAGGGATGTAGCAAAAATACTTCACACAATTTTCCCCATTTTTGGTGTTCTTTAATAAAAAAGCGCGCCTCAATGTCGAGACGCGCCTAGATGTTGGGAAAAGATTCCTCAGTTGGCATTTTTCAGTTTCAACCGCAGCTTATCGGAGATCATGGCAATAAATTCAGAGTTGGTCGGCTTCCCTCTGCCGTTGTGGATGGTGTAGCCAAAATAGGAGTTAAGGGTATCCACATCGCCCCGATCCCAAGCCACCTCAATGGCATGACGGATGGCGCGCTCTACACGGGAAGAGGTTGTCTCAAACTTGACAGCCACCGACGGATATAACTGCTTGGTCACCGAATTGATGATGTCCGGATTCTCCACCGCCAACATGATGGATTCTCTCAGATAATGGTAGCCTTTGATATGAGCGGGAACGCCGATTTGATGGATGATCTCGGTGACCATCACCTCCAGATCCGGCTCCTTGTGCGCCGTCGTGTGGCTGACCAAGGGAGCGGCGGATCCGGTAGAAAGACCAGCGATCTGCATAATCCGCTTTGCCATCACACTGACATCAAAAGGCTTGAGAAAATAATAAGACGCGCCCTCCTGCAAAACTTGGCGCTCGAACTTTTCGTTGTCAAAGCTGGACATCACCATAAAGATAGGCCGTTTGGGAACAGGCAGTTCCGAAATTTTCTGCATCACTTCCAGGGCGTCCAGCTGGGGCATAAAAATATCCATGAGAACAACGTCCGGCTCTTCGCTGAGGATGTTGTCCACCACTTTCTGGCCATCTTTGGCAGTGGATAGCACCTCGATCTCATATTTGTGAAACTCGGCGCTACAAAGGTTAATAAAGTCCTTGCTGTCGTCTGCAATTAAAATTTTCAGCTTACTCTGCATTGTCATATCTCCCTTTTTACTAACCAATTTTTTCCATGTCCCTAGATTACCATATTTTTCCAATAATTGCAAGGGGATCGCGCAAATTTTTACCAAAAATTTCTAGTTCCATTTTTATTATAGGATTCTCGCCTGCTAAAGTCAATTCTTATGCGGCATTTGTTTCAGAAAATTCAACATTTTTAGCGCTGGACAGCATATTTTCGGCAAAAATACCGTAGCCTTTTGTCGGATCATTGACAAAAACGTGGGTGACGGCGCCGATAAGCTTGCCATCCTGGATAATGGGACTTCCGCTCATGCCTTGTACAATTCCCCCCGTTTTTGACAGAAGCTGGGGATCGGTGATTTTGACCACCATATTTTTTGTCGGATTGTTGTCGTCGTAATTGACCTCTTCGATCATCACCTCAAATTTTTCCGCGCTCTGTCCATCTAAGGTGGTGATAATCTGAGCTTTCTCCGCCTTGACCTCCTGTTTAAATGCCACCGGCAAGGCTGTTCCCTGGATCAAGGAGGGGTTCTCAATCATGCCGTATACGCCGGTTTCCCCGTTGAGGGATAGCTCACCCAGCTGCTGGCTCTCCACAAAGCCGCCTTTGAGCTCGCCTGGGGAACCTGCTTCTCCCTTTTTAACGCCGGTAATGGTGACGCCTACAATATCCCCGGAAGAAAGAGGCATGATTTTCCCTGTATCTACATCACAGATGGCGTGGCCCAGTCCGCCAAACACTTTGGCAGAGGGATCATAAAAGGTCATGGTGCCGATTCCCGCTGTGGAATCCCGCACCCAGATCCCCGCTTTATACCCCTGCCCGTCGTCAGAGAGGGCGGGATACAGATCGGTGTAGAGGGTTTGCCCGTTTCGCTGGTAGGTCACCGAGACGCTCTTCCCTTCACTGCCTTCGACGATTTTTCCCACGTCTTCATTGGTATAGACCTTGGCGCCATTCATCTTGACGATGACGTCGCCCACCTTGATCCCCGCGTTTTCGGCGGGGTTGACAGAATTGCCGTTGCAGATCACGTCGCTGGCGCCGATGACCAGCACGCCGTCGGTGAACATCTTGATGCCAAAAGGTGTGCCGCAGACCACCACTTCGGACTGGTCCACCACATTGACCTGGACCTGCTTGACCGGGATCATCCCGAACAGCCGCAGCTCCATAGAGTAGGTAGCGTTTTCACTGGCGTCCACCTGGGATGTGCCGCTACGGCTGTTTGAGGTGGACACCGCCTCTATCCAATACTTGGGGTCCAGCTGCAAAGATTGTCCTTTGGATACATAAAATTGATCCGGCAAAGCATACTTACTATAGAACGTCATGGCTGTGAGGGCCAGGGCCATGACGGCTGATAACGCAAAAATAAATTTTGACAGTTTTTTTATCAACTTTGACACCTCCCAAAAAAATTCGCCGCTGCAAAGCCGACGGTATTAATTTGTCCAGATGTCAATTTTATATTTCAGGCAAATTCACCTTGTTTTAGATTTAAAAGGTGATATGATTAAATTAACACCAATAGAGCCCAATTTTGTTAATTTATCATCCAGCGCCCCGCGCTGCTGCCTGGAGGTTGTGTCTGTGAAAGTCGCCGTGGTCGGATCCCGCAGTCTAGCACATCTGCAAGTGGATTTTATTCTGCCCTATATTCCGGAGGACGCCACCGAAATTGTCAGCGGCGGCGCCCGGGGCGTGGATTCCCTGGGGGAATTGGCGGCCAAAGAGCTGGGGCTGAAATTCACCTGTTTCCTCCCCGATTATCATAACTTTGGAAAAATCGCGCCCCTCATACGCAATGAAAAGATTGTGGATTACGCCGATTATGTACTGGCCTTCTGGGATACAAAATCCCGCGGGACCCGCAATACCATTTTGCATTGCATCAAAAAACAAAAGCCCTTTCGGGTAATTCCCATATAAACAAAAAGCCGGAGAAAGCGCTGCTTTCTCCGGCTTTATTCTTCTGTTTCCGCCCAGAAATTCATATCAACTCCAAAAATATCACATAGCACGATAAGCTCTTTATCGTTTACGGCTCGAGTCTGTCCTTCTAGCTTCGACAAACTGGAATAAGGAATATTTACCCCTCTTACTTGCATTTGAGCCATTAATTCTTTTTGTGTCATCCGACGCTTCTTTCTCAACTCTGTAACTTTGGCTCCAATTATATTTTTATCGCCTAAAGGCAATCTTCTACTTTTCATAGCCACAACTCACACATTTTAATTCTTATTTGGAATTATATTGTCTCGAAGCGTTGACATAATTCTTTATAAGAATTAAAATATGTATATATTGTAAACAATCGAAGGAGGTCATCCTATGATGCCCGTCATCCGCAAGGTCGATGAGATCGGCCGCATTGTCCTTCCCGTAGAGTACCGCCAGGCACTGCAGCTTTCTGAAGGCAGCGAAGCGGTCCTCACCCTCTACCAAAACCGCGTCTTTGTGGAAAAATATTCCCCTGCCTGCGTTCTCTGCGGCGGCGAGGAAGCCCTTTCCGACATCGACGGCCACACCCTCTGTCAAAGCTGCATGAAAAAAATCGCCGCGGCCAACGCCGCAAAATAAAAAAGAGGCGGATTTCCGCCTCTTTTTTATTTACAGCAACAGGCTTCCCACCTGATAAATTCCCAGGGAGACCAGATAGGCCTCCGCCATCTGAAGGGCCCCGGCAGCGGCCGCCCAGCCCAGGGAGTTCATCTCCTTGCGGATGGCCGCAAAGGCGGAGACACAGGGCATATACAATAGGACAAAGGCCATAAAGGAGCAGGCGGAAAGGGGGGTAAACACCTGGGAGAGGGTGGCTGAAAGCGCCGCCTGGCTGCTACAGCCATAGAGCAGCATCAGGGAGGAAACCACCGTTTCCTTGGCTACCAGCCCGGTGAGGAGGGCCACCGCCGCCTGCCAGAACCCAAACCCCAAAGGGGAAATCAGGGGAGCCAGCATACCGCCCATAACGGCAAACATACTTTCCGACATATCCTCCGCCGGATGCAGGCCAAAGTCAAAGTGCTGCAACAGCCAAACGAGGATGGTCATGAGAAAGATCAGGGTTCCGGCCCGGATGATAAATCCCCTGCACCTTTCCCAAAGATGCAGCCCGATGGTTTTCAAGGCCGGCAGGCGGTAGGGCGGCAGTTCCATAACAAAGGCGGAATCATCCTCCCGAAACACCGTCTTTTTCAAAAGCAGCCCGCAAACGACGGCCACCGCCATCCCCAGAAGGTAGATAGAAAAGATCACAACCCCTCCACAGGAGGGGAAAAACGTCCCCGCAAATACGGCATAGATGGGCAGTCTCGCGCTGCAGGACATAAAGGGGGTCAGCATGATGGTCATCCGCCGCTCCTTCTCCTTTTCTATGGTGCGGGCTGCCATCACCGCAGGGGTGGTGCATCCAAACCCCATGAGCATGGGGATAAAGGACTTGCCTGAGAGCCCCAGCTTCCGCAGTGGACGGTCCATAATAAAGGCGGCCCGAGCCATGTAGCCGCTGTCCTCCAACAGGGAGAGGAAGAGAAACAGCAGCAGGATTTGGGGAAGAAAGGAGAGCACCGCGCCTACACCAGCTACGGCTCCGTCCAAAATCAGGCTTTGGAGCCAGGGAGAAGCGCCCAGGCTCTTGAGGATATCCCCCATCCCCGCCGACAAAGCCGTCACCAGCCATTCCATCCCCATCCCCAGCGTCCGCCCCACCGGACCGAAGGTGGTGGAAAATATGAGGAACATCATCCCCAAAAAGACCGGGAAGGCAGAGACGGGTCCGGTGGCAATCCGGTCAATTCGGTCGGACAGGGTCAGAGCGCCAGGGGGCCTCTTGCTCTCCACCGCCTCCCTGCAAAGGGCTTCAATGGCCTGATATCTGGCATCGGCCACCAAGGTGTCTCGGTCTCCATAAAGGGCATCCGATTCATACCGCCGGATGATTTCCTGGAGCCTTTCCCGCAGCGAGGCGGAAAGTTGCAGCCTGTCCTGGATTTCCCTATCGTCCTCCAGAAGCTTTGGAAGATAAAACCGGGCTCCTTTCCCCAGCGGAGTACCGGCAGAGGAAAAGGCCTCCCTTAGCTCCCCCAAAGCCTTTTCCGTCCGGCGGTTATAGCGGATCTCTGTCTTGGGGTCAATTCCCGACCGCGCAAGCTCCTCCATGGTTTGCAGGAGCTCCGGCAGATTCTCCTCTCGCCGGGCGGAAATGGGGAGAACTGGCACCCCCAGCCTGCGGGAAAGAATGTCGCAGTGGATTTGATCCCCCTTGGCCCGGACGTCATCCATCATATTGACAGCGATGACGGTGGGCATTCCCAGCTCCAGAAGCTGAAGGCTGAGGTAGAGGTTGCGCTGGATATTGGTCCCGTCCACAATGTTGAGGATAAGATCGGGCTGTCCATCCAGAATATAATCCCGTGCAATCTTCTCCTCCAAGGAATAGGGGGACAGAGAGTAGATGCCCGGCAAATCCATCAGCCGCAGGAAGCTGTTTTTGATGGAACCCTCCTTCTTTTCCACCGTGACCCCCGGCCAGTTCCCCACATACTGGCGGCTTCCGGTGAGGGCGTTAAAGAGGGTGGTCTTTCCGCAGTTGGGATTGCCCACCAGCGCCACCACCCGGCTTTTCCTCTGCCCCATGGCCTTCCCTCCTACTCCATCTCGATTTTCACCGCGTCGTCTCGGCGCAATAATAGGGCGAAGCCCCAAAGTTCCACCTCAATGGGATCCCCCAGCGGCGCCTTTTTCCGCACCACAATCTTCACACCCGGCGTAATCCCCATGTCCACCAGTTTCCGCTTAATGGCGCCCTGGCCGCCGACCCGCAAAACCGTCCCGCTCTGGCCAGGGCGAAGATCGCCCAGTGTCTTTTTTCTCCACACAGCCCGTCCCCCCTTTCTTCTTGTCATCTCATTGATGTGTATGCGCCATCCGGCCGGATTAGTCCTGTTATAGCCCCCCAAATCAAAACGCCGCTGTTCCCTCCCACAGGGCTCAGCGGCGTTTTCTTCTATATTTATATATATTCTTGACTTACATCCTGCCCATGGGGGAAAAATAGACAATCTCACAGGCTACAGGTGCCGGTTAAAAACACGCGTCTATTCCCAGGGATTCCACCGGTATCTTTTTA
>CAJFSX010000008.1 GCA_904419775.1 Candidatus Pararuminococcus gallinarum | reverse complement strand
TTTGATCAGCAGGACAAATCTTCTCGCGAAGAATTATTCACCAGCTTTGATTTCGAAGGTGGGCAGGCCCTCAACCTCAGGAACCCAAGCTTTGCCTTTTCCGCCCAGGATCTCGATGAGCTCGCCCAGACGACGTTTGAAGCCCTTCTTCACCAGGACCCACAGATCATAAGCACCATTGCCCTCGGTGTTAGCGTTAACAACTTCTGCGACAGCAGCTTTCAGCAGGTCGTTGCAGAGGTTAACCTTGTTGATACCCATGGAGCAAGCTTTCCGCAGCTGCTCGTCGCCAGTGCCAGAACCGCCATGCATAACCAGCGGGAAGTTGTTGGTAGCCTCTTTGATCTCTTTGAGGAGGTCAAACTGCAGTTTGGGCACAACATTAACATATGCGCCGTGAGCGGTACCAACGGAAACTGCCAGGCAGTCAACGCCAGTCTCCTGGATGTACTGAAGTGCTTCTTTCGGATCGGTGTAAACGTTGCCGTCTTCCAGGTTCTCGCCGTTGCCAACATGGCCCAGCTCAGCCTCAACAGAAACGCCAACTTCATGAGCAATTTTAACGATCTCTTTTACTTGTTTTACGTTCTCCTCATAGGGCAGAGAGGAACGGTCAACCATAACAGAAGTGAAACCGGAGCGAATAGCCAGGATAGCCTGATGGAAATCAGAACCATGGTCCAGGTTGATCGCTACAGGAACTTTGGACTGCTCTGCCAGTTTGCGGAAAACCGGGCCAATGAACTCAAAGTCAGGATGATGGGTGAAATGCACGTCGAGGATGATCGGTGCATTCAGCTCCTCAGCGATTTCGATCGCTGCGCGAGCATCCAGCTCAGAACCAACGTTGGGGGCTGCAACGGCGTAATTCTCCGCGCTTGCACGATCAAGGATTGCTTTCATGGTTACTAACATAGTAAACGCTCCTTTTTCAAAACAGATTTGATTTTCTTGTGGAAAATTGTCCCTACAATTTTCCGCCATGATCATTGTAGCAGGTTGTCCCAAAATTTACAAGGTTTTTAGATGCCAAACTTCACGTTGAACTCTCCAAAATAATTGTTAAGTTTGGTCTATCTTGTTAAAAACATAACGTACTTGGCGAAAAATCCATAAACTCATAGAATTATGGAACAAGTTTCATAAATAAATCGTAAAAATTATGTGTTTTTTCTCTATTTTGATCTAATCTTGTACTAACATAAAAGATAAAAATTTAAAACTTGTCATTTTGTATGAGAAAAAGAAATGTATCAAAAAATACCACCGAACTCCGAGTTCGATGGTATTTTGGTCTATTTATGGTAAAGTTTTTTGGTCTGGTATTTGGGCTCACAGGTCAAATTAATTCCCAACTTCCGGAAGACGGAATCATCTACCTGAGACAGGATAACAGAGGAATGTGCCTCGCATCCACGGAGCTTGGGAAGTTGGCGCATCGCAAGCTCTGCCGTGGGATTGGTTGCGGCACATATAGATAAGGCAATGAGAATCTCATCGGTATGCAACCTAGGATTGTGATTTCCCAAGTGTTTAATCTTGAGGTTCTGGATAGGCTCGATAATAATGGGAGAAATCAGATGCATATCATGGTTGATTCCACCCAGGGCTTTGAGGGCATTGAGCAGCACCGCCGCCGAAGCTCCTAGTAAAGAGGAGGTCTTTCCTGTAATGATCTGCCCATCCGGCAACTCAATGGCGGCGGCGGGAAAACCCGTACTTGCCGCGCGATCCAAAGCAGCTGCCGCCACCTGGCGGGACTCGGGGGAAACCCCTGCCTGATTCATCAAAAGTTCCACCTTATAAACGGTATCAGCGTCCACCCTTCCCTGGCGCTGGTCACACAGAGCATGATAATAGCGGCGGACAATTTCTTCCCGGGACGCCTCGCACACTACCTCATCATCGACAATACAGTTGCCTGCCATGTTAACCCCCATATCCGTGGGGGATTTATAGGGGCTTGTTCCTGCGATCTTCTCAAAAATGGCGTTGAGTACCGGAAATATCTCTACATCCCGGTTATAGTTTACCGCTTTTTCCCCATAAGCTTCCAGGTGGAAAGGGTCGATCATATTGACGTCGTTAAGATCCGCTGTGGCAGCCTCATAGGCCAGATTGACCGGATGCTTCAAAGGCAGGTTCCAAATGGGAAACGTCTCAAACTTGGCGTATCCTGCTTTGATCCCCCGCCGGTATTCATGGTAGAGCTGAGAAAGGCAGGTCGCCATCTTGCCGCTGCCCGGGCCAGGAGCCGTAACCACCACCAACGGCCGGGTGGTTTCAATATATTCATTCTTTCCATAACCGTCGTCGCTGACAATCAGCGGTATATTTGCAGGGTAGCCGGCAATGGGGTAATGTAGATAAACCTTGATTCCCAGACTTTCCAACCGATGTTTGAAGGTCTCCGCAGCTGCTTGACCTGAGTACTGAGCGATGACAACACTGCCTACAAATAGGCCTATGCCACGAAAGGCGTCAATGAGGCGGAGGACATCCAGGTCATATGTAATGCCAAGGTCTCCCCGCACCTTATTCTTTTCAATATCAGCGGCATTAATTACAATTACAATTTCCGCCTGGTCTTTCAGCTGCATCAACATCTTGACCTTACTATCCGGAGCAAAGCCGGGCAGGACCCGGGACGCATGGTAATCGTCAAAAAGTTTTCCACCAAACTCCAGGTAAAGCTTATTATCAAATTTGGCAATCCGTTTGAGAATGTGTTCTGACTGGGTTTTTACATATTGATCATTATCAAAGCCAATTTTTTTCATCCCGTTACCCCTTACTGTTTTACTGGCGGCCCCAAAACTCACATGGAAAAACAGCACACGAAGCCGGTGCTGTCCTTCTCAAGCCCAATGCAGGCAATTTTTCTTTTTACTTTCTCCATTATAAATAAAAATGTCTCTCTTGACAACTCTTTTACAACAGTTCCCGGAAGCTTTCAATACAAATATCGCTTAAGCGGCGGATTTCTTCCCTATCCACCACGGCACTGCCCTCATCCTTGACAGCACATATCTGAAATCCGGCGCTGGAAGCCGACCGAATTCCATGGAGCGCGTCCTCAAATACACAGCAGTCTTTGGGCGCCAGCCCCATACGCTGGGCGCTTTGAAGAAAAATATCCGGATACTCCTTCCCCACGCCTACCTCTTCCACCGTAAGGACAAATTGAAAAAAATCCAAAATACCCTGACAGCGCAAAGCCGGCAGGGACAGGGCACGCCCGGTGGCCGTAGCGATACACATGGGGATTCCCTCTTGCCGAAGCATCTTCAGATATTCTAATACCCCTGGCTTCATCCTCACTGTATGGGTATATTCCCAAAGCATCTGGTCACTGATCCCCTGCATTACCTGGGATGCTGTCATGGGCAGGCCAAAGCGTTTTATGGTATACTGAATGCCATCTTCAAAGGTCATAGCTGCAATCTCACCATTAATGTCCCCAGGGTCATCTACCCCATGGTTGATCAAATATTGCGGGACAATACGGTCCCACGTCCCCATGGAATCCAACAGCGTACCATCCATATCAAAAATTGCGCCTTTCATTCATTTCCTCCCATGCGATCGTTTAACCACAAATGACATCTGCAATCGTTGCCAAAAAGGGGATGCGGATATCCCGATAGGTCGCCGTTCTCACGATACAGATTAGCCAAATGATAAAAAAGAGAAGGCTGAGAAGCCGTAGCAACCACCGGGCCAGAAAAAGCCAACCCAGTACAAAATTAATCGCCACCGACAATACCGTAAAAATTCCCGAAACCAGGATAGATTGTATTGCATGAAAACGCACGTATCGATTTTCTTTCTCTAAAAAGAAAACAATCAGACCTGAAAGCCATCCGAAAACATAGGCGATAGCGGCTGCTACATTGGGCTTCATATGTAATGTTTGATTTGCCATAGGCTCCCCCTCTTGCTATTTTTCTTCATTATATCACATTTCCCTCAATTCAGCATATCTTTCTCTCTATGTCTTTATGTCCTACTCAAATAAAGGGATCTCCCATTCCCGATTTGGCAATATATACAAAATACTTCTCATATTTTTTAACACTTCTACTAAAAAAATCTTGATAATTCAGAAAATACATGCTATAATAAACCCATACTCAAGAAGTGAGAGTATAATGAAGAAAGGTAGGTTTTGAAAATGGTAGCATTTATCAAGTTAGAAAGCGCCGAGGATTTGAAGACTTTCATGAATATGGCTTGGAACTGTGAGGATGATGTGGGTGTCCACACCACCGACGGTAAAATTGCAGATGCAAAATCCGTCTTAGGTTTGATGGCCCTTGATTATTCAAAACCTGTACAGGTCGTCACAGAAAACAGCAAATTTATCGAAAGCCTGGCGAAATGGAGAGTATAACTATTCCATTGTAAAATAGAAATACGATTCGATGAAAGCGGCTGTTAATTTTAATTAACAGCCGCTTTTTTGTTTGTTTCACATCATTTCATAGTACACATTTTGTTGACAAACCTACAAGATCATATTATGATGGAATTATAGAAAAACGATTTTATTTTCCCCCTGATTCTGAAAGGCGGATAGTAAGGCATGAATGATAAAACCAAACCTGCAACCATCAAAGAAGTAGCTCAACTTGCTGGCGTCGCCCCTTCCACCGTCTCCCTCGTTCTCAATAACAGCGACAAGGTGCGTGAGGGAACCCGCCAAAAAGTATTACAGGCTGTCAAAAAGCTCAACTATGTTCCCAACAACTTCGCTGTATCTCTCCGTCAATCCCATTATATCTGCCTTGGTGCCTTGGTTCCGGATCTCTATAACCCATTTTACTTGGAAATCATCAAGGGTCTTCGGGAACAATGCAATATGGCCGGCTATCCCATCTATGTGGTAGAAACAAAAAATTCTTTAGAAGAAGAAAAAAAGCAGATATCATATCTGCGCAGTATCAAGGTCAACAGTTATGTGTTTATCGGCACCGGAGATGATGATGAGGATTTAGCTCAAAATTTACTGGCTAATCCAAACAACCGGGTCTGTTATGCTGATAAATACGACTCCACCGGAACCATCCCCCACGTTGTTATCGACAATTACCGGGCTGCCTTTGACGCTATGGAATGTTTGATCCATCATGGTTGTGATAATATCTATTATATCACCCAGAAGATCATGTCCACACCTGTGGTCAAGCGGATGGACGGGGTCATTGATGCTATGAAAAAGCATGGCCTTTATCAGGAAAACAAAATTGTTATTGCCAACGATGTCCTTTTGGGAAAACTGGAATCAGGCTACTATGCCATGAATTCGATTCTGGCCCAGGATCGGCCTACTGGGGTAATGGCTTCTTCTGATTACCTCGCCATTGGTATGAAGCGCGCATTATCTGAGCACGGCCTCAAAATCCCGGATGACATCTCCATGATCGGGTTTGACAACATCGATATCAGCCGCTTCACCGTTCCCTCCCTCACCACTGTCAACCAGCCCAGGGAGCAGATGGGGGCATTGGCCTTTTCTCTTGTCACCGACCGGGATGCCATCTTTACTCCCGCAAATAACTGTTTTGTTCTCCGCCATGATTTTATCATCCGGGAGAGCGTTCAAAACAGAAATACTTAGGAAAAATCACATCAAAAAGGAGTTCTTCAGCCATGAAAATTCTCAATTTCGGGTCCCTCAATATTGACAATGTCTATTCCATGGATCATTTTGTCCGTCCTGGTGAGACCACTGCCTCCTTAAAAATGGAGACTTTCTGCGGCGGCAAAGGTCTTAACCAATCGGTAGCTTTAGCCAAGGCAGGAGCTCCTGTCTATCATGCCGGCAAGGTGGGGGCTGATGGGCAGATGCTCATCGACATCCTTGGCGAATACGGCGTAGACGCCTCTCTGGTTGCCATGACCCAAGGCCATACAGGTCATGCAATTATCCAGGTGGACAAGAAAGGTCAAAACTGCATCCTCCTCTATGGTGGCGCCAATCAGGAGATCACCACCGATTACATCGATGACGTTTTGGCGCATTTTGAGAAGGGCGATATGCTCCTGCTGCAAAATGAGATCAACAATATTGACTACATTATCAAAAAAGCTGCTGAAAAGGGCATGGTCCTTGCCATTAACCCCTCCCCCATCAGTGATGAGCTTGTCAAAATGGATCTCAGTCCGATCACTTATTTTATCCTCAATGAGATTGAGGGCAATGAACTCACCCAGGAAACCGATCCGGAAAAGATCGCTCAGAAAATGCGTCAAATCTATCCTGGCTGCGTGGTGGTGCTGACCTTAGGCAAGCAGGGCGTCATGTACTATGACGGCACTAATACCTATACCCATGGCATCTATGACGTCCCGGTGGTGGATACCACCGCTGCCGGCGACACCTTTACAGGATTTTTCCTCTCCACCCTGATGCAGGGAGAGGACGTCCCCAAGGCTTTGGAGTATGCTTCTGTCGCCTCCTCCCTGGCGGTCTCCCAAAAGGGCGCTGCCCCTTCTATCCCCACCATGGAGCAGGTAAAGAATGCCAAGCTGAAAAAAGTAGAGTTTTAACCCCACCTGATATAAAAAGGACGTGTTTTACAACACGTCCTTTTTGTTGTATGATAATACTAATTTGCAAACAAACCTTGAAAGGATGGTGGAGACAATGAAGATCGGTCCCATCCACAGCATGGGGGTCATTATCAATTACAAGTGCAGCGCAAAGTGCCGTCACTGCTGTTATAGTTCCTCTCCCAGCTGGCCCGGTGATTACATGAGTGACGATATGGCTCATAAGGTCTTCCGCTTTATGGTAGATCACCATGTCCGTAGCTGCCATATCGGAGGGGGCGAACCCTTCTTAAAACAGGATCAGCTTTTAGCCGTCTGCACACTTGCCAGGGAATATGGCATTCATATTGAATACATCGAAACCAACGGCAGCTGGAACATCAAGGAAGAGAAAACCCTACAGCTGCTTCGGAAGCTTTTGTCCGTTGGGGTAGGGTGTCTGCTCATTTCGGTGGATCCATTTCACAATGAATACGTCCCCTATCAAAAACAAAAAAGCCTTATCTCCCTCTGCCGCAAAGTGGGGATGGAAACCTTTGTTTGGCCTGGGAATTTCGGCAGTGATCTGAGCATGCTGGATACCAGCGTTCCCCATCGCATTGAGGAATACGACGCCTTTTTCGGCGGCAATTATAAGGTGGATGCCACCCGCTCCTATGGGCTCAACTGCAATGGACGTGCCATCTCTCTGTGCCGGGACGCCTACGAACTGCATCCTTTTGACCAGCTTGTGGGCGCTATTTCCCCCTGCACCCCTCTTGTCTCCACCGGCCATTGCCATCTGGATTTATACGGTCATTATATTCCACCTATCTGCACTGGCTTTGTCATTGACATGGAGGATCTGGATGCCCCCATTTCCCCAGAAAAATATCCTGCGCTTACCGCCGCCTATGAGGGCGGGATGAAAGGTCTCTATCAGTATGCGCAAGAGCTGGGATTTGAGCCTTCCCGTTCCACCTATGTCAACCGGTGCGATCTTTGTTTTGACATCAAGCGGTATCTGTGCCGGGAACATCCCACCGCGGATATTGGATATCCCTCTTATTTTGAACAAAGCGACTATGACCAAAACTAGCAGCGGAGTTTTCTATTGTTTTAATACATACAAAACCGGCAGCCGGAAGATACCGGCTGCCGGTTCTTTTATTCTTCGGTGAACTCGCCTTCTATAGAAATATCCCCCAAATGAAGCTGTGCCAGCTGTGTTTTGTTGACACCGATGTCCAAGATTCCCCCTGCATAAGTCTTCTGAAATTCACCGTGGCAGTCGCTGCCGCTGGTCATTAGAAGTTCCCTTTGCCGGCAAAAGTCTGAGGCATCCTGGGTCTGCCAGGAGGTATGCAATGGATATATACATTCAATTCCATCCAAATCGCAGGTAAATAACCGCCTGATTTGGGCTACATACTGTCCCCGATCTCCCTTGATGGAATATCCTGGATGAGCCAATACCGCAAATCCACCGGCCTGATGGATGGCTCGGCAGGCTTCTTCCACACTGACAAAGCCAGCTTTTGCATAGCTGCATTTGTACTTTCCATATAAAAGCATGACTCCATCAAAATCTCTGGCAATGCCACGGTCGAGAAAATAGTTGAGGGCAGGCCATCCACCCCGGGCCGGATCGTTTTCATAGGCAAGAAAGTCCGCCATGGATACCCGGCTATCATCTGCCTCCATCTTCTCCAGAAGATCGATGCTCATCCGATCCAGCTTCCGCCGGTTTTCCCTGACAAGGCTGGCAAAAACGGCATCCTTCTCGTCAAATCCATAGGCGAGAATATGGTATACGCGGTTTTCGAAGGCACAATCCAGTTCCACCCCTTTGATCCAGCAAAGCCCTTGTTTTTCCGCCGCGGCAGCCAGACGAGGCAGAGCATCGATGCAGTTATGGTCACAGATGGAAATTAGCGACACACCCCGTTTCGCCGCTCTCTGACATATTTCCTCTGGGGTCATAGTTCCATCGGAACAGGTAGAGTGGATGTGCAGGTCCACATAGGATTGCTTGTCCATTGCGCTATTTCTCCCCTTTCTTTTTCTATTATACCCAGCCGGAATTTTCGGTCAATTGAAAAAGCTGAACAAACCCATTATAATAATAGGAAAGATTTCACAAAAAGGAGCAAAACTCATGGAAAAAACCGGACTGATTCTCGAAGGTGGTGGCATGCGTGGGCTATACACCATCGGTGTTTTGGATTATTTCATGGATCACGACCTCTATCTCCCCTATGTGGTAGGGGTTTCCGCCGGTGCATGCAACGGCTGCTCCTATGTCAGCCGGCAGCGGGGCCGCAACTATAAGATCAACATCGGATATATCCGTGACCCAAGATATCTAAGCCTGCGCAGTCTGATAAAGACTGGTTCCCTCTTTGGCATGGACTTTATCTTTAAGGATATGCCCCACCATCTGGTTCCCTTGGATTATGATACCTTCTATAACAGCGACACCGTCTTTTATATCGGCACCACCGACTGCAATACCGGAAAAGAGCATTTCTTCTCCAAGGAGGAAATGGATTACGATTGCACACCATTGGCCGCTTCCTCCTCCCTGCCTATCCTCTCCCCCATTGTCCACTACCAAGGATTGGAGCTGATGGATGGCGGCATCGCCGATTCCATCCCCATTGACAAATCCATCTCCGATGGCAACACCAAGCATGTGGTCGTCCTCACCCGGGACCGAGGTTACCGGAAGGGGCCGGGGAAGCACATGAACCTGCTCCGCCGCAAGTACCGTAAATATCCCGCTTTTGTCAAGGCGTTAGAAAACCGGCACATCATGTATAACCACACGCTGGACAAATTGCGGCAGATGGAAGACGAGGGATCTGCCTTTGTCATCGCTCCCCAGGCGCCGGTTCCTGTAAAAAGCACCAGTAAAAACAAGGAAAAGCTTCAGGCTCTTTATGACACAGGTTACCTGGACGCTTCCCGTTGTTTTGACCGTCTGTTAGAATTTCTGGAAAAATAGCTAAAAAGGACCGGGGAAATATCCCCAGTCCTTTTATTTTTTATCTTTCGTCGTCTTTTTCAGTTCCTTATAGATGGGCAGATACATCACAAAAGAAAAAATCATAAACGCCGCTGAAATACAAATCAGCACAGTGGTCACCGTCATATCCAGTGTGGGAAATGCGATAGTGATGAGCATAACCACATAAAAAATCACCGTAGAAACCTTACCAAACCAGCGGGCGCCGTCGATTTTCGCCCCATCCCGCAGAAGGCGAAAGCCTCCGATCATCATCAGGAATTCTTTAATGATAAAGATGGAAAGAAGCACTGCCATGGCAGGAATCCGGATGGATAAGCAGATCGCCACCGTTCCCTGGGTCAGCTTGTCCGCAATGGGATCAATAATCTTTCCGAAATCGGTAATCATATGAAAATGTCTGGCAATGATGCCATCTGCCATATCCGTCAGGCCTGAAAGAAGGATAATAAACGCTGCAACATAATATTCTTTGGCCGTCTCCGCTGTGAGATAGCAGTAGGCGAAAATCGGGATGAGCAGGATCCTGATCAGCGAAAGCAGATTCGGTATATTCCAAATTTTTTTTGTATCCAACAATGATACCTCCGCAACTGTGGCGATTTCATCATGGACTGCGGGATCATCTGTCAGCAGCCCAGCACTTCGATAACAGAATAATTATAACACACTCGGATTATTCTGAACATACATTTCTTTTATTTTCAATAAAAAGCTTCACACATTGTTTGTTGACGCACCTTCTCATCCATGTTACCATGTATCATAACACAGTGTTTTGGGAATAACCATTAATTTTTTATTACGTTTTCCTTCCTTTGTTCGCTGTGCGGTATTTGATGAAATGAGGATTTTATGATGAAATTTTCCCTGCGAACCAGGCTGATCCTATGCGCCTGCTCCATTGTGCTCATGCAGTTGTTCCTTTACCTGGGTGTCACCTTTATAAATCCCTTTTTCCTGGTGATCACCCTGCTCCCCCTGCTCACCATCGCATTGTCCGTGGCACTTGTCCTGCTGGTCAAAAATCTCTGGATGGTCACCGGCGTCTTTGCTATCTCATTCATTTTAGGTATGTTTATCTTTTTCAATCCCACTTTTTGGGTTTGGTCGCTGGGTTATACCCTTCTTTCCTTGGCTACCTGCGTCCTTGTGGGACTCTTTACCCGGCGCCATACCTGATGCCGCATCCACTTTCTGTTGAATCTATCTCCCCGCGCAAATAAAAAGCAGAAAAATACCGCTGACAGTTGCCGGCGGTATTTTTCTGCTGGAGACGAACTAAAAAGTTCAGGATGGAGGAAAGAATAATATTTAAAAAGAGGGAAAATCAATAGTACTCTCACTTTAATGACAACTTGATTATAACACAAGGTTGTCTCTCCGTCAAAGCTTCCGTATAAAATTCATAAAAAATTCACACACTTTTTCTCTGTCAGCAATATCGTCAGAAAACCCGATGGAAAACTATTTAATTTTCAAGTCCATTTGTTATAATGAAAGCAATGATACATCTTTATTTTCATTGAAGGAGGAAGAAATATGAGAAAAGACTTTGGAGCTAAGCCTCTTTTATATCCCCAGCCTGTGCTGATCATTGCTACCTATGGCGAGGATGGAACTCCTGACGCTATGAACGCCGCCTGGGGCGGCATCAGCGAATCTAATCAGGTTACCATGTGCCTGAGCGCCGAGCACAAAACAGTAAAAAATATTTTGGCTCGTGGTGCTTTCACCATCAGCATGGCGGATGCTGCTCATGTGGTGGCTTGTGATTATGTGGGGATTGTATCTGGCAACGACGTCCCTGACAAGATGGACCGAGCGGGATTCCACACCACCAAAAGCCAATTGGTGGACGCCCCCTTGATCGACGAGCTGCCCATGGCCTTGGAATGCAAGCTGATTAGTTATGATGCTTCTTCCTGCCGCCTGGTTGGGGAGATCGTCAATGTCAGCGCGGATGAACGCATCCTCAATGAGAAAGGGAATATCGATCCCCAGAAATTGGAGCCAATTACCTTTGACCCTGCCAACAACGCATATCTAAAGCTAGGGGAAAAGGTGGGCAATGCCTTTCGGGATGGAATAAGCCTTAAGTAAGCCTTCGAGACAGAAAAAGGTGGATGGGAAAAATCCCATCCACCTTTTTGTCATCTTCTAAAAAAGTAAAGCTCCGTAGCCATCCGCAATTTTCTGCAAAACTTCGTGCTCCAGATCGGATTGGGAACTGCACACAAGAGCCCGGCCCGGATAGTAGATCAGCGCCATTTCCAGTGCGCCCTCACTATCAGAAAGAAAAGCTACAGGCAAATCTGTCATGTGGGCGTTCTGGGCAAAATGATAGGCATCGTCGGCAGTGGGAACCTCCACCAGAACCGCATCCCAGCCCTGATCCTCTGCCTCCAGGATCTCCTCTGTCATATCCACCTCGCAGGAGAGTGGTTCCGAAAACTCCAGATCTTCGCTGAGGAAAAAGACCTCGTCATAATTGCAGGCGATAATGTCCTCCGGGTCCGGCTTTGGCAGTTCTCTGCCGGAAAAGTCATATTCCTCCATCATTCGGTGGAGCGCTCCGATATGCGCGGGTGTCGTACCACAGCATCCGCCTATGATGGAAGCTCCTGCATCCAGCAGGGTTTTCACCTTCTCTGCCATTTCCACAGGCGTTGTGGCATAGTTCCCATCTGCGTCGAGCCTTCCCAAATTGGGCTTCACAATAAGGGGGACTGTGGCATAATGAGACAACTTTTCTAGCTGCTGCGCCATTTGGTCGTAGTCATCTGTACAGTTGATGCCAAATGCCTGGACTCCTAAGGACTGCGCCGTTACCATACAGGCCAGCAGATTGGAGCCATCTAAGGTGTCCCCCTCGCTGTCCATGGTCATGGTGACATACACCGGAAGCCCTGTCTGCCGGGCACCTAGTACAGCCGCCCGCATCCCTGTCATGGAAATCATCGTTTCACAGACGATCAGATCTACCCCTGCATGTTTGAGGGCAAAAGCCTGTTCACTGTAAATGTTGACAAGCTCCAAAAACGGCGTCTCTCCAAAAGGCTCGACAGAAAGATTGGTGGGAGCGATATCTCCAGCCACCAACACACCTGTACCTTGGGCCGCCCCCTTGGTAAGGGCCACCAACTTGGCATTGATCTCCTCTACCTTGTCCTGAAGGCCAAATCGGGCCAGCATGGCACGATTGGCGGTAAAGGTAGGCGCATAAAGGACCTGAGCGCCGTTTGCAATATATTCTTTTTGCAGATTTTGAAGCACATCCGGGTGTTCCAAAATCCACAATTCTGGACACGCGTCCTTGGGCATGCCCGCTTGATACAAATTGGTTGCTGTTGCGCCATCCAATAATCGGGGTGGCAAGGGTACTTCCATTGATTTCTCCTTTTCTGCCCGGTAAAACCGGAACGATATTTCATATTCCCTGCCTATAAAAATTTGCAGCGAAGGGAGATTCTATCCCTACAGCGTCTGCTGGCAAAGGGTTACATGGTTTCAGGCACATTGATTTTCAGCATGGTCAGCACATTGCGGATGACAGTGCGGGTCGCCAGGCACAGGGCCAGGCGGGCCTGCATCACATCCTCGGCTTCCCCTTTAACCCGGCAGGCATTGTAGAACTTGTGGAATTTGTTGGCCAACTCAATGACATACCGGGTAATCCGGGCCGGATCGTAGGTCCGGGCGGATTCTAAAATTTCCGAAGGATAGATGGCCATGTGCCGGATGAGTTCAATCTCCTCCGGCTGGGTAAAGCAGCGCAGGTCATCCAGCTGTCTTTCCTTGGGGGAGATGCCTTCCGCTGCCAGGTTTTTCAGGATGGAACAGATCCTGGCATGGGCATACTGGACATAATAAACCGGGTTTTGAGAAGATTGCTCTACCGCCAGCCCCAGGTCAAACTCCATCTGGCTGCCCGGCTCCCGCATATTAAAGAGGAAACGGGCCGCGTCAATGGGTACTTCGTCCAGAAGATCGGTAAGGGTAATGGCTTTGCCGGTACGTTTGCTCATTCGCACCACTTCCCCATCCCGGGTCAGACGGACCAGCTGCATCAATACAATGTCCAGGCGGTTGCCGTTTAAGCCGATGGCGTCCATGGCTCCTTTGAGCCGGGCCACATGGCCGTGGTGATCCGCGCCCCAGACATTGATCACCCGATCAAAGCCCCGAACCGCGAACTTATTATAATGATAAGCGATATCCGCCGCAAAATAGGTGGGGTTCCCATTGGCCCGGATCAGGACCTCGTCCTTCTCCCCGCCATAGGCCGTGGCTTTATACCAAATGGCGCCATCCTTTTCATAGGTAAGGCCCTTTTCCGACAGGGTCTTGACGATGTCGTCAATGGCCCCGCTTTCATGGAGGGTGCTCTCTCTAAACCAGACATCATAGGTAATCCGATATTTTTCCAGGTCGGTTTTGAGTCCTTCGATATTCTTAGGCAGCGCATAAGCCACCAAAGCGTTACGGCGCTCCTTTTCCTCTGCGTCTACATAGGCATCCCCATGAATATCGGCAAACTCCTGTGCCCGGATCTTAATGTCCTCTCCATGGTAGCCATCCTCTGGGAAGGGAACCGCCTCTTCCCCCTGATAGATTTGGAGATAACGGGCCTCCAAGGATTTTCCAAACTTTTCAATCTGATTGCCAGCGTCGTTGACATAAAACTCCCGGGTCACATCATAGCCGGCCCAATCCAGCACTGCTGCTAGGCAATCCCCCAAGGCGCCGCCCCGGGCATTGCCCATATGCATGGGGCCGGTGGGATTGGCGGAGACAAACTCCACCATTATCTTTTGATTGCCTCCCTCCTGGGAGCGTCCATAGTTTTCCCCGTCAGCTTCAATGGCCTTGATAACCCTGGCAAACCATTCCTTGGAGAGGAAAAAGTTGAGGAAACCAGGCCCAGCCATCTCACAGCGCTCAAAATAGGTGCCATCAAAGATCATCCGCTCCATCAGGATGGTGGCGATCTGCCGCGGATTCATCTTCAGGGCCTTGGCGCAGACCATGGCCACATTGGCGGCAAAGTCGCCGTGGCTTTTGTCGTTGGGGATTTCAATGGTAAAGGGGGGCAGGGGCACCGGCTCAAATTTACCGTCAGCCACTGCCATCCCCATGGCTTTCATAATCACTTCTTTGAGCTGTTCATTCGCTTCTTTAACCAGATTTGCCATCTATCCGTTGCACTCCTTGATGTTAATCGACACTTCATTTTCACTGGCAAGGCAGGCATTGACATCCAGAGAATACTGAAAATGGATATCACCGCCGTGGCTGTCCAGACCGTTGCGGATGTTGCTGCCCAACACCCCCACCATCAGATCCCCCATTTCGGTGGCATAATGGCACTGATGGCGTCTTCCTTTTTCTACAATAAGCTGAGAACAGCAGGGACCGGACCGGATCATGGTAACCATATCGTTGCCTTTGACCTTCAGCGTGGTCTTACAGCCATCATATCCCGTGGCTCCGCTTTCATCATAGCGGATATACTGGATGCCGTCTCGGATGTAGTAATTTCCCATGGTGGTCAGTTCCACGATATCGTCTTCGCCGTCCACCCGCTGTTTTCCTTTAATTGAAATAATAACTTCCTTTTTCAAAGTTTTTGCACTTTCCTTTCGCGCAAATAGTCTTATAACGTGTCCACACTGACATATTCCACATTTTGATCCACCTTTTCCCCTAGGAAGATGCCGGCTATATTGGAAAACTCGTCGGTGCGGTCGCTGACATAATAATGGCATTCTCCTTGGCGGTCTTCACCGCTTCCCATGCCATTCTGCATCAGATAGCCCTTCACATACCGGGCAGTAGCCTGGCCTGGATCCACCAAGGTTACCGAGTAATCCATCACCTGGGCGATAATGTCATAAATAATGGGATAGTGGGTACAGCCCAAGATGAGGGTGTCAATATGCTCCTCAAAAAACGGCTCCAAATACATCTTCGCCGTCAGCCTTGTAATCTCATTGTCGGGGGCTACCAGCCCGTTTTCCACCAGCGGCACAAACAGCGGGCAATCCCGTCCCACCACCTTGGCCTCAGGACGGATCCCCCGGATGGCCTTGCCATAAGCCCCGGAACGGACTGTCGCCGTGGTGCCGATCACCCCGATTCTGCCGCTGTCCGACAGGGCCGCCGCCTCCTGGGCTGCTGGGAGCAGCACGCCGGTATAGGGAACTCTGACATCCTTGACATCCTTATCGGTCAGCACGGAACTGACTGTGCCACAGGCTGCCACAATCATTTTGACGTCGTGGCTACACAGGAAATTGATGTCCTGGGCTGCATAGCGGCGGATGGTCTCACGGCTGCGGTTGCCGTAGGGTACCCGGCCTGTATCTCCAAAATAGACAATGTTTTCATGGGGGAGGATTTTTTTCAGCTCTTTGACCACCGTCAGCCCCCCAAGGCCTGAGTCAAAGACGCCGATGGGACGGTTATCCATTTGCACCCGCCCTTTCTATGGCAAGCTGAATGAGCCGGCGGATCAGCTCCGGATAGCTTACGCCGGAATATTCCATCAGCTTGGGATACATGCTGATATCGGTAAAGCCCGGAATGGTGTTGGGCTCGTTGAGAAGTACCTTCCGGTCCGACTTGCGCACAAAAAAGTCCACACGGGCAAAGCCGGAACAGCCCAGCGCCAAAAATGCCTTGCGGGCGGTCTCCTGAATCTCCTTGACCACCTCCGGCTCCAGACGGGCCGGGATATACAGGGCGGTGGTACCATCTTTATACTTGGCGTTGTAGTCGTAGAATTCCGCCACGGGGACAATTTCCCCTATGACTGAAACAAATGGATCGTCGTTGCCCAACACCGCACATTCCACCTCGTCTCCCACCACCGCTTCTTCTACAATGATCTTGCGGTCGTGGGCAAAGGCCGTTTCAAAGGCCTTCTTCAGGGTTGCTTTGTCGGTGGCTTTGGTGATGCCCACCGAACTTCCCGCATTGGCTGGCTTGACAAACACCGGATAATGAAGCCTTTGGGCAATCCGCTTCTCGATCTCGTCAAAGCGGTCCATTTCATATTCCATCACCTTTTCCCACTGGACGCCGGCAATACCAGCCTGTTCCAGAAGGGTGCGGGTCACAGTCTTATCCATGCAGACTGCAGAGGACAGGGTACCGCAGCCCACACAGGGGATGCCGGCAATCTCCAGAAGGCCCTGCATGGTGCCGTCCTCTCCATTTTTCCCATGGAGAACGGGAAATACCACATCGAGGCGGATATTTTCCACATGATCGGGGTGGAAAACTGTCAGCCCATGGACGCTCCGGTCCGGTGAAAGGATCGCGGGAACGCAGTTTGCTTTCTCCCAGGATCCATCGGGGATCCTGTCGATCTCCCCGGTGTAGTGATACCACCGTCCATCCTTGGTGATGCCAACCATTACGATGTCGAAATCATCCCGCGGCACATGGCGCAGGACAGAGGCGCCGGATACCAGTGAAACCTCATGCTCACTGGATGCGCCGCCGAATAGCACTGCCAGGGTAAGCCTTGACATGGGCTGCCACACTCCTATACAATAAACTACATCTGCTTGCCTGAAGAAATACGGAAAAATACACAGATGTATCTTTGTCATCTGTCAAAAGGACATTAACAATAGTAGTTTATCATAATACGTATTTCTTCGCAATTGTTTTGCCTGTAAATTCATAGTTGATTCTTACGGAATTTAGAATTTATTTTTAAATTTCCTTGACTTGTCCTATTCCCTTGTGGTATAGTATTACTACCTCTAAAAGGGTTATTTTTTTATGCTCATTTTTACGGGCATAAAAAAGGGTTCCCCTTTCTCGCCCTATGGGCAGCCGAAAAGGGATGGCAAAACTCAAGCGTTCTCTTTACGAGGGAGGCAAAAAATTCCGTTACTCAGGAGGTGCCGATATGAGAGTCAAAGTTACTTTGGCCTGCACAGAGTGCAAACAGCGCAACTACAACACCATGAAGAACAAGAAGAACGATCCTGACAGGCTCGAAATGAACAAGTATTGTCGTTTCTGCAGGAAACACACGCTTCACAAGGAAACCAAATAGGCGAGAAAGGCGGTACTGTCGAGATGTCATCTACGCAAGCGAAGGACACAAAAAAAGGCAGGTTTAATCCGGTGAATCTCGCCAAAAGAATTGGCCGTTTCTTCAAAGACATGAGGGGCGAGACCAAAAAGATCGTTTGGCCCACTAGAAAACAGGTTATCAACAACACCATTGTGGTGCTTGTTATGATGTTGATTGTGGGCATATTCATCTGGGGTGTCGACGCTATCATGTCCCTGCTGGTCAATGCTTTCCTTACAAACGCTTAAGCGAAAAGCGTGGAGGGATTAAATCATGTCTGAATCCGCAAAATGGTATGTTGTCCACACCTATTCCGGCTATGAGAATAAGGTGGCTCAAAACATTGAAAAAGCGGTGGAAAACCGCGGCCTTCACGATTTGATCCATGAGGTAAAAATCCCCACCGAAACGGTGGTTGAGGTCAAGGACAACAAAAGTCGCGAAGTGGAACGCAAAATCTTTCCCGGCTATGTGCTGGTAAAGATGGTTTTGACCGATGACAGCTGGTATGTCGTGCGCAATACCCGCGGGTGTACCGGATTTGTCGGCCCGGGTTCCAAGCCAGTCCCCCTCACAGATGCTGAGGTGGAGGCATTGGGTGTGGAAACCAAACAGGTCGAGGTTACCTATGCTGTAGGCGATTCCGTTAAAATTATCGAGGGTCCCTTGGAAGGCTTTGTCGGAACAGTGGATTCTCTGGATCGGGAAGCCGGATCTGTGCGGGTTATCGTTTCCATGTTTGGCCGGGAAACCCCGGTAGAGTTGGAACTTGGCCAGGTCGAAACCGTAAACTAATCTTTTTAGGGAACTTAAAGGCCCTTGGGGGGCTTTAAGCTACACAGGAATCCACCTGTGTTTTACAGGGTGAAGATGAAAAAGTGGAGCTTCACCTGTGGGAGGAATTTTTTAAGAAATTCCGCCATTGACCACAATTTTTGGAGGTGCAAATTATGGCTCAGAAGGTAGTCGGCTATATTAAGCTGCAAATACCGGCCGGAAAAGCCACCCCGGCGCCGCCAGTAGGTCCTGCTCTGGGACAGCACGGCGTCAACATTATGGCTTTCACAAAAGATTTCAATGAGCGTACAAAGAATGACGCAGGTTTGATCATTCCTGTTGTCATCACCGTTTATGCTGACCGCTCCTTTACGTTCGTTACCAAGACACCGCCCGCAGCGGTCCTGATCAAAAAGGCCTGCGGCATTGAAAGCGGTTCCGGCGTGCCGAACAAAACCAAAGTCGCAAAGATCACCAAGGAGCAGGTCGAAAAGATTGCACAGCAGAAGATGCCTGACCTCAACGCGGCCAACATTGAGTCCGCTATGAGCATGATCGCGGGAACAGCTCGCAGCATGGGCATTGAAGTTGTAGACTAATGCTCTCCGGTGGGAGGAACATTCCGTAAACACCACTTATGAGGGAGGAACACAAATGAAACACGGTAAAAAATATCAAGACAGTTCCAAACTGTTCGACCGCTTCCAGACTTACGATTCCACCGAGGCGTTGGATCTGGCTGTGAAAACCGCGAAAGCAAAGTTTGACGAAACTGTTGAAGTTCATGTAAGACTGGGCGTTGACTCCCGCCATGCTGACCAGCAGGTCCGTGGCGCTGTTGTTCTGCCCAACGGAACCGGCAAACAGGTCCGGGTTCTGGTCTTTGCCAAAGGCGACAACATCGCTGCTGCTCAGGCAGCTGGTGCTGAGTTTGTCGGCGGCGAGGATATGATGCAGAAAATCCAGCAGGAGAACTGGCTGGACTTTGACGTTGTCATCGCTTCTCCTGATATGATGGGCGTTGTGGGACGTCTGGGTAAAATCCTTGGCCCCCGCGGACTCATGCCCAACCCCAAAGCTGGCACCGTTACCCCCGATGTGGCCAAAGCGGTCACCGAGGCAAAAGCTGGTAAGATTGAGTATCGTCTTGACAAGACCAACATTATCCACTGCCCCATCGGAAAGGCTTCCTTTGGCGTAGAGAAACTCAGCGAGAACCTGAACACTTTGATGGACGCCATTGTCAAAGCGAAACCCGCAGCAGCAAAGGGCCAGTATATCAAATCCTGTGTGGTTGCTACCACCATGGGCCCTGGCATCAAGATCAACCCTGCAAAATATTCTGCATAAGTTCTAAACTGCTCATTGACATGAGCTTCGTTTCATGATAAAATGATAGAGCTGTTTTCCAAAGACAGCAGGTGGTCAAACATAATGGGTTTTTTACCCGCCTGCCGAGGATGCGCAACACATGGATATTCTCGCGTTATATAGACGCTGGGTCTTCCGTTTTGTATGTATTGCCCTTCCTGCGGTTGCGGGAAGGGCTTTTTGTTTGTCCGGTATTTCGTTTCAATTTGATTCTGATCAATTGGATATTTTTCTCCCGGCTTTCGGGGGAGCTTCAGGAGGTGAAACATCTTGCCAAATGAGAAAGTACTGCAGAGCAAACAGCAGCTGGTCGCCGATCTGGCTCAGAAGCTGAAGGATGCTTCCGCCGGCGTCATCGTCGACTATAAGGGCATCACTGTTGCAGATGATACCAAGCTTCGTCGTGACCTGCGGGCTGCAGGCGTTGAGTATTCTGTTATCAAAAACACCATGCTCCGCTTCGCTCTCAAGGGAACCGATCTGGAGGAGATTTCCTCTGTATTGGAGGGTACCACCGCTCTGGCTACCAGCGCAACCGATCCTGTTGCTGCTGCTAAGATTCTGTGCAAATATTCCGATGACACCAAAGGAAAGTTCGCCATCAAGGCCGGCTTTGTTGACGGAAAAGCACTGGATGCCGAAGGCGTCAAGGCACTTTCCAAACTGCCTTCCAGAGAAGAGCTCATCGCCAAGACTCTGGGTGGACTCAACGCACCGATCTCCGGTTTTGCAAACGTACTGTCTGCCAACCTGCGTGGTCTGGTCGTTGCGCTTAATGCTATTGCTGAAAAACAGAGCGCATAAGGGATGATTTCCCGCGCTAAAAACAAAAGAAAAGAATTTATATGGAGGTAACATATCATGGCTTCTGAGAAAGTTTTGAATCTGATTGAAGAGGTTAAATCCCTGACCGTTCTGGAGCTCTCCGAGCTGGTAAAAGCTCTGGAAGAGGAGTTCGGCGTTTCCGCTGCTGCTCCTGTTGCTGTTGCTGCTGCTCCTGCTGCTGGTGGCGCTGCTGCCGCTGAGGAGAAAACCGAGTTTGACGTCATCCTGAAGAGCGCTGGCGCAAGCAAGATGGGCGTTATCAAACTGGTCAAAGAGATCACTGGTCTTGGCCTGAAAGAGTCCAAAGAGCTGGTTGACAACGCTCCTAAAGCCATCAAAGAGGGCGTTTCCAAAGCTGATGCTGACGATATCTCCAAGAAGCTGACCGATGCAGGCGCTGAAGTTGAGGTAAAATAAGTCACTTTTACAGAAAAAAGCGGAGCCAATATTGGCTCCGCTTTTTTATTATTCTTTCTGGTCTGTGAATCGTTTACAATCTTTTCTCTTCTTTCCAGATTTTCCTCTGGGCAGATTGTCATCCATGCTCAATCAATTCTTATTTTAGCTGATTTCCCAATTGATATGCCTGCCGGGGAAACATAGAATGCTGGGTCATAGAAGGTGTGCCACAACCGGTTCCTAAAATCATCCCCATATCTGTCAGGTTCAAATAACGCACCAGCGTTTTATAATAGCATTCCAACGCCTCGAAGGTCCAGTTGTCGCTGTTCCACGCGGCAGCCAATAAAGCTGATTTCATATGTTTGCGCTGGATACTGCTATCAAACGCACAGAAGCGGTCAATGAGTGTCTTTAGTTGGGCTGACATTCCATAATAATACAGTGGCGTCACAAAAACCACCATATCCGCCTCTAAAATCTTGGGGCGGATTTTTTCCATATCATCCTTCTGCACACAGGGGCCCTCATAACCGCAGTGAATACATCCGGTACAGGGATGAATGTTCCCATGGGCAGCATCGATAATTTCCACCGTGTGACCAGCTGCTTCCGCCCCCTGCCTGAAACTGTCGGCCAGCAGGTTGGAGGAACCATTTCGATTTGGGCTGCCTTCCAACATGATAATTTTCATGGTCTGTTTCGCCTCATTTCCTTTGTATCAAGTGATCTGCGGCAACTTTCCGGCTTTGGTATAGCCGTCTCCTTCTTACGGAGGCTTAAAGGTCTGCTGCCCACCGTTTCAGCATATCCTCAGAGGGATTTCCATTAAGCAATCTCCCTTCCTTGATCACTGCACCTGCGCAGCTGGAGGCGAGCTCCTTTGCCGTCTTCCCCATGCCGCTGCCGCCGGAAGTGGCAAACAAAATGATAGTTTTGCCGGTGAAGTCATAGCTTTCCAAAAAGGAACGGATGATAGTAGGCGCTGTGTACCACCAGATAGGAAACCCTAAAAAAATCCGGTCATAGTCCTGGATTTTGGCGTCTGTATCGGCCAGTTCTGGACGGGAGGAGGGGTCGTTCATTTCCACTGAGCTGCGGGAATGCCTATCCTGCCAGTTGAGATCCGCTCGGGTATACGGCACAGCCGGTTTGATTTCGTACAGGTCACCGTCAGTTGCTGCTGCCAATTTTTCCGCAACGCCCTTGGTGGCACCACTTGCTGAGAAAAAGGCTACTAAAGTTTTTTTCATATGATTTGTCCTCCTTGTCACTTTACATTTTAGGCTATTCTATCACATCAATCGTGATGGTTCCAGACATCTCACCGACCAGCTCCCCGCCAGAAACAACCTGTCCCAGTTCATACAGGGAGGGATTCTCGTTATAGTCTCCGTAAAACATCACTACGTCTCCCCAGGGAGCATAATAGGCCAGCGTGCCAGCTCCCCCTTGCGCCAATGGAGTATTGTCCGTATCCAGCTGCTGGGTCGGATAAAAGATTTTCTCGTTGGTGCTGTAATCCTCCACCTCGATGGTGAGGGGCAGCTGCTCATAGAAAGAGGCGGCCGCCCCACCATCGTTAAGCTGGTAAACAACAACATTTTCTCCAAACCGGACAGAAATCTGCCGGGATGATGTAATTTCCGGCTCTTCCGAATCTTCTGACGCTGAGGGTATTTCTACCACAGAAAGCGGTTCTGATGTTGCGAGTGGCTTCGATTCTCCTGCGTCAGAAGACGATTCTGTTACAGGAGATGACGATTCCTGATCGTTGGCACCGCAGGCCGAAAGAGTAAATACCATCAGGCAAAGAAGGACTACGCCAAAAAGTTTTTTCATATTCTCTTCCTCCCGCTATTAATAGCCAAGTCCAGCGACCCAGCTTTGAATGTCGCCTTGGGAGGAAGCGGCCTCCTCTTCATAGCAATCAAAAATATTGTCGGAAATCACTGCATTGGGCGTTGCCTCTGTAATCTGCTCCACACTATTGGCAAGGCCGCCAGTGCCGTGGGAACAGAATAGATATACCTGTTTACCAGAAAGGTCATTCTCTTCCAAGAAGGAAAGCAGGGCCATCGGCACGCCGTACCACCAGTTGGGATACCCTAAAAACACAGTATCATACTGATCTAGATTTTCAACATTTCCCCTCAGCTCTGGACGGGCATTGTCTCCCCTCTCCTGGTTGGCCCTGGCCAGACACTGATCCCAATCACTGGGATAGGGTTCAGTAACCTGAATAGAGAATAGGTCTCCTCCAGTTTCCTCCTGTACCCAGCCAGCCAACTGCTGTACATTCCCGGGGGCAACTACACTGGGCGAGGCGACAGCATCCACATCATCCGCCAGGATCGCATTGTCTGCCCAGGAAAAATAGGCTACCAGGATATTGCTGCTTCCCCCTTCATTTCCCTCTCCAGCAGCGGATGATGCTGACTGCGAACTGGAAGTTTCTCCCTCTGCATCATTGTCATTCGGCGCTGCCTGCTCAGACACTGTTACACCCTCTTTAGAGGTTTCAGAACTATCCTGACCTTCTGTTGTTCCACATGCTGAAAGAGAGAGGATCATTGTTATTGCTAAAATAATCGAAAGGAATCTTTTCATTGTAATCCTCCTTGTTTGTTTATTGCCGCAGGAAATCCCTAGGTAATCTGCGGTTTCCTTGCGAGAAAAAGGCTTTAGGATTTCTGATTTCATTATAAGTCTCTGTTTCTTCAATGTCTAATACCTATTTTTTATCTTTTGTTATACAAATTAAGTATTGATAAGCTCATAAAAAGATCTCCTAGTCTTGTCTAGGAGATCTTTTTATGAGCTATAAACCTGATGATACTTCTTGTACTGCGCAAAAATACCCAGTTTTTTGCCGAAAATCCCTTTCTATTCCAGGGTATTTTCCTCCTGATGTATCTTTTCTTGTCCTTCGCCCACCGGGGGAACAGGATGAATTCTTTTCGGCTTCTCCCCTTCTCCTTTGTCTTTGAAAAACAGTTCCTTGGCTCCGATAAATAGCAGGAAAATAGCGAAGAGCCGGCGCAGCATATCCTCCCCTACAAAAAGAGCTGTCTGATATCCTAAGAAAACGCCGGCATATCCGAAGATTGTGACCCAAAGCACTACTTTCCAGTTGACCAGCTTGTTTTTAGTATGCATAATCAGAGCAATGACAGCAATAGGCATAAAAAAGATGAGGTTAATGGTCTGGGCCTCCAACTGGGCCACACCGGCAAATGCCGTCAGATAGAGCAGGAGGATTCCTCCCCCTCCCATGCCCATGGCGCTGATGGTGCCAGCCAGGAGGGCCGTGATCGAAGTAAGCAGAATATCCGTCCAACTCATCGCATCAACAGCCGGATAGCGGAAAAGATGATAAGGGCTCCGAAAATCCTCCGCAACAGCGTCTGGGGGATTTTGGGCAGAAGCCAGGCGCCCAATAGTCCCCCCGCAATGCCGCCAGGGATATAGAAGATCCAATCGATAAATGCAAGCTGGGTTTTCCCCATATAAAGCCAAAGGCTGAAAAGGCTGAGAAAAAAGATGACTGCAATAGAGGTGGCGTGGGCTTTTTTTACCTCTAGGCCATTTGCTTTGAGAAAGGGTACTGCTACCATGCCGCCTCCCGATCCAAAAATTCCGTTGAGGAATCCAATGGCTATTCCAATAAGGGCAGTCGCTATCTTTTTCCCCTTCTTTATCTTTTCCAACCGGCCTCCTCCTTTCTTTCGGAATCAAGCCATCCGGCAAAACAAAACTGCTGGCTTTAGTATTTCCTGTTTTTCTTAGGAAATGACAAGCCAGCAGTTTTAACTTTTTTATTCAGATCAAATTTAATAAAAACCGAACCGCGTAAGAGGCCAGAAAATATCCGGCCGCAGGAGGCACAAAAGCAGTGCTGCCCGGTGAGTGACGTCTCTGTGGAGAGTCGGGGGCGCACACCGCCTCCATCGGCTGCTCCCTGCTGAAAAGCACCGGTGTATGTTCAATCCCTCTGCGTCTTAATTCCCGCCGCATGATCCGGGCCAAGGGGCATCCGCATCCGACAGTATCTGCAATATCCCCTAAAACAAGCTGGGAGGGGTCTATCCGGTTTCCTGTCCCAAGACAGGTTATCATGCCTATCCCTTGATTGCGGCACTCTGTGGCCAAATCTAGCTTGGCTGTGACCGTATCAATGGCGTCCACCACAAAATCGGGATGATAGTCATAGAGAAAGTCCCGATTTTCCGGCAAATAGAATTCCTCACGTAGTGTCAGCTCCAGGCCGGGATTAATATCTAAAAAGCGCTCCCTGAGTACCTGTGTCTTTTGCATCCCCAGTGCGCTGTGGGTAGCCACCAGCTGGCGGTTGAGGTTGGTCAAATCCACTGTATCGTGATCCACCAGCATCAGATGCCCTACGCCTGATCGAACCAAGGCTTCGGCCGCAGCGCTTCCCACGCCGCCCAGCCCCAAAACCGCTACCCGGCTGTGGGCCAACTTCTCCAGCCCCTCGCCGCCAAGCAGTAGCTCTGTCCGGGAAAGCCAATGTTCCATGGAGATTCCTCACTTTCAAAAAATGGGCATAAATATACCCCACAAAGCCGCCATGTGACTGTATGAAAACCCGTCATTACAACAGGGTGGGTGCCATCCCAGCAGTTTCACGCTCCCTTCATCCGCCAAAGCGGGAGGTCTGCAATCTGCTACCGGAGTCTAGCTCCCTTTTCATCAAGTGTTGGATTATATATGGTCACACTTTATCGCACTTCGCAGGGTGTATTTGTCTCAGTTTGTTTGTGATGTTCCTATTATACCACAGGTCATACAGATTACACAATGGAAATCCTTTACGATTCCTGAATATCGTAATATTCATCCAAACGATCGAGGAAAATTTCAGACACTTTGTTAAATTCCTCTTCGTCCTCAATGGCCACCAGGAACTCTTCTTCCCCTTCCATCTCGGATTTGAGCAGAATCAATTCCCCATCGTCTTCCACTGCATCCTCTGCGTCGTCATATACGGGGATCAATGCGATGTAGCGATCGTCCTCTATTTCCAGGGTGTCTATGACCTCAAACTGGTGCTCTACTCCTTCGTCATCCACCAGTGTCAACAGGTCTGGGCCAAACTCCATCTCTTCCGGCATGCCAATCAACTCCTTTGGTTCTAGTTTTATCAGCGAGCGATGTAATATGAGTTTAATGCAATTGCATTCTTCTGTCAATCCGTACACAAAGACTCCATACTTAATTTACAAAATATATGATTTTAGTTCAAAAAAACTATTGACATTATCTATAGTGTATGGTATATTATAGTCACAGGAAGGAAATAAAGATCATCTAACAACATAGTATCTGAAAGATGGTGAATGAGATCATACCAAAGGGATTTGGAAAGGTTGAACCATTGTCCGAGAAAGATGACTCACTGTAAATGGGATGGTCATTTCCTCCGAAAAGTATCTGAAGGCAATGAAGGCCAATAAAAAGGCAGCATTGTCAAAAGGGATACTGATTGAATGATAAGAAAGGGAGGCGGTACCCATGTACGAAGAAATGCCAGGAAATTTAGTTGCGTTCCATAGATATATGGGCAGCGCTCGATAACATAATCTGCAATAAAGCGTTAAACCAAAAGTATGAAACATTTCGAGAAGAAGCATGTTCAAACGGTTAACAGACAACGGAGTCATTTTCCGATTGAGATTATGCAAAAGGCTGTATCTTCTGTAAAGAAAGAAGATTCCATTTTATCTTTGGAACGTGAAGAATTGCCGAGAGGTTTTCTTTCCATATAAGAAAAATCGAAAGTGGTGAATCCCATGAAATAGCTAAGGCAGCAGAAAAAACTGCCGAATCGGATAAAATCAAAAAAAATCCGAGGGATAAAGAAATCGAATGGAGCATTAGTCCAATGTAATATTTGATGTTTATCCTGTTATTTCAGCAACGTGAATTCTTGCAAAAAGAAGCGTAAGCCATGTATTGAATCAGATCAGCATTACAAGCGGCAAATGAAATTGCTCACGTAAAGCAGTGAAATGAGATCAATGCGAAACTTGCATCTTCCCGTTATCACAATAAGGTGATAGATAGTTCTACTTGTAGAAAGATAAATAAAGAATGGTTTATCTTTAAGAAAGCTAAGTATAAAATAAGCAGTGTTTCCTGTTTAAACTATGAAAGGTAATCACAAGTAAGAAGCCGCAAGTAGTTGCTGAGAGATTTCAAAGGGAAACCAGCAAAGACAAATTTAAACTTAATTTCTAATGAAATAAAAACAAACCGCAATGGTGAAAGCTGTTGCGGTTTGTTTTTTGTCTTCCCTCCCCTATTTTATTTCACAATTTGTTTATTTTGTTTTCTTGTGCCATCCTCTCTTTTGCTGTATAATGAAAGTCACCGTTCAAAAAGGCGTATGTTTTCCCACATCCGCAAAAGAATATAATGAGGTGACAAACCATATGAAAAGAATCTTATCAGCAATCTTAGCCGCTGTGATGGTCTGCTCCTTGGCTGGCTGCTCCAGCGACAACGGATCATCCTCTTCCTCCGGATCAGAAAGCTCCCAGGCTCAGGCTCCAGAGTTTACCCCAGGAGATCCTATCCAGCTCAAACAGTTTGAGGAGCCCCAGCCGGGTGAGGAAATTGCCATCATTAAAACCAATATGGGCGACATTACCGTCCGCTTCTTCAAGGATGAGGCCCCTAAAGCGGTAGAAAACTTCATTACCCATGCTAAGGAAGGCTATTACGACGGCCTTACCTTCCACCGGGTCATCAACGACTTTATGATCCAGGGTGGTGATCCCAAAGGGGATGGTACCGGCGGAGAAAGCATTTGGGGCACAGAGTTTGAGGACGAGTTTTCCGATAATCTCCATAATTTCCGCGGTGCTTTATCCATGGCAAACGCGGGAACCAACACCAACGGCAGCCAGTTCTTCATCGTCCAGTCCTCCCAAAAGCCTACCACGGCTGAGGAAGAAGAAGCTTTTCTTCAGAATGTCTACTTCAACAAGTTGGTAGCCCAGGCAAATCAGCGTCTCTACGAGAAATTCTCCACCGAGGAAAGCGTGGATGTAGATGCCTATAATGCGGAGGCAGAAAAAGAAAATGCCGTGATCCAGGCTGCGGTCAATGCGGGCGTACCGGAAGAGGCGCGGGAATATTATCAGTCCGTCATTGACAAGTATAAGGAAGTGGGCGGCACTCCCAACCTGGATAACAAGCATACCGTCTTTGGCCAGGTCATCGAAGGGATGGACATTGTAGATCAAATTGCCGCTGTGGAAACCGATGACAACGATAAGCCCACCGAAGATGTCATCATCAATTCCATTGAGATCACAACCTATGCATAAAAGAAAAAGCGCCGTTAACGGCGCTTTTTCTCAAATATGCCAGATAACTACCAAAGTGGTGACAACAATAATGCTGATACAGATGGAAATGGAATTGATAACTCCCGCTACCGAAACATCCCCGCCCAGTTTTTCGGTAAACACCGGCGCCATACAGGGAATGGGAGAGAAGGATACGATCACCAAAACATGTCTGACCTCCTCCGAAAACGGCAGCAGGAAAAAGGAAACAAGGGCCAAAGCTGTGGCGCAGGTAAATCGCAGCCCTACATTGGTAAGAACCCGTTTGATCTTTTTATGATCCAGATGAAACTCAAAAATCAAGCCAATCAGGAGCATAGAAAGAAAGGTGTTAGCGGAGCCAAAAGTTCCGGTGATGTCGTAGACAAAATCGGGAAACCTGAGTCCCGCAAAGGCCATGATCAGCATCAACATATAGGCATCAAAGGGTATAGAAGAAAAGAGCCTGTAAAAGAAGTATTTGGGTGATTGGTTCTTCCCTTTGCCTGCAAACTGGGCCGCCACCGCATAGGTCCCGCCGGTGGACATGATAGAGTTGCCCGCATCAAACATGCCGGTGACAATGACCCCAAAGGAGCCCATAAAGCTTTGTACATAGGGCATGGTAAAGCAGCCGATATTAAAGCCCGAATAGTTGAGAATATTAAACGCTTTATCAATCCCGTCCATCTTCCTGGCCATAAAATAACCTACTCCCGCCATAAAAAGGTTGGCGCATAAGCCAAGAAGGATAATCCCCATCAAGGAGGGATCCATAGAAAAATCGTCAAAGCTGGTGATGATGACAGCAGGCAATGTCAAATGCATAATGATCTTCATGACAATCCGGTAATCGGTAGCACAGAACAATCCCACTTTTTTAAGGCCATAGCCTGCGGCGATGATCAGTACAAAACTGAGTGCCTTTACCAAAATGGCAAACATATTGTTTTCCCCTCTTCACTGCAATACAGGTCTGTATCTTACGGACCCGGCTTCTCCCCATTTTATCTATTTATTATTTGAGCGGCAGCACATCCTTAAAAACGGCGGTGTACAGCGGGGATATCATCTTATCCAGATGATAATGTCCGAAATACCAGCCCTTAAATTTCACCTGCTTTCCTATTTCATCCAGATAATCATGGAGGTTGTGGATGTCATGGCAGTCCATATCCAAAAAGGTTCTAACGGTGGAGGAAATCTCGTGGGTAACGATGTAATCCACCTCATTGCCACAAGCCTCCAGATTCTCCCTTCCCCTGGCAAAATCTTCTTCGCTGGGCATTTCCTGCGGCCACCAAAGCTGGTTTTTCTCTCTGGACTCTATATTCTCGCTTTCTCCCCCTCCAAAGGCGAAGATCTTTTTCCCCTCGATTTCGTAGACAACGCCACGCTGTAAATAGGAAAGATTGCCGCTGATATGGCGGGCGGGCGCGCCGCCCAGCTCAAAGAGCTCATAGTCAAAAAGACGGTCAAAGTTTTCGTGGGTGCCGTCTACAAACAACACCTGATAACGGCGCTTTCCAATCCATTTGAGAAGCTTTTGCTCCTTCTTGCCGCCATCCCACACAAAGCCGAAATCGCCGCACACGATCAGGGTATCCCCTTTTTTCAGCTTTTTGAGTTTTTTACTCTTAAATCGCTCCATGTCCCCGTGAAGGTCACCTGTCACATAAATCAAGGCCACGTCCTCCCTTTTCTTGGGCTTGTCACAAAACATGCCCCGCGGCCAGACTCCCCGCGGGGCATATGAATTTATTCTTATTGTATGCCTGTTCCCCGCAATTTGTCAAGAACCCTTCCATCGTGACGAATCCGGTAAAAAGAAGGAAATTTGGCTTTCTATTTCTGCCCATTTCTGGTATACTAATCATAAGTAGATTTTTCTTTGATGAAATGTTATTTTAAAATTCCGATATCATACTGCGGGAGAGAAAAGTTATGAAAAAGAAAATTGCATTTAT
Organism: Candidatus Pararuminococcus gallinarum; assembly: GCA_904419775.1. GTDB lineage: Bacteria > Bacillota > Clostridia > Oscillospirales > Ruminococcaceae > Zongyangia > Zongyangia gallinarum. The sequence continues at coordinate 7,963 of CAJFSX010000008.1, read as the reverse complement.
ATTAGCTTTTATCATCTGCTGCTCTGTTTTCTCCTCACTTTTCACCTCGTTTGCCGCCTATACGCCTCCGGAATTCAATCCGAAAATCGATGAGGACGCGGCCATTTATATGGTCAACCTGGACACCGGTGATGTCATCTATGAGCAGAATGCAGACAAAGAAATGTATCCGGCTTCACTGACCAAGATCATGACCACCTTGCTGGCTTTGGAAAACACTAACGATCTGGACGCCCATACTGTGACGGCGATGAATTCCCTCTTCAATGAATTCGCAGGCATCAATATCTCCACTGCCGGTATTTTAGGCGGGGAAACCCTGACCATGCGTCAGCTTCTCTACTGTATGATGCTCCAGTCGGCCAATGAGGCCGCGAATATGGTCGCTTACGATTTGGGAGATGATTCCATCCCCAATTTTGTCAATATGATGAATGAGCGTGCCAAAGAACTGGGATGCCAGAATACAAACTTTGCCAATCCCCATGGCCTTCATTCTCCTAGCCATTATACCACCGCAAAAGACATGTTTCTCATTACCCAAGAGGCGTTGAAAAACCCAGTTTTCAAAGAAATCTGTGGTTCCTCCCGCTACACCATTGACGGTACCAATATGCGGGATACCTTTACCCTCGTCTCCACCAACTATATGATGGAAAACGGCAGCAAGTATTATAACCCTTATGTTACCGGAGTGAAAACCGGCACCACTGATGAGGCTGGACGGTGTCTCATTTCTACTGCGACCAAGGACGGCTACACCTATCTGACCGTTGTGATGGGCGCGCCTCAAACCGACGAAAACGGAAATGAACTGGCGGATAACCTTGCCTTTGTTTACACCAATAATCTGCTGGATTGGGCCTTTGATACCTTCCGTGTGAAAACGCTCGTTGAAGCGGGAGAACATATTCAAGAACTGCCTTTGAGATTGGTTTGGGGACAGGATTACATTCCATTGGCTACGGGAGAAAGTTTCTCCGCCCTCATTCCCGCTGATATTGACTCCACCAGTGTACAGATTATCCCCAATGACGATCTGCCAGACTATGTCAAAGCGCCCATTACAGAGGGGGAAAAATTGGGGACCGCTACAGTTGTCCTGTCCGGAGAAAGTATTGGCACCATTGACCTGATCGCCGGTGAAAGCCATGAGGCCAATATGCTCCTCTCTATTCTGGACACGATTGGCAGTATCTTTCAGTCCTTCTGGTTTAAGTTCTTCTTTGCTTTGGTCATCATCCTTGTCATTGGCTATATTGTGTTGATGATCATCCGTAACCATAACCGAAAAAAATATAAAGCGATTAAGAAGCGCCGCAAACTCTGATAGAACAAGCTCTCATGAGGAAGGGACTACGGTTCCTTCCTCTATCTTTTTAGGAAGGAGAACCCGGAATGCAGAACCGAAAAATTGACGGCGGCAAACCCTTTGACTGGGGACGTACCTCTGATGACTACGCAAAATATCGGGATATTTATCCGCCCATTTTCTATAAAAAAATTTTGGATCTCGGCTTATGCATTTCCGGGCAAAAGGTGTTGGATCTTGGCACAGGCACCGGGGTATTACCTCGCCATCTCTATAACGCCGGCGCCCATTTTACTGGGGTAGATATTTCGGAAAATCAGATTCTCCAAGCTCGCCGGCTGGCACAGGATGGTGGTATGGACATCGAATTTATTGTCTCCCCTGCCGAAGATCTCGCCTTTCCCCCCAACACCTTTGACGTAGTCACCGCTTGCCAGTGCTTTTTCTACTTTGATCCAACCCGGGTTCTGCCCCAGATTGCCCGGATGCTAGTCCCCGGCGGAAAGCTGGCCATCTTTTACATGGCGTGGTTACCGGAAGAAGATCCCATTGCAGGGGAAAGCGAAAAACTGATCCTCCGCTACAGTCCTCAGTGGTCGGGAGCAGGAGAGCAAAGACGTCCTATTCCCATCCCTCCTGAAGCCCAAAATCTTTTCACACTCACCCATTCCCTCACCTTTGACCTGCGCGTCCCCTTCACCAGGGAAAGCTGGAATGGCCGAATTAAAGCATGCCGCGGTATTGGCGCCTCCCTTTCTTCAAAGGAGATCTCCGACTTTGAAAAAGAACATCTTGCCTTGCTCAACCGCATCGCACCCCCTTCTTTTGAAATTCTCCACTATGCCTCTATGGCAGTATTAGAAGTAAAAAAGTAAACCTTTACTTTTTTGGGCAGAACCTCCAAGCACTGTCCCTTTGGTTTTATAGTTTCTACAAAATGCATGAGACCCGTTGATCTCATGCATTTTTCATGCTAAGATATAGATGAAATCGGAAAAAACGCATAGTTTTTCTACACTTTTTTGTTAAAACTGCAACAAACATCTCTTTGGCGAGAATTCCGTAAAACATGATTGAAAAAGAAAGAGGGGTGTCCTATGCCAGATCCCAGTTACACACCATTACTGCTTCTCGACAACAGCAACATGATGTCCATCCTCAATCAGGGAGAATTTAAATGTACCAATCTCAGCTTCGCGGAGGCCAAAGCAATTTTGGAAATGCATGATGAATCGGATATCCTTCGCTGCTTTACCGACAACAATATTGAGGAAATCATCTTCAATTATCTCGGTATTGCCAAACGGGATTTTGCCTACAAGCATATCCGGAATATGCGGGTTGGACAGGACGCCATTGTTTTTAAGCTCTACATCACCCCATCGGAAACCCAACCCATCATCCAGGCGGATGACCATGTAGAGGCAAAGAAGATTCAAAATGTCTATGTCTACTGTATGTTGGTATCCCGGACAAAATAAAAAAAGCGGCTACAAGCCGCTTTTTTTATTTGCTCTCTTCCTTGGCCTTTTCTTTTTGATTTCTCCGGTAGGCAAGATAACTTTCCAAAATAATGGTGGCCGCTACCTCATCAACCATGTCCTTACGCTTTTGTCCACGAATATCCGCCTCGTTGAGGATTTCATGAGCCGTCACTGTGGTGCGGCGTTCATCCCACAATTCCACCGGAATCGTGACCACGTTGCGCAAGCGCTGGGCAAAGCGTTCACATTTTTGGGCCCGCTCTCCTGTAGTACCGTCCATGTTTTTGGGGTATCCCACAACCACATGGGAGACCTGGTACTCATCCACAGCAACGGATACCTGTACCACCAATTTGTTTAGATCCCGTTCGTGGATAACACCAATAGGGGAAGCCAAAAATTCCGTCCGGTCACAGACTGCCAGTCCTGTCCTGGCGTCCCCCAAGTCTACCGCCATAATCTTCATGCGTCTTTCTCCTTTAATTCCTTCTGCCAGGCTTTATCATCGTTGATCTCTACACCCTCCACATGTAGGTGGCTGGAATCGTTGTAAAACGCCACATGGGTGTCAAAATGATCGTCATATTCTACCAGGGTTACCGAGGTATTGTCGCACCAGGGCAGCCGATCCATATCCTCAGGCTTCAAATGCATTGCAGACTGCATCAGGCAGCGGATGGCCCCACCGTGGGAGACAACGCAAATGGTCTTTCCCTCGTTCTCCTGGGCCAATTTTTTGACAGTATCCCGCATCCTTTCACACACATGCTGGATAGACTCTCCCCCCGGAATACAGAGCTGATAGATATGATGATCCCATAGATACACTTCATGGGGATATTTTTGGGGCATATCCGGCCAATACTGGCCTTCCCACTCGCCGCCGTTAATCTCTACAACTCCAGGCTCCGTCAATACAGCAAGCCCTTGTCGGGAGGCAATGGCCTTTGCCGTATCCTGGGCGCGGGACATCTGGCTGGCATATACTTTATCCAGATGGATTTTCTTCATCCGCTCTCCTACCAGCGCCGCCTGTTTCCTTCCATTTTCGGTCAGCGGCAGGTCGGAAAGGCCCTGGAATACATGAGTCACATTGCCGACAGCTTCTCCGTGGCGTACTAAATATACCTTTGTCATTGTGCAAGCTCCTTCTTCGTGTGATCTATTGAACATTGAACGGTTACGATTTTACCAGGGTTCTACAGTTCCCACGATGTCGGACACCCTCTTGATCTGCTTTTCTTCCAGATAGGCATCCAAGCCCTCCACCACATGGATTGGCGACCATGGATCCCAGAACATGGCGGCGCCGATCTGAACAGCGGACGCTCCCGCCATCATCATCTCCACGGCGTCCTCCCATTTTGCGATACCGCCCATTCCCACAACCGGAATAGAAACGGCGTTGGCTACCTGCCAAACCATCCGCAGGGCGATGGGAAATACAGCAGGTCCGGACATTCCTCCAACATTGTTTTTTAGGATCGGACGCCGGGTTTGGATGTCAATGCGCATTCCCAACAAGGTGTTGATGAGGGAAACTGCGTCGGCGCCTTCGCTTTCCACCGCTTTGGCAATGGAGGCGATGTCGGTGACATTGGGGGAGAGTTTCACCATCAGCGGTTTTTTACAGTAAGGCCGTACTGCCTTGACCATCCCCGCCGCTCCCTCACAGGAGACGCCAAAAGCCACCCCGCCCTCCTTGACATTGGGGCAGGATATATTCAGTTCGATCATATCGACTTCTGTATCAGAAAGCCGCTCTACCAAGCGGCAGTAATCTTCTACGGTTGAACCGGCCGCATTTGCAATCAGCACGGTATCCTGTTCTTTCAGATAGGGCAGATCATTTTCAATAAAGCTCTCCACACCGGGATTTTGCAGCCCTACCGAATTGAGCAGACCAGATGGGGTCTCTGCAATCCTGGGCGGAGGGTTGCCCAAACGCTTTTCATAGGTCGTCCCCTTCAGGGACACGCCGCCCAACTTGGAAAGGGGATATAAATCCTCATATTCCCGGCCAAAGCCAAAACAGCCGGAAGCGGTAATCACCGGGTTTTTGAATCTAACGCCGGCAATGTTGACACTGAGATCAGCCACCGAATACAACCTCCTCCGCCTCGAACACTGGACCATTTTTACATACATGGCTATAGTTTTCCTGCCCCTGCTTGTCCCGGGTTTTACAAGCACAGACAAGACAGGCCCCGACGCCACAACCCATCCGCTCCTCTAGGGAAACCTGGCAGCGGATACCAAATTCCTTGGCAATCTCGGTCAAAGCCTTCAGCATGACCATGGGACCGCAGGCATAGATGATATCAATGCCGCCCTGGGCGAGCAAGGCCCGAACCTCTTGGGTGACAAAGCCCTTTTTGCCATAAGAACCATCGTCGGTGCAAACCCGTACATCACAGCCTTGATTTCTAAAATCCTTTTCCAAAATCACACGGCTTTGATCTCTGAAACCAATAACAGCGGTGGCCCTTTTCCCAAGAGACGTCGCCACTTCTACCAACGGGGGAACGCCAATACCGCCACCTACCAAAAGAGCATGCTGGCAATGGCCTGATAAATCAAATCCATTTCCAAGGGGACCCATGATATCTACATTGTCCCCAACGTTCAATGCCGCCAGGTTTTTGGTTCCTTCTCCTTTGACCTCAAATACCAGCCGCAGATTGCCCCACAGCTTATCAGCCTGGCAAATGGAGATCGGCCGCCTCAAGGTCACCCCCGGGCAGCGAATATGTACAAATTGCCCCGCTTTGGCAAGCTGTGCCATTTCAGGACAAGCGACAACAACATCAAAGATACCTTCCGCTATTTTCTGCTTGGATACAATAGGAAAAAAGCCCTGTAGATAACCCATTTTATTGCTACCGCCTTTCTTACATACACAGGGTGGGCGTGCATCATCCGCTCAGCCACCTCTTTATTGTAACTGAAACCCCAGCCCCTCGCAAGGGGTGGCCTCTTCAATTTTCCAACTGGAACAGTATCGCTTTTTGTCAACTTTGTTAGGATATTTTTGCCAATTGTAAAATCAAGAGAAAAATGCCGCTACAGCCGGGCCTTGCCGCTGACGGAAACAATGTCATCCCGCATACGGATCGCTTCCCTGCGGGCCGCGCCTGCGAAATCCCGTTCATCACAGCCCTCTTTCTTCCAGGCACAGAGAATGCCCCGGGAGGAGTTGACAATGGCTCCCAGTCCTCTGCCATCGAAGGCTCCCGCTACATCTTTTGCACCGCCGCCCTGGGCACCGTAACCGGGTACCAGGAAAAAGGTATGAGGCAGCTTTTTCCGCAATTCGGTCAACTGATCGGGATAGGTGGCACCCACTACGGCGCCAACACCAGAATAACCGTATTTTCCGGGCAGGGATTCACCCCATGCCTCACACATCCCGCCCATGATCTCATAGACAGTTTTTTCTCCAATTTTCTGATCCTGCAATTCCCCTGAAGAGGGATTGGAGGTCTTAACCAGCACAAAAATGCCTTTATCCTCCTTGGCGCAAACCGAAAGCAGGGGCTTGATGCCGTCACTGCCCAGGTAACCGTTGACTGTCAAGGCATCACTGCCAAAGGGGGTAAACATTTCCCCCTCTACCTCTACCTCTCCCAGATGGGCAATGGCATAGGCTTCCATGGTGGTGCCGATGTCGTTGCGCTTGCCGTCGGCGATGACAAACATTCCCTTTTCCTGCGCGTAGTCCACCGTCTCATAAAAGGTCCTGATTCCCTCTACCCCGTACATTTCATAATAGGCCAACTGGGGCTTTACTGCTGGAACTACATCACATAAAGCGTCAATGAGCGCCTTGTTGTAGTTCAAAATAGCCACAGCAGCTCCTTTTAAATTTTTTCCGCAGAGGGCGAATGCCTCTTCCTTCAGATAGGACGGAAGGTAATCCAGTTTTGGATCAAGTCCCGCCACCGTAGGATTTCCGGTTTCCACAATCTTCTCAATCATTCGGTCCAGTGACATAATCTTACTCCATTTCCGCCGCCTGACAGCGGCTTTTTCTTTAATAGACACTCAGCCATTACTGGTCTTCAAATACAACCTGTCCCCCTAGGATGGTGGTCTTTACCTTTCCCGTCAGCTCCCGTCCATGGAAGGGGGTATTCTTTGATTTTCCATGGAGTTTATTGCGATCCACCACCCATTTTTTCTTGGTGTCAATAATGATAAGATCCGCTGGATTGCCCACATGGAGGGAGTTGTCCCCCAGCTTCATGATCCGGGCGGGGTTAAGGCTCATCAGCCGAATCAGATGATCTAAACTGATGATGCCGGATTCCACCAATGCTGTATAGGAAGCGGCAAAAGAGGTTTCCAAGCCTACTACGCCGTTGGGCGCTGTGAGGAAATCTGCCTTTTCCTCTTCGCTGTGGGGAGCGTGATCGGTGATGATGGCGTCAATGGTGCCATCCACAATGCCAGCAATCACCTCCGCTACATCCGCATGCTCCCGCAGTGGCGGATTCATCCGCAGATTGGCGTCCCGGGAGAAAAGCTCCCGGTCGGTCAGCATGAAGTAGTGGGGAGCTGTCTCACAGGTCACCTTGGCACCCCGTCGCTTGGCATCCCGGATGATCCTTACAGATCCCTTAGTACTGACATGGGCGATGTGGATGGATGTACCTGTGGCCTCTGCCAAAGCAATCTCCCTGGCGGTAATGCTGTCCTCAGAACTGCGGTCCATTCCTTTGACACCGAGATCCACCGATACAGCCCCTTTATTGATGATACCGCCATCCACAATGGATAGATCTTCACAGTGGCTGATGACCGGCAGATGCAGTGCGTGACAAAGCTCCATCGCCTCCTGCATCAACCGCGCATTCTCTACCGGCCGGCCATCGTCGGTGACGGCAATGGCTCCTGCCGCCATCAGTTGGGAAAAATCACTGAGTTCCTGTCCCTTCATCCCTCTGGTAATGGTGGCTGTGGGGTAAACCTTGGCTTTGGCATCCTTTGCACGGTCGTAGATATAAGAGATAAGCTCCTCGCTATCTATGGGGGGCTTTGTATTGGGCATGCAGATCACCGAAGTCACCCCGCCCGCCGCTGCCGCCTCACAGCCGGAAAGAATATCCTCTTTGTAGGTAAGTCCCGGATCCCTCAGATGGACATGCATATCCACCAGACCCGGCGC
>CAJFSX010000007.1 GCA_904419775.1 Candidatus Pararuminococcus gallinarum | reverse complement strand
GAAAATCAAAAGAACAGGGAAGGAATCCTCCTCCCCTGTTCTTTGAGGAAACTCACTACGCTTCCTTTTTGATAACCTCTCTGCCCTTATAGAATCCGCAGTTGCCGCAAACTCTGTGGGCCAGTTTCAGCTCACCGCACTGTGTGCATTTGGAAAAAGCGGGAGCATCCATCTTCCATACATTGGAGCGTCTCTTATCGCGTCTTGCTTTGGAAACCTTTCTCTTTGGTACCGCCATGCTCAGCACCTCCTTAACCTGCGAAATCACGACGAAACATCGTCACTGTCAAATGAAATAATTATTGAAGTAGCTCTTTTAAAGCTGCAAGGCGAGGATCAGACTCGGCCTGATCACAGCCGCAGTCTTTTGTGTTTCGATTTGTTCCGCATTGGGGGCACAGCCCCTTACAGTCCTCCCTGCAAAGAATCTTAGTGGGAAATTCCAGCAGGATATCCGACTGCACCAGCTCGTCCATGGCAAGTGTTCTGTCTTCCACCAGGAGAAACTCATCGGAGTATTCTCCCTCCACATGGCTGACCAGAACATGTTCAAATTCCATTGCAAAGGGACGGATCACCGGTTCCAGACATCTGTCGCATACGCCGTCATACACAAACTCAGCAGTATAGCGAAGCGTTACCACACCCGCGCGGTTTCGAATCTCCCCGCGGACAGCGACAGGTGTTTTCAGCGGACACATTTGTCCCAGCTCCCACCCGGAAAGGTCTAGCTCATAGTCCACTTTTAGAGCTTCGCCCTCCACATCAAAGAGCTGTTTTAGATCAATTAACATAGTTCACCTCTTGTGCCACGGAATCTATTATAATATTCTGCCGAGGGTTTGTCAACGGAAACTTGGGCTTTTTTCCGATTTCTTTGCCCTTTTCTCCTTCTCCGGCCTCTGCACAGATCTATCTTTTAAACCAGGCGTTTGATCAGATCCTCTTTTTCGCCATAGAGCATGTCGATGACCGGAATCTCGATCATGGTATAGCAGCCAGGAGCCTGTTTCATACCGGCACGGGCGACGGCCACCAGGATCTGGGCGGTGAGGGCAGGATTGTTAATCTTCATATCAAACTCGAACAGCTGATTCTGGGTGGTGCCGGACACGCCTTTGCGGGTCATATGGACACCGTGTCCCTTATCCAGGAGGGCATCCACACTGTCAACTGCGATAACATGGGTCTCATCGTTGACAAAATAGGGATCCGCTTTGATCCGGGCTGCCACATCCTCATAAGCATACCCATCCTTCAGTTCAATATACACCATCCGGCGATGGATGCCGGTGCCCAGGGGAATGGTCATAGACAGCGCCGCTTTCACTCCCTCAATGGCCTTGACGGCGACAGTATGGCCCATACTCATACCAGGGCCAAAGTTGGTGTAGGTGATGCCTTTGGGAGCCGCTGCTTCTAACAGTGCCCGCACCATGGAATCAGAACCCGGATCCCAACCGGCAGAGATAATGGAGGTTTTTCCGTGTTCTTTTGCTACGGGATCAAGCTGGCACTTTAAGTCCCAAATGTTGGTGTGGATATCGAAGCTGTCCACCGTATTCATGCCCAGCGCCAGATATTTTTTTGCCTCCTCCGGCACCGAGCGGGTAGGTGTGCACAGAAATGCCACATCCGGCTTTTCAGGCAGCTTGTTGACGTCGTCCACCACAGGGATGTCTCTCAATTCTGCCGGCTGCTCTCCGGCGGCGTTTCTGCGCACAATCCCCACCAGCTGAAAATCGGGAGCCGCATACAAGGCCTCCAACACCGACTTACCAATATTACCGTAGCCTACAATGACTGCTTTGAACATGATCAGTTCCTTCCTTTCGCCACACCATCCGGTGCAAAATTTCAGGTATCCATCTTTCCCCTTTGTCTCTTTAAGGGTAAAGATCCGGATACCACTCCCCAAGGGATTCCGGTTTTCAATATACCCCATCCCCTCTGGCCCGTCAAGAGAATTTCGCGGTGAAACTGCAAAAAAGGAGCGAAACCTATGGGTTTCGCTCCTTTTCCTCAGAGTAACAGGACAGTCCATCCTTAGATGATGAACTTTGTAATGGAATCGGGAATTTCTGATTTGTCGCAGGAAACGGTAAAGATCAGGTTCACATTCTGGCCATGGAGGCTTTCCAGCTTCTCCACCATAGCGGCGAAAGCAGCAAGATCGCGGCCTACAATTTTGAGGGTTGCATCGATGCACAGATCGGTAATGTCATAGTTGCCGGCCAAAAGCCCGCACAGGAAGCCATAAAAGGCATCGCTGCCGCTGACATTATAGTCGTCAATATCAATAAGACGAACCTTCATATCCAGGTCGTAGGTAAGTTTCAGTCCTTTTTCAATGCATACCACATTGCCATTGGAGGTCTGCGCAGCTTCATTGACCATATGAATCAATGTCTTTGTTTTTCCGGAACCCTTATTTCCAACGATTAGCTTTATCATGTGAAATTCCTCCCTTTAAAATGGACGAGGACGCCCATTTTTTTACAGTGTCATTTTTTACTTCTTAGCCCAGATTTTACCTTAACTTAATGAAAATCAAAGCTTCTTTTCATAACCATACAATATTGGGCCCATCTTGTCAAATTATTTCAGCTTTTCAAGGAGCTCTCCCTGCAAATCCTCGTAACCGGGCTTGCCAAGCAGGGCAAACATGTTCTTTTTATAGGCCTCCACGCCCGGCTGGTTGAAGGGATTGACCCCCAGCAGATAGCCGGAAATAGCGCATGCTTTCTCAAAGAAGTAGATCAGATAGCCAAGCTCATGTTCATCCATACCGCCCACTTCCAGCACCATGTTGGGAGCGCCGCCCTCTGTGTGGGCCAGGATGGTGCCTTCAAACGCCTTCTGATTGACCACCGACATGTTCTGCTCCGACAGGAAGTTGAGCCCATCAAAGTTGGCCGCATCCGGCTGGATGTACAGATCAGACTGTGGCTTTGCGAAATGGACCACTGTCTCAAACAGGATCCGGGAGCCATCCTGAACAAATTGACCCATAGAGTGCAGATCGGTAGAGAAGGTAACCGATGCGGGGAACAAACCCTTGTGGTCCTTGCCTTCACTTTCGCCAAAGAGTTGCTTAAACCATTCGTTCATCATGGTAAAGCAGGGCTCATAGGTGACCAGAAGCTCCACAGATTTGCCTTTGCGGTACAGGCAGTTGCGCAACGCCGCGTATTTGTAGCAGTCATTCTTTGCAAGATCGGTGTCGCACAGGGCGTCCTGGGCCTCCTTGGCGCCGGCCATCAGCGCGTCAATGTCGCATCCAGCTACGGCGATGGGGAGAAGTCCCACTGCCGTCAGCACCGAGAAACGGCCTCCCACGTCATCGGGGATGACGAAGGTCTCATAGCCCTCTTTGTCAGAAAGCTCTTTCAGCGTTCCCCGAGCCTTGTCGGTGGTAGCATAAATCCGGCTCTTTGCGCCTTCCTTACCATATTTTTTCTCCAGGAAGTCCCGGAAAATCCGGAACGCCAGAGCAGGTTCGGTGGTGGTACCGGATTTGGAGATGATATTGACGGATACGTCTTTGTCTTTACAGATGGAAAGCAGGTCATTAAGATAAGAAGGACTGATGCTGTTGCCAGCAAAATAGATGTCCGGCGTATCCTTCTTTAAGTTGTTGTAAAGTGGGGATTTGAGAAACTCGATGGCTGCCCGGGCCCCCAGATAGGAACCGCCGATGCCGATGACAACGAGGATATCGCTATCCTTTTTAATCTTTTCCGCCGCGGCTTTAATGCGGGCAAATTCCTCTTTGTCATAGTCTGTGGGCAGGGTAAGCCATCCCAAGAAATCATTGCCAAGTCCTGTCTTTTCGTGGAGTGTGCGGTGGGCCGTTTCTACCTGAGCCTGCATGCCGCACAGCTCATGATCCATGATAAAACCCTTCAGATGTTTCGTATTTAAAGTGACAGCCATTTGACTTCCCCTTTCTGCTTTTCCGTCGATTTTTATACCGATACCATCCTTTAGATGGTATACTTTATTTTACTCTATCAGGTCATATTTTTCAAGTATTGGATTTCACTTCGATATATTTTTGTTGAGTTTTCACATATTTCTAGAGCGATTATCCAACCATGGCTTTAAAAAGGATGCACAGTGCTCTCGGAAGAGTCATTTTTTCCACACTTTGGCTCGCCACCATAGGGTAAGTGAGGATTTCCTCTTCCCCCAGCTTGACAATCACCCTCCCTACCGTCTGCCCCTTTTCCACAGGAGCGCTGACCTGTGGCATCAATTCGATCTCCTGGGTGATCTCCTGGGATCTCCCTTTCGGCAGCACCAGTGGTTCGGGAGGCTGTGGTTCCACCGTTACCTCGTTCTCCACGCCTCCTGTCACCTTCACCGGGGTTTCCGCGCTCATAGGCTGGATATTTGCCAGCTCATAGTTGGCAAAGCCGTAGTCCAACAGCTTTTTTGCCGTATAAAAACGTTCATCACTGGTAGCGCTGCCCAAAGTCACTGCAATGAGGGTCATCCCATTTCGGGTGGCGGAAGCAGACAGGCAGCTGCCGGCTCCATCGGTGGTACCGGTTTTCAGCCCTGTGGCCCCATCATAGTAGCGGATCATTTTATTGGTGTTGACAAGCTGGGTTTCTCCGCCCCGGAGAGAGTCCATCCAGATGGTAGTATACTCCAAGATTTTGGGGTGCTTGAGTAGTTCCATGGACATAATGGCAATATCCCTTGCCGTGGACAGATGCCCCTCGGCATCCAGACCATTGGTGTTCTTAAACACCGTATTATTCATGCCAAGTTCCTGCGCCCGCTGATTCATCATCGCCACAAATGCTTCCTCGCTGCCAGCCACATATTCAGCCAGGCAGGTGGCGGCGTCATTGGCGGAGGAAACCGCCGTTGCTTTGAGTAGGTCGTGTACACTCATCTGTTCATTGGGCTCCAGCCATATCTGACTTCCTCCCATATCCGCCGCATGTTGGGAGCAGGTGACCATATCGTCCACCGTGATCTTTCCCACGTCAATGGCTTCCATGACCAGAAGCAGGGTCATAATTTTAGTGATGGAGGCGGGAGGATATTGCTCATCCGGGTTATAGGAATACAGGACCTCCCCGGTAGACTGCTCCAGCAAGATCACCGACTTAGATCTGATATCCACTGTACCCTGGTTTGGATTGTCTTCCTGGCCGGACTGGACGCTCCCCTGTGGTTTCTGATTCTCCTGGGTGGTTTCGGGGGTACTCTCTCCACCAGGCGCAACCGTTGTGGTCGTAGGAGCCACTGTTTTCTCATCCTCTCCAGCGGCATAAGCCGCTGGGGAAAACACACCGATACAAAGAGCGCATATCAAAAGACAAGCCGCTATACGAGATTTCACCTTCATCACCGCACCTCCGCTGCATAGGAAAAACCGGGCACTGGGTTCATAACCGCTGCGCCCTGGCTGAAAGCCGTCGCCATCTGTCTCTATAAGGATGGCCCGCTTTTCTTCATTTAGTACATGTTTATGCGGAGAATGTCACGATATGCGGCCTTCGGAAAAACAAAAACCATACCTTTGGAAGACGCTTCATAAAAAAGTTATCACCCAAATTTCTTGACTTGTTTGGATTTGGATATCAAAATCCGATGCTCGCTATTCTTATGGATTTGCTGAAATAATCGGCATACAATTTTTTTAAAGGGAAATAACCGAATGATTTTTAAAAAATCATTCGGTTATGTATTAATATCTTCAGTTGTTAATAGATAAATCTTAATTTATGAAATCCACCAAACTCCCTCTACCGATTTATTTAAGCAACCAATCTCTTCTGAGAGAGTATTGCCTGCAAAATCTTTTATAATGATGCGATTGTAGTATTTATATGCATCCGTTGCACGATCATTTTTATCATCCCAACCTTCTTCTACCCATGTCTCTAAATAAACCTTGCCATTTTCTATTAAAATTACCGATTCATGCTCATTAAGTGGAAATGAGATTTTATCCGGATAGTAGCACTGAAAACCTTCTTCTGAATCTTGGCTGATAATATAGAGCGGATTACCAATGATCATTAGATTATATAAATTCACTTCCCCCATGTTTAATTCCGTGACCCTTTCCAGAACTTTTTCCGGGATATATCTGTATAAGGTTACTTTCTTATTGTCGTAATCACCTTGCAAAAAGTATAGAAACCCTTCTATATATACGGGATCGCCATAAATAATATTTCTTTTTTTATCAAAAGGTTTATATACATTCCCGCTATGAAAATCATAAATTAGTAATTCCGAACCTTGATATCCTCCTCGTTCAGCCCACTTAATCAAGTCATACAAATCTTCAAAATCAGATCGAGAATATCCAAATCTATCTTGCCCATAGATTTTTTCTATGTATCTACCTTCAATCCTATTGAATTTCTTTATCACTTTATGCCCTCCTGAAATTGAAATTCATATGTCGAATATACAAGTAAAGTAAAAATATCGGCAAGCGTATTATGTAAAACCAAAGGGAGAGGCTACTTCACTATGTAGCCTCTCCCTTGCAGGTGTGTTTTTCTTCATGATTTATGCCGCAAATTTTTTAATCTCATCCAGGAACTTGTCGCAGTCGGTAGCATGAATGTTGAGCTTGATGGACTTGGACAAATCCAGGCTGAAGATACCCATGATGGATTTAGCGTCAACAATGTGCCGGCCGCTGACCATGTCCACATCAAAGTCATACATGTTCACGATTTTCACGAATTCCTTTACATCGTCAATGGATTTGAGCGCAATTGTGATCTCTTTCATACTGTCTGCCTCCTTATTTTTACCTCTGTCGTTCCAACGGCGTTGTCCGTTGGTTTTTAGAAAATAGCTATAATTACAATATATCAGCAGTCCAGTTTTTAGTCAACTGCTAATTGCAAAAGCTTATGGTATTGTTTATAATAATAGTATCCAAAATAGGTGCAAATTTGATAAATTTTTTGAAAATAATTTTTAAAGATATTTTTTCAGCTTTTGAAGCAATTTTGATCAGGGGGTATTATGAGAGTACACTTTACCACCCTTGGATGCAAGGTCAATCAATATGAAACTCAAATTCTTGCCCAGTTATTTTCCCACAATGGCTTCGATGTGACGGATTCTCCCGACGGTGCCGACGTCTATGTAGTCAATTCCTGTACCGTCACGGCTACCGGGGACAAAAAGACCCGGCAGTCCATCCGGAAGATGAAGCGGGAGCATCCCGGTGCTTTAGTAGTCCTCACCGGCTGTTATCCCCAGGCTTTTCCCAAGGAAGCCGCCAAGATCACCGAGGCGGATGTCATCACCGGCTCCTATAACCGCAAAAGTATTTTTCCCGCCCTGCAAAAGGCAATGGCTACCGGAGAGCGGGTGGTGGACATCACCCCTCATGCCAAGGGAGAGGCTTTCGAACCCATGTCCGCCTCCTCCTTTATGGAACGAACCCGGGCCTTTGTCAAAATCGAGGATGGCTGCGACCGGTATTGTTCCTATTGCATTATTCCCACTGCCCGGGGACCTATCCGCTCCAAGCCTTTGCAGGAGCTAAAGACAGAGCTTTCCGCCCTTGCCCAAAACGGCTACAAAGAAGTCGTGTTGGTGGGCATCAACCTTTCCTCTTATGGCCGGGATCTGGGATGCCGGCTTATCGACGCGGTGGAACTGGCCTGTTCCATTGACGGTGTCAAACGGGTGCGGCTGGGATCTTTGGAGCCGGAGCTTTTAACCGGCGACGATATTCGGCGGATGGCCTCACAGCCTAAGTTCTGCCCTCAGTTTCACCTGTCTCTGCAAAGCGGCTGCGATGAAACCCTCCGGCGGATGAACCGGCACTATGACAGCGCCGAATATCTACGAATTGTCGGCGATCTGCGCGCCCACTTTCTCAACTGTGCCATTACCACCGATGTCATGGTGGGCTTTCCCGGCGAAACGGAGGAAGAATTTGCCGCTTCTCTGGATTTTGTCCAGCGGGTGGAGCTTGCAAAAGCCCATGTCTTCGCCTATTCTATCCGTCCTGGTACTCGGGCGGCCTCCATGGAAGGGCAGATACCCGCCAAGGTCAAAGAGGAACGTTCCCATCAGATGATGGCCGCCGCTGCTAAAACCCGCAAAGCCTTTCTGGACCGGCAAAATGGGCTGATCGAACAGGTTCTCTTTGAGACAGGCCATCATGGTGTCTATGAAGGCTATACCAAAAACTATACCCCTGTGCGGGTATCCTCCTCCATCAGCCTACAGGGTTCTCTTCATCTTGTAGAGATCGGCGGCAACGACGGGGAAACCTGCGAGGGAAAATTATTGGAGTAAAGGCAGGTGCCTTTTCATACAAAACGCTAAGTCTCCCTATCCTTCCCCTAGGCGGGAGGCTTTTTCATCCAAATGAAAACACGATAATAGGAGAGTAACAAAAATGGCTGTTTATCGCATCTATGTAGAGAAAAAGCCCAAATTCGCCGTTGAGGCGGATTCGGTACTCCAGGATCTGAAAACCTCCCTGCTCATGGACAGTGTAAAAAGTGTCCGCATTCTCAATCGGTACGATGTAGAAAACATCGACGAAATCGACTTTGAAAACGCTAAGCACACCGTTTTTTCCGAGCCGCAGGTGGACACCATCTCCGCCGGATTGCCTGTCATTTCCCAAAACGACAGGATTTTTGCGGTGGAATATCTGCCGGGACAGTACGACCAGCGAGCCGACTCCTGTGCCCAGTGTATCCAGATTTCCACTCAGAAGGACCGTCCTCTGGTCCGTACCGCTCGGGTCTATATCCTCTCCGGCCCCATTTCCGATCGAGAGTTTGCCCAGATTAAACACCATCTCATCAACCCGGTAGAAAGCCGGGAGGCCAGCTTGGATCTGCCGGACACCCTCCAGATCCCCTATGACATTCCCACTACAGTGGAAACCCTGGAAGGCTTTATCCACCTGAACAAGCAGGAGCTTGCCGATTTTGTGAAAAATTACGGCCTGGCCATGGATGAGGATGACATCAAGTTCTGCCAGGATTACTTTAAAAATACCGAGCATCGGGATCCCACCATCACCGAGATTCGGATGATTGACACCTACTGGTCCGACCACTGCCGCCACACCACCTTCCTCACCAACATTGACGACGTGGAAATCCAGCCGGCTTATATTAAAGAGACCTACGATACCTACCTTCACTATCGGGATGAGCTTTACACCAAACAGGGCAAGAATAAGCCACAGACCCTCATGGATCTGGCGGTCATCGGCGCCAAAATCCTGAAGGCCCAAGGAAAACTACAGGATCTGGATGAGTCGGAGGAGATCAACGCCTGCTCTGTCAAGATTAAGGTGGACGTGGACGGAAAGCTGGAGGACTGGCTCCTCATGTTCAAAAACGAGACCCACAACCATCCCACCGAAATTGAGCCCTTTGGTGGCGCGGCTACCTGCTTGGGCGGCGCTATCCGTGACCCCCTCTCCGGCCGCAGCTATGTCTATCAGGCCATGCGGGTCACCGGCGCCGCGGACCCTCTGGTCCCTGTCTCCGAAACCATGGAGGGCAAACTTCCCCAGAAAAAGCTGGTGGTGACAGCCGCCAATGGCTACAGCTCTTACGGTAACCAGATCGGCCTTGCCACCGGGCATGTAGCCGAGGTCTATCATCCGGGCTATGCGGCCAAACGGTTGGAGATCGGCGCAGTCATCGGCGCTGCTCCGGAAGAAAATGTGGTGCGGGAACGTCCCGCCCCTGGCGATATCATCATCCTGCTGGGTGGCCGCACCGGCCGGGACGGCTGCGGTGGCGCCACCGGCTCCTCCAAGTCCCACACCCTCCAGTCTCTGGAAACCTGCGGCGCAGAGGTCCAGAAGGGCAATCCTCCGGAGGAGAGAAAGCTGCAGCGTCTCTTCCGGGATCCCAAGGTCACCCGGATGATCAAGCGGTGCAACGACTTTGGCGCCGGCGGCGTTTCAGTAGCCATCGGAGAATTGGCGGACGGCCTGCGGATCAACCTGGACGCCGTACCTAAAAAATATGACGGATTAGACGGTACAGAACTTGCCATCAGTGAAAGCCAGGAGCGGATGGCCGTGGTCGTCGATAAGATGGATGTAGACGAATTTATCGCCGCCGCTTCCAAAGAAAACCTGGAGGCCACCGTTGTTGCCGTGGTAGAGGAACAGCCCCGGCTGACCATGGAATGGAACGGCAACGTCATCGTTGATCTTTCCAGAGAATTTTTAAATTCCAACGGCGCTTCTAAACATACCACCATGAAGATTCCGGCCCCAGAAGTTATTGCTGGAGCAAAAGCATATATCGGCGACACCACCGGCAAGTGGTGTGCGCACTTAAGCCAGCTCAACGTCTGCCAGCAGAAAGGCTTGGTGGAACGCTTTGACTCCACCATCGGCGCCGGCACCGTACTTATGCCCTATGGCGGCAAACGGCAGCTTTCCCCGTCCCAGGCCATGGCCGCCAAGCTGCCTGTCCTTTCTGGGGAAACAGCCACCTGCTCCATCATGGGTTGGGGCTTCAACCCTGACCTAAGTGCCTTAAGCCCCTACCATGGAGCCATGGCGGCGGTCGTAGAATCCATCGCCAAGGTCATCGCCGCCGGCGGCAGCTATAAACAATGCTGGCTGACCTTCCAGGAATACTTCGAGCGGACCAAAAACGATCCAGAGCGCTGGGGTAAGCCGATGTCCGCCCTGCTGGGAGCTTTGAAGGCCCAGCTGGAGTTGGGCTGTGCCGCCATCGGAGGCAAAGACTCCATGTCCGGCACCTTTGAAGATCTGGATGTCCCCCCCACCCTGACCTCTTTTGCTGTATCTGTGACCAACACCAGCCATATCGTTTCCACCGACTTTAAGGAGGCTGGACACAACGTCTGCCTGATCGCTCCCCGCTATGACGACAACCACCTGGTGGACTTTGACGATCTGAAATCTATCTGGAACCAGGTAGAAGCCGCCATCAGCGCCGGACAGGTCAAAGCGGCCTGGGCCCTTTCTTACGGCGGCGTGCCTGAGGCTGTCGCCAAAATGTGCTTCGGCAACGGCCTTGGCTTCCGCTTTACCGACAGCAAAGCCGCCAGCCTGGATATTTCTGAGTATTGGGATGGCCTCTACGGCGGTTTCCTCCTGGAAATGGCCGAAAGCGCTCCGGCCGTTGGCAAAGTGATCGGTCAGACCATCTCTGAGTACCGCATCGAAACCCCAGATGGCGTCGTGGATCTGCAGCAGGTGCAGGATGCCTGGCAGCAGAAGCTCAACCCTGTCTTCCCCTGGACCATTACACCTCGGACAGAAGCTGTAAAGCGTTTCTCCTTTACCGCTTCCTCCTGGCCTGCACCGGCCCAAAAGGTCGCCAGACCTCAGGTGCTGATTCCCGTATTCCCCGGTACCAACTGTGAATACGACATGGCCCGGGCCTTTGAGCGGGCGGGCGCCAAGCCGGAGATTTTTGTCATCCGCAACCTGACCCCCTCTCAAATTGAGGATAGCGTGGCCCAGATGGCCAAACTCATCGGCGAAAGCCAGATCATTGCCATCCCCGGCGGTTTCTCCGGCGGTGACGAGCCGGATGGCTCCGGCAAGTTCATTACCGCTTTCTTCCGCAATCCCTCCATCAAAGAGGCGGTTCACACCCTGCTGGGACAGCGGGACGGCCTGATGTGCGGTATCTGCAACGGCTTCCAGGCGCTGGTCAAACTGGGGCTGATTCCCTTTGGTGAAATCAGAGATATGGACGAAAGCTGCCCGACCCGTACCTATAACAAAATCGGCCGACACCAGTCCATGCTGGTTCGCACCCGCATCGCTTCCAACAAATCTCCCTGGCTGATGCACACCAAGGTGGATGATATCCACACCATCGCCATCTCCCACGGCGAAGGCAGGTTTATCGCCTCTGAGGAGCTTTTGAGCACTATGGAGGCCAACGGACAGATCGCTACCCAGTATGTGGATTTTGACGGCAATCCCACCCTGGATATCCGCTTTAATCCCAACACCTCTGTCCACGCCATCGAAGGCGCTACCTCTCCTGACGGCAGGGTCTTCGGTAAAATGGGCCATTCAGAGAGATACAGCCTAGGTGTATTCCAGAATGTCCCCGGCGATTTTGATCAAAAAATGTTCCAGGGCGCCGTGGATTATTTCGCAAAATAGGCGTTTTTGCGACAACATTATGTATCATTAGATAAAATAAAAACCCAGCGTATAAAATACGCTGGGTTTTTTGTTTGTCTCACCGGAATCGCGTAAAAGATTTCAAAAAAGATAAGGACTTCTTAAATAATTTTGAAATTTTTACCTGAGCCATTCACAGGACCTCAAAAAACAAGTATACTGTTTGACATACCTTATTTTCGTCCTATCGGCATCAGAAAGAGTCGGAGGAAAACAATAAAAACTTGGCAACATCGAGACCCGCGGGCTGGACGGTACAGAAAAAGTCCCTCGGTTGGGGGCAATATCCCGCATTGTGAGCGTTTGCACCGCTTGACCCAGCGCAGAGGGCTCTCTCACTTTGTTTTCAAAGAAATTGTCCCGGCGGGACATTCATAGTGTATGCGCAAAGTCGCAAAAATTGCAAAGAAAATGATGGTGTAATATCTGTCCAAAAAATACAGATATCTGTATTTTTTCAGACCGTTTCACCAGAGAAAGGCCGTTTTGTATGTCATCTGAAAAAAAACAACGCCGGCTTACGCCTTGGCAGATTGTGGCCCTTGTCCTTGTCATCGTCATCCTCATCGGCGCCACAGTGGCTGCATTTCCCTTTGTTTCTTCCCTGGCAAAGCCGGAAAACCTGGAAAATTTTAAAAATACCCTGCGTTCCTTTGGGATTGGCGGTTTCTTTATCATTTTAGGGCTGCAAATCCTGCAGGTGGTTCTCGCTGTCATCCCAGGCGAACCCATTGAATTATTGGCAGGCGCCATGTTTGGCACCTGGGGTGGGCTTCTCACCTGTTATCTGGGATTGCTTCTAGGATCCGGAGGAATTTTTTTGGCTGTGCGCAAGTTTGGTTATCCCTTATTGACCAAGTTTGTCAGCGAAGAAAAATTGCAAAGCTACAAATTTTTGCATAACACCACCCGGCTGGAAACCCTGATTTTCCTTTTATTCTTCATTCCCGGCACCCCCAAGGATGTGCTGACCTATGTGGCGGGAATTACCCCCATCTCGATGGGGCGTTTTCTCCTTCTTTCCCTCTTCGCCCGGATCCCTTCGGTGATTTCCTCCACCTTTATCGGTTCCTCCTTCGTCGAGGGGAACATCCTAACCTCCGTCCTGGTCTTTGCCGGGGTGGGAATAATCGGTATTGCCGGCATTTTCATCCACAAAAAAATGATGGCCAAGCTGCAAAAGAAAAGTAAATAATATTTTTTCTCCGAAAAAGGAGGGACAGGATGTCCCTCCTTTTTTATCGCTTTCATATCTCTGTCATCCGCAAAGCCGGTCTAATCAATAATTTTCCAAACGGCGCTGTTTTCGCAGGGCATGGCGTTTAGCTCCCGCCTCCCATTCCTGCCGCTCCTCCTCCGTCTCTAAAATAAGCCGAGGTACCGGCACCGGATGTTCATTTTCGTCCAAGGCCACAAAGACCAGGTAAGCACGGTTGACCATCTTTCGATTGCCGTCCAGACTCTCCACAAAGGTGTCTACCCGTACCTCCATGGAGGTGCGGCCCACATAGGTAATCCGGCCCGACATGAAGATGGTGGAGTTGACATGGGCAGCCGCTTTAAACTGGAGATTATCCACCGACGCCGTAGTCACGTTGCAGTTTGCATGCCTTCTCGCTACCACGGCGGCTAATACGTCGATCCACTCCATCAGCACACCGCCAAAAAGCCGCTTATAACCGTTGATATGCTGGGGCATAAGAATATGGATTTGTTCTGTATAAGAATCGGAAACTCGTTTTTCTGCTTGCATTTTGATCTCCTTCCTTTATTTTGATCGCCGGCTCGGCCTGTGTCTGCGTCCTTTTGGGGGGCGTTTGCGCACCGAATAGCCAAAGGTCCCCAAACGCTCTCCCAGGCCGTAGTAGGTACCATGCGCGTATCCCACAAGCCCGGCACGTTCCAAATGGAGCTTTCCCTCTTTGTCAATCAGGCTTTCCTCCACGTCCATGGCCAAGATCTCCGCTAGGAACATGTGATGGGTTCCAAGCTCTATGATTTCCCTGACCTGGCATTCTAAACTCAAGGGGCTTTCCCCCAAAACCGGTGCCGACACCTTCCCGGCGGGAAGGGCCGTTAGACCGCAGGCGGCCAGTTTATCCATATCCCGGCCGCTTTTAACCCCGCAAAAGTCGGCGGCGCGAACCAAAGCGGCTGTCGTCAGATTGATGACAAATTCCCCCGACTCTTTGATCAGGCCATAGGAGTATCGCTGGGGGCGGATGGATACATAGGTCATGGGAGGCTTTGTATTGACAATACCGGTCCAGGCCACGGTGAGGACATTGGGCTGTTCCACACTGCCGCAGGTGACAAGGGCCGGCGGCACCGGCCCCAGAAGGGTTCCCGGATTCCAAAGGACCTTACCCATGGCTTCTCCCCCCCTTTTTTAATCTATGAAATAGGTTCACAGCTGCTTCCCGCTTTCTTTTTGTCTGCTGGGGATCGGGAATATAATCCTTTCCGTCGAAAAGGAGCCAGTCTCCTTCCTTGGCGCCCTGCGGGAGAAGGTTCACCGGGATTTCCCATCGTGTACCATCCTCCTCCTGGCAGACTGCAATGGTTTCTTCTATGCGGTCGATACCTATAGATTGCACCAAAAATTCCTCCTTACGCAGCTTTTTGAGTTTCCACCGCTATAGTTTCGCCGTCGGTCAGAAAGGCAATGGTACCCTCCCAGTCCGTGCGGTGGACTTCAACCCCCATGGCCGCGAAACGGGCAAGGGTCTCCTCATGGGGATGTCCGTAATCATTGCCCTCCCCACAGGAGATGGCCGCAAAACTGGGGTTTACCCGATTGAGGAACTCCTGGCTGGAGGATGTGCTGCTGCCGTGATGTCCCGCCACCAGCACATCGGCGGAAAGATCTTCCCCGGAGGCCACCATATCATCCTCTGCTTTCTTCTCAGCATCCCCGGTGAAGAGGAAGGACCGCTCTCCGTAAGTCATCTTGAGCACCGCGGAAATATTGTTGAGATCATCATATTCCTGAAGCGGGCCCAATACCAGAAAGTGGGCGCCTCCCACATCGAAGGAATCCCCAGGCTCTATTACCGTAAGCTCCAACCCCTGATCCTTGGTAGCAGTGAGCACATCCTGGAATGTCTTGGTGGTGGGCACGATACTGTCCGGGATGTCAGGCATCATGACCTGTTTGACCTGCATGTTTTCGATTATGTCATCCGCACCGCCAATGTGGTCGGAATGAGGATGCGTTCCTACCAATACATCGATGGTATCCACGTCCTGGCTTTGGAGATAATCCATCACTACAGAGCCCTGATCGTTTTCTCCCGCGTCGATGAGCACATTGCCGCCATCGGTTTTGATCAGGATGCTCTCCCCCTGGCCCACATCGATAATGTGGACGGAGATGCCGTCCTCCATATCGCCGCCGATGACCGGCTGGCTTTCGCTCAGCCCAGCCTTTTGGAAAATGTCGTCCCAGGTGGGCATGGGAAAGGGCAGCTGTGTATGGGACGCCACCGTCACAAGGATGCAAAGAAGGGCCAAAATCCCCCCAATGAATCCAAGAAGGGTCCGCCGCTTTCTTCTATATCGGCCCACCTGCTATCCTCTCCCCCTCTTCTGCCGGTTCTTTTCTCTCCGTTGGTTCCCTCTTTGGGAAGTATTGCCCTGCCGTCCTCTGCCATTTTTCCCTTTGGCCGTCGTCTTCTGGGCAGCCTGCGCCTTATACTTGGCATTGGGATCATAGGGGGCGCTGACCAGGCAGCCCGGCCCTTTTCCAATGAGATCCTCCCGGCCGGCGGCTTTTAAGGCTTTGATGACAAGATGGCGGTTTTGCGGCTTAAAGTATTGCAACAGTACACGCTGCATCATCTTTTCTTCCGGCGTACGGGGGACATACACCGGTTTCATGGTGTTGGGATCCAATCCGGTATAGAACATGCAGGTGGAGACGGTACCCGGCGTGGGATAAAAATCCTGCACCTGCTCGGGATGGATGTTGTTTTTCTTGAGAAAGAGGGCCAGCTGTACCGCGTCTTTCAGGGTGGAACCAGGGTGGGAGGACATGAGATAGGGCACCAGATACTGTTCCTTCCCCGCCCTCTTGGTTGCGCGGTAAAACTTTTTTTGAAACTCCTCGTAGGCGGAGATATGAGGCTTGCCCATCATGTCCAGCACCCGGGCGCTGCAATGCTCCGGAGCCACTTTGAGCTGGCCGGAGACATGGTGCTCCACCAGTTCCTCCAAAAAGCGGTCGTCTTTATCCCGGATGACATAGTCATACCGGATACCGGAACGGATGAACACCTTCTTGACCTTGGGCAGCACCCGGACCTTCCGCAATAGCTCCAGGTACTCGGTATGATCCACCTGCAGGGCAGGACATGGTTGTGGCGCCAGGCATTTTTTGCCCTTGCAAAGCCCCGCCTTCTCCTGTTTTTTGCAGGAGGGATGGCGGAAGTTGGCGGTGGGGCCGCCAATATCGTGGATATATCCTTTAAATCCGGGAAGCTGGGTCAAAAGTTTCGCCTCCCGCAATACCGACTCCTCACTGCGGGTGGTAATATACCGCCCTTGATGGAAGGCGATGGAGCAGAAATTGCAGGCGCCGAAGCAGCCCCGGTTGTGCGCAATGGAAAACTCCACCTCTTTGATGCCGGGGACACCGCCTAATTTCTCATACTCCGGGTGATAGGTGCGGCAGAAATCCATGGCATAGACCCGGTCCAGCTCCGGTGTGGTTAGGGGCAGGCTGGGCGGGTTCTGCACCAGGTAAAGCTCCCCATGCTTTTGGATGACAGCCCGGCCTGTTACATGGTCCTGCTCGTCGATCTGGATCTTGCAGGCTCTGGCATAGGTTTGCTTATCCGCCCGCACCTTGTCAAAAGAAGCGCAGGAGACCGCATCGGTAGGCAGTTCAAACTGGCGGCAAAGATAGCAGGTGCCTCGGATGTCCCGAAGGGTGGAAACATCCTCCCCGGCGGAAAGCCTCCGGGCGATTTCCTCCGTCTGATGCTCCCCCATGCCAAAGGAAAGCAGATCGGCACCGGAATCCACCAGAATAGAGGGGCGGACCTCATCATCCCAATAGTCATAGTGGGCAAACCGGCGCAGCGACGCCTCTAGGCCCCCCAGAATGACAGGAACATCCGGATAGGCCTCTTTGATTAGCTTTGTATAGACGATAACCGCCCGATCAGGACGGCGTCCCGCTTTGCCGCCGGCGGTGTACTGATCGTCGCTGCGCTTTCTATTGGCGGCAGTGTAATGGGCTACCATGGAGTCAATATTCCCCGAAGTGACAAAAAATCCGTACCGAGGGCGGCCTAAACGGGTAATATCGGTGAGGTTTTTCCATCCCGGCTGTGGAATGACCCCTACCTTGTACCCCAGGCTCTCCAAAAGCCGGGAGATGATGGCGATGCCAAAACTGGGGTGGTCAACATAGGCGTCACCGGTGACACAGATAAAGTCTAGTTCATCCCAGCCACGGGCCGCCATATCCCGTTTGAAAATGGGTAGAAATTCAGCCATAAAACGCTCCTATTCCTGGTCGCAAAGAGCGGCGAAGTCGCTCCGCCGCTCTGCTATTGTTTTCGTCCATGTTCCATTTACTCATCCCGCTGCAGGTTCATTTCAATCCACTGCTGCCGTGTCATCAAAACCTGCCGGGGCTTGCTGCCCTCAAAGGGGCCTACCACACCCCGCTGCTCCATCTCATCGATGAGCCGGGCCGCCCGGGCATAGCCCAGCTTCAGCCTTCTCTGCAGCAGGGAGGTGGATGCCTGTCCGGCCTCGATCACACATTCGATGGCTTTGGGAAGCATCTCGTCCTCCTCAGAGAAGCCGCCTCCATCGCCGCCGCTGTTCTTTTCCGCCACTGCCTGCTTTTCGATTTCCTCCATGACGTTCTCGTCATAGTCGGCGTCCTGGGCCTCCTTGACAAAGGCCACCACCCGTTCCACCTCGCTGTCCGAGACATAACAGCCCTGGACACGAAGGGGCTTGGACATACCCACAGGATAAAACAGCATATCGCCCCGGCCCAAAAGCTTTTCCGCGCCGCCCATATCCAGAATGGTGCGGGAATCCACCTGGGAGGAGACGGCAAAGGCGATACGGCTGGGGATGTTGGCCTTGATGACGCCGGTGATGACGTCTACCGAAGGCCGCTGGGTGGCGATGACCAGATGCATTCCCGCCGCCCGGGCCATCTGGGCCAGACGGCAGATCGCGTCCTCCACCTCGTTGGGAGCGGCCATCATCAGGTCTGCCAGCTCGTCGATAATGATGACAATTTCCGGCAGGGGTTTAAAGTCCTCTTCTTCCTTGGAATTTGCCAGCTTATTAAATCCCTTGAGATCCCGGACACCGTTGTCGGCAAAAAGCTTGTACCGGTTTAGCATCTCATTGACCGCCCAGTTAAGGGCGCCGGCGGCTTTCCGGGGATCGGTGACCACCGGAACCAGCAGATTGGGGATGCCATTATAGACGCCCAATTCTACCACCTTGGGGTCCACCATCAAAAGTTTGACCTCGTCCGGGGTCGCCTTATAGAGCAAGCTGATAATAATGGAGTTAATACACACCGATTTACCGGAACCGGTGGCGCCGGCGATGAGCATATGAGGCATCTTTCCTATATCTGCTACGGCAATATTGCCGGAAACATCCTTGCCCAACGCAACCGTCAGCTTACTTTTGCTGTTTTCAAACTCTGGGGAATCAATAATTTCCCGAATGCCCACAATCCCCACATGCTTGTTGGGCACCTCAATGCCCACCGCAGGCTTTCCGGGGATGGGGGCCTCAATGCGCACCCCGGCGGCGGCCAGGTTCAGCGCAATATCGTCGGCCAGGTTGGTGATCTTGCTGATCTTGACGCCGGGGGCGGGCTGCAATTCATAACGGGTCACCGCCGGGCCCCTGGCTATATCGATAATACTGGCCCGGACACCGAAGCTTTTCAGGGTCTCGATGAGGATTTCCCCGTTTTGCTGCTCATTTTCATCCCCAACCCGGGCAGGTCCCGGCTCCTTGAGCAGGGTGATGGGAGGCTTGGGATGGACTGGGGCAACCGCTTCTGTTACAGCCCCGCCTAGGTCGAACTGGAAGCCATCGTCCTTTGCCCCCTCCTTCTTCACCTCCACCGGCGTATCCTCCACCTCAAAGGGCGGGATCGAAGGCTCCTGGGATTCCAGCTGCCGCTCCTCCGGCGCGTCTAAAAGCTCCATCGGGTCCGGCGCCTTGATGGGAGGCAGCTCTTCCACCATCTCCATCGGCTTTTTGGCCGCTTCCTCCCGGGCTTTTTCGTTTTCCCGGCGTTTTCTGCCACTTTCCTGCGCCTGACGTTTGAGCAGCTCCGCCTCTGCCCAGGCCTGTTCCTCTTCCACCGTCATGGCGGCAGCTCCAGTGCCTTTAGGCGCTTCCACCGGATGGGCCGGCATATATTTGGACTCCTTATCCAAAGGTACGTCGATGTTAAAAGAGGCTTGCGCTGCCCGCTCCTCCTTTTCCTGGGCCTTTTCAATATAGGCTTGCTCCATCTTTTTCACCGGCTTTGCCGCTGTCTTAAACAGATCAAACAGGGTAAACCCGGTCAGCACCATGAGAAAGACAAAGATGAGCAGTACAATGACAACGCCCGCGCCTACACTGCCCAAAAGGGAGGTCAAAGGCAGGGCGAATAGAGCGGAGGCAAGCCCTCCGCCCGACAGGGTCTTGCCCTGTTCGAACAGGAAGCCCAACTTATCCCACAAATTTTCGCCTTGGACCACATTGTCCCCAAAGACCTGGGTAGCGGCACAGATGAGCAGGAGAAGTACCCCTGCCTGCCATACCTTATGGCTGAGAAGCATGTCCTTTTTATCCATGGTCACCGCAATTGCAATGACAATGCAAATAGGGCCGATGAGCCAAGCGCACCAGCCAAAGAGGCCGAACATCCCGTTATGTATCCATTCCCAAACGTTCTGTCCCTCGATAAATGACAGGCATATGAACAGCAGCCCCAGGGCAAACAGGATGATGGCGCCAATCTGCTGCCGGGCCCGGCGCTCCTGCTCCATCTTGGCCCGCTTTTGTGCCGCAGTCATCCGCTTAGCAGGCGGCTTTTTCTTCCCAGTAGCAGAGGAACGGCTCTGGGTTTTTCTTTTTCCAGTTGAACTTGCAGGCATGTGTGAATCCCTTTCCTTTATGGACTTCATAAAGACAACCATAGCGCCGCAGGATGCTCCGGCGGCGCTGTGTGTCTTTTTCTATCACGTCAATCAATTAAATCCAGCCAAAAAAGGCGGCGATATTCTGTCCCAACGCCATTTCGATGAGAGCCACAATAATTACTATGGCCCCTAGAATCAGGGTATAATAAGCAAAAATCTTAAACTTATTCTCTTTCAGCAGCCACTGGACCATCTTGATGGCCAGAAAGCCCACCACAGCGGAGACAACCACGCCAATGATTAAGGTGCCGATTCCAATGCCTTGGGTTCCCTCTTTCACCGCGTCGCCCAGCTCTACCAAATTGGCGGCCAGTACAGCAGGGATGCCCATGATAAAGGAAAACTTGACCGCATATTCCTTTTTCAGCCCGCACATCAGCCCCGTGGAAATGGTGGAGCCGGACCGGGAGACGCCGGGCAGCGGTGCAATGGCCTGTGCAATACCGATGGCTACCGCATCGGCATAGCGCATGTTTTTCGCAGTTTTATGGCCATCCATCCGCCGGTCTGCAAGGAAGAGAAGGGCCGCTGTAATCAAAAAGCAGATGCCCTCCGCCAAGATGCTGTTATCCGCGGCAAGTCCCGCATAGAAGTCGTTGAGAAGCAGATAGGCCGGAATCAACGGGATCAAGGAGACGATGAGCAGAAGAATCATTCTCTGGTAAGGGTTGAGCTCCTTCAGCTTAAACCGGCCCCGGAAGATATCCCCCAGCATGAGGAAAAACTCCACAATCAACCGCTTGATGGTAGGCCAGAAGGCGATAAAAACGGCAATGAGGGTGCCAAGGTGAAGCATGATGGAGAAAAACAGGCCAGATTCCCCGCTCACACCGGTAAAATGCTGAACCAAAGACAGGTGTCCCGAACTGGACACCGGTAAAAACTCGGTCAGGCCCTGGACAATGGCCTGAAAGATAGCGTTAAGAATGGACAAAGCTGTTACCTCCTATGTAGCGGCCCTCAAAGAGCCGTGTGTTGGGGATCAATGTTATCAATGAGCACCTGCTGTCCCGGCGCAAATTTGGGATTTAAATAAGCGGCCGGATCGGTAGAAACCAAACGGGAGATGGTCATACTCCTGCCCTGGAGCACCCCAAAAACCAAATGGCCCTCGACTCGGGCGGCAGTACAGCAATAAGCGCTCATTTCGGTGGGAAAAATCAGTTCCGCAGGCTGGGTCGTATGAAGGATCATGCTTGACCGCCTCCCCTGCTTTCCTGAGAAGACGACTTTTCTCCCGCGGAATTTTCTTCTTCCTGGGACTCAATTAACTCATACAGGCAGGAGATTGCGTCGGAAAGGCCTCCCAGATGGTCGATAAGCCCTTCTTCCACAGCGGTCTCACCGTCGAGGACGGTGCCTACATCCATGACAAGCTCCCCTGTGTTCATCATCAGTTCTCGAAAACGTTCTGGAGAGATGTGGGAATTGTCGGTGACAAAACTTACAATCCGCTCCTGCATCTTGTCAAAATAAGAGAGGGTCTGAGGCACACCCAGCACCAGCCCGCTCATCCGCACCGGATGAACTGTCATGGTGGCAGAGGGCGCGATAAAGGACTGTTTGGCGCTGCAAGCCAAAGGTACGCCGATAGAATGTCCCCCTCCCAGCACCAGGGAAACGGTGGGCTTTTTCATCCCGGCGATGAGTTCCGCAATGGCAAGGCCCGCCTCCACATCGCCGCCAACGGTGTTGAGGATGATCATGAGCCCCTCGATCTGGGGATCCTGTTCAATGGCCACCAGCTGAGGAATTACATGCTCGTATTTGGTGGTTTTATTCTGAGGCGGCAGGATATAGTGCCCCTCGATCTGCCCTACCACGGTGAGGCAGTGGATGACATGTTTGCCGCCCACCGGGGTCACCGAACTGGTCTCAATGATCTGGGACTGCTGGGCCGACATCTTATCGTCCCTGCTCTCCTGTTCGTCCTGCTGTTCCTCCCCATCCTCGCTGTCGGCACCGCTGCTCTCTGCTTTCTTCTCTTCCTCTTTGAATGTTTCTTCCTGTGGCATTCTTCCACCTCCGCTTTTGCAGTCTTACCTTGCTAGTATTGGCTGCAGCGGGCAGATTATCCCATCTTTTATAAAAGAGAAGCCGGTGCCTTTCCTCCGCAAAATTTGCTGATATGTTTTCATTATAGACTACCTTTTATCTATATGTCAATTTGCGTCTTCTTAATATTCTTTTTCATTTTTCCGAATCTATTTTTCTTTGTGGCAAAATTACCGCCTATTTTCTATGAACCCCCGTTTTCCCCTGATTTTATGCCAAATTCACAGTACTTTAACATGTTAAAACATTGACAATGTATAGGATATATTATAAAATGAAGTGTATCACTGTTGAGTTTATTCTCTGGAAAGGAGCGGTCAGTATGGGTTACACCATCGCTCAAAAAATTATAAAAAACCATCTGGTCGACGGACAGATGAAGGTGGGCGAAGAAATCGGCCTTCGCATCGATCAGACACTAACACAGGACGCCACCGGCACCATGGCTTATCTGGAATTTGAAGCCATGGGGGTAGAACGGGTCAAAACCGAACGGTCTGTGGCTTACATCGATCACAACACCCTTCAGTCCGGCTTTGAAAATGCGGACGACCACCGCTTTATCGGCTCCATCGCTAAAAAACACGGCATCTATTTCTCCCGGCCGGGTAACGGTATCTGCCACCAGGTCCATCTGGAGCGCTTCGGCATCCCTGGCAAGACCTTGATCGGCTCGGACAGCCACACCCCCACCGGCGGCGGCATCGGCATGCTGGCCTTTGGCGCGGGAGGTCTGGACGTAGCAGTGGCTATGGGCGGCGGCGCCTACTACATCACTATGCCCAAGATGGTCCGGGTCAATCTGACCGGAAAGCTGCAGCCCTTTGTTGCGGCCAAAGACGTCATTTTGGAGGTACTGCGCCGTATGTCCGTCAAAGGCGGCGTCTCCAAAATCATCGAATACGGCGGCGAAGGGGTCAAAACCCTGACCGTTCCCGAGCGCGCCACCATCACCAACATGGGCGCAGAGCTGGGTGCTACCACCTCTGTTTTCCCCTCCGACGAAGTCACCAAGTCCTTCCTGAAGGCCCAGGGCCGGGAGGAGCAATGGGTTCCTGTCTTCGCCGATGAGGATGCCCAGTATGATGAGGTCATCGACATCAACCTGTCCGATCTGGTGCCCATGGCCGCATGTCCCCACAGCCCCGACAATGTCAAAACCATCGATGAAATCGGGCCCATCAAGGTGGATCAGGTCTGCATCGGCTCCTGCACCAACTCTTCTTATCTGGATCTCATGCGGGTGGCCGCTATGCTCAAAGGCAGAACCGTCCATCCCGATGTATCCCTGGCCATCGCGCCGGGCTCCAAACAGGTCTTTAACATGATCGCCCAAAACGGCGCTCTGGCGGATATGATCGCCGCCGGCGCCCGTATTTTGGAAAGTGCCTGTGGCCCCTGCATCGGCATGGGACAATCCCCCAATTCCGGCGGTGTTTCCCTGCGGACCTTTAACCGCAACTTTGAGGGCCGTTCCGGTACCAAGGATGCCCAGGTCTATCTGGTCAGCCCGGAGGTTGCCGCTGCCTCTGCCCTCACCGGCGTTCTCACCGATCCCCGCACCTTTGGAGAGGAGATCAAAATCGATCTGCCGGAGCACTTTCTCATCAACGATAACATGGTGGAGCCTCCCGCTTCTCCTGAAGAAGCCAAGGACGTGAAGATCCTTCGCGGCCCCAACATTAAGGAATTCCCCAACGCTGAACCCATCGCTGCGGATATCTGCGCCGATGTGCTTCTCAAGGTGGGGGACAATATCACTACCGACCACATTATGCCGGCAGGAGCCAAAATCCTGCCCTACCGTTCCAACATCCCCTATCTGTCCAACTTCTGCTTCGCCGTCTGCGACGAGCAATTCCCCGAGCGCGCCAGAAAGGCTGGGAAGGGCATCATTGTCGGTGGTCAGAACTATGGCCAGGGTTCTTCCCGTGAGCACGCCGCTCTCGTTCCTCTCTATCTGGGAATCAAAGCCGTCATCGCCAAGAGCTTTGCCCGTATCCACCGGGCCAACCTCATCAATGCCGGCATCCTGCCTCTGACCTTCAAAAATGAGGCCGATTATGATAAAGTAAGCCTTGGGGATAAGGTGGAACTCACTGGTATCCGGGACTGCATCGTGAATGATAAACCCGTGATCGCCAAGATGGGCGGCCAGGAGGTCGAGCTTGTTTGTGAGCTTTCCGGCCGTCAGAAAGATATTCTCTTGGCAGGCGGACTGCTCAATTACACCAAAGAGTCTGTGAAATAATCCTTGAAAACAAGGTGACACCAATCCCGTTTTGTTTGTGTCATAGCTGCACATATAAAAAGCCATATACGCGCGGCAGCGCGATCAGGCGGCAGCAGAATGCCGCCGCAAATTTGGAAATAGAAAGCAGGGAATCACATGGATAAGAAAATTGAAGCGGCCTTGGAAAAATACAAAGCCCTCATTGAAAACCAGCTGGCCCGTGTGGCCCGGATGAAGGCGGACACCGGCGCCGTAGATTACACCAAGCTCGACAAAATTGTCATCGGCGTCTGCGGCGGCGATGGCATCGGACCTGTCATCACAAACGAGGCACATCGGGTTCTGGAGTACCTGCTCCAGAATGAGGTCAAAAAAGGGCGGATTGAATTTAAGGTTATTGACGGCCTGACCATCGAAAACCGGGTCAAGGCCAACAAAGCTATCCCCGACGACGTGCTGGCGGAGCTGAAAAAATGTGACGTCATCCTCAAGGGCCCGACCACCACGCCCAGAGCCGGCGATCCCTGGCCCAACATTGAAAGCGCCAACGTAGCCATGAGAAAAGAACTGGATCTGTTCGCCAACGTCCGCCCTGTCAAGGTGCCGGACAAGGGGATCGACTGGACCTTCTTCCGTGAAAACACCGAGGGTGCTTACACTCTGGGTTCCTGCGGCCTCAATGTAGACGATGACCTGGCTTTTGACTTCACTGTCACCACCACCCAGGGCACCGAGCGCATTGCCAGACTTGCCTATGAATACGCTCGAAATAACAACAAGGGCAAAGTTTCCATCATCACCAAGGCCAACGTGGTCAAGACTACCGACGGCAAATTCCTGAAGATTTGCCAAGAGATCGGCAAGGAGTATCCTGATATCGTCACTGACGACTGGTATATCGACATCACCACCGCCAAGCTCATCGATGAAAAGCGTCGGAGAGACTTTAAGGTGTTCATCCTCCCCAACCTCTACGGCGATATCATCACCGACGAGGCGGCGGAGTTCCAGGGCGGCGTCGGCACTGCCGGCAGCGCAAACCTGGGCAACCACTACGCCATGTTTGAGGCCATCCACGGCTCCGCTCCCCGGATGGTCGCAGAGGGCCGGGACAAATACGCCGATCCCTGCTCCATGCTCCGGGCCGCTGTTATGCTTCTCTCCCACATCGGCTATCAGAAAGAGGCTGACAAGCTGGAGAAAGCTCTGGATATCTGCATGTATGAAGAAAAGAAATATGTGATTACCGGCCGTGACAACGGCGCCACCTGTAAAGAATTCGGCGACTATGTCATGGAAACCACCCAGAAACTTTAAAAGGCGGCGCAACCATGGCTAAGCATGAAAATGTCTCGCTGTCTGTCATCCGCAGGCTGCCCCGGTATTACCGCTTTCTAGGTGATCTTCTCAAAAATGGCGTCCACCGCATCTCTTCCAGGGAGCTCTCCCAGAAGATGGGGGTCACCGCTTCCCAGATTCGTCAGGACCTTAACTGTTTCGGTGGATTTGGCCAGCAGGGCTATGGCTACAATGTGGAGGCGCTGCATAAGGAAATCGGCTCTATCCTGGGAATTGACAGAGGTCTGGACATCATTCTGCTGGGCGCTGGTAACTTGGGGCGGGCTATTGCCTCCCATATGTCTTTTGATACCCGAGGCTTCAACCTCATCGGTATCTTTGACGTAAGCCCGGGGATTATTGGCCAGACCATCCGGGGTATCCGGGTTTCTCATGCCGATACTCTTCCGGATTTCTGCCGACAGCGGCACCCTAAGGTCGCCATGCTCTGTATTCCCAAAAATTCCGCCCAGGAGATTGCTGACAACCTGGTGGAGCTGGGAATCCGCGGTTTCTGGAATTTCTCCCACTATGATCTTGCCCTGGATTATGACAATATCGTTGTAGAAAATGTCCATTTGGGCGACAGCCTTATGACCCTATGTTATCGGGTGAACGAGGTATTGGATCAGGATAAAAAAGAAACGAAATAAAAAGAACAGCCGCCAGCGGGCGGCTGTTCTTTTTATTCTTTTAAACTATCTATTTGCCAACTCTTCCAGCCGGCGGCGGGAAAGGATCTGAATACCGCCTCGGGAAAGCTTCACTATCTCTTCGCTCTGAAACACCTTGAGCATCCGGGTGACCACCTCCCGGGCGGAACCTAGATGCCGGGCGATCTCTTCATGGGTAATGTGCAGAAGCTCACTTTCCTCGATGTTGGACTGCTCCAGCAAAAAAGCCGCCAGCCGCTTGTCAAAGCTAGAAAATAAAGCTTGCTCCAGAATCCACATGACGTCGGAAAACCGGCTGGCCACAAGCTGTGCCGTGTACTCCTTCACCACAGGGGAGGCTTCCGATAATGTCCGATAAATCCCGGTGGGAATGAGCAGCGCATCCGTATCCCGCTCGGCGTCAATATAGACCTCAAAATTGATATTGGGCATCATGCAGGAAGCTGAGAAAACACAGATATCCCGCTGAAACAGACGAAACAGGGTGATTTCCCGGCCGGTTTCTGAGATGATAAAGGTGCGCACCTGCCCGCTCTGGAGCAGATAGACGCCGGAACAGTCTGCATTCCCCGCATGGAGGCGGTCCCCCTTATGAAAGTGCTGGGGCCGGGTTTCCCGCAAAAGGGTATCCTGTTGCTGCCGGGTCAGTTTTTTCCAAAAGGGCAGGGCTTCCTCCATAAATAGGGAATCTTTTTCTTCGGTTATCACCTGCGCCACCTCCGCTGTGAAACAATGGAAGCTCTGCACCCGAATGGGTGCAGAGCTTTTGTTTTGGCGGTTATCTTTTCACCGCTTTTCTTCTATTGTATGATTTCACCGGGAAACTGTCAACGTCTATTCCGAAACCATATTCAGAATTGCATTTTTGCTTTTCACACCCACAGAGGTGGATACGACCTTTCCCTTTTTCATCACCACCAGGGTGGGGATGCTCATAACCTGAAAGCGCTGTGCAAGCTCCGGCTGTTCATCCACATTTACCTTGGCCACCTTGACCCTGCCTTCTACTTCTTCGGCCACCTCATCTACAATGGGGGAAACCATGCGGCAAGGACCGCACCAGGGAGCCCAGAAGTCGATGAGCACGGTTTCAGGGGCGCTTACTGCCTCTCTTTCAAAATTTTCTTTGGTTAAAGTATGTACTGCCATTATAAAAAGCCTCCTTATTTTATTTGTATATGGGGTGCTGTTGTTCTTATGGCCTTATTATATACAACGGCAGTATTTTATTCTGTAACTTGATCACATTTTCTTTATTCCATAGTTTTCCCGAAGAAAACCGCCGTCTTTTTGATTTTGTCCATGATTTGGCTAAACTGCTCAGGGCGCAGGGATTGGGCCCCATCAGAAAGGGCCTTTTCCGGACAGTTGTGGACCTCGATGATAAGGCCATCAGCTCCCGCCGCAATAGCCGCCATAGAAAGGGGCTCCACCATCCAGACAATACCGGAGGCATGGCTGGGATCCACCACCACCGGGAGATGGGATTTTTTCTTGAGCATGGGAATGGCGGAAATATCCAGGGTGTTGCGGGTGGAAGTTTCAAAGGTACGGATGCCACGCTCGCAGAGGATTACCTTTTCATTGCCGCCGGACATGATGTATTCAGCGCTCATGAGCAGCTCCTCCAGGGTGTTCGCCAAACCCCGTTTGAGAAGGATGGGCTTGTCAATATGTCCCAGCTCTTTGAGCAGTTCAAAGTTCTGCATATTCCGGGCCCCCACCTGAATTACATCGACATCCTCAAACAAAGGCAGATGGCCAATGTTCATGATCTCGGTGACAATGGGCATCCCTGTGCGCTCCCTTGCCTCCTTGAGCAGCTCGATTCCCTGGGCTCCGAGCCCCTGAAAGGCATAGGGGGAGGTGCGTGGTTTGAAAGCACCGCCTCTGAGGATTCCAGCGCCCGCGTCTTTGACCTGGTCGGCGATGGTCATCAGCTGTTCCCTGCTTTCCACCGAACAGGGGCCTGCCGCCACCTGAAAATGTCCTCCGCCAATTTTCTTTCCCCGGATGTCAATGACAGTATCCTGGGGGTGGAATTTCCGGTTGGCGCTTTTGTATGGCTCCTGGATGCGTTTGACCTGGGCTACCACGTCCAGAGCCTGAATCTTCTCGATATCCACCTTGCTGGTATCTCCAACAATACCAAGCAGGGTGGTGTTAACGCCCTGAGACTGGTGGATACTCAGGCCCTGGGCCTCCATATCCTGGATGAGCTGCTGTACTTTTTGAGGGGCCGCCTTTTCTTTGAGGATGATAATCATAACAAATGTCCTTTCTGCCGTATCTTGGGCTGTAGTTATTTCTAACTCTGGAAAAATAACAAAAGGCCGGTACTCTCTGCGAAAGTACCGGCTTTTTTATCGGGTGTCCCGATATTACCTCTGTTTGAGGAGGAACTGGTTATCTTCGCAGCACAACAAACCCGCGCCATAAAAATAGCTCAGGTAATACCAATAGGTATATGCGCTTGCGCTGCAAAGGGTCTGTCTCATGGATGTTCCTCCTCTTTTATTTGCTTTTATAGTATACCACTTTAAAGCGTTTGTCAAGTTCCAGCTTCAAATTATTGAATTCACTTGTTATTTTGTCCCATCCTTTTTATAATGGGACTAGAAAGCCGTGTTATTTTGCCCCGCCAAACGCCTTGCGCAGGGGTTTAATAATAGCTGTGACAATGATGACGGCGATGATAGCCTCCGGCACACCGTTGATGCCCACTACACCCATAATCACGCTAAACAGGGTGTCAAAGGGGATCTCCTTGGCCGCGGCGTAGCTTTGGCCGAAAAACACATAGATACCTCCCATAACCAGACCTGTGTTGATGAGGGACGCCACAGCGGCGCTGACTGCCGTTCCCACCAGCTGGTGCTTTCCCTTTCCCGCAATGGCACGGTAAAGGTATCCCGCCACCACGCCGATAAGGATACGGGGCACAAAACAAATGACCAGGCTCCAGAAATTGCCGTTCATGTCTCCGAGGCTAAAAAACGGGGTGAAGACAAAGGATGTAGGTGTTGGGGAAAAGGTGTTGGTGAGCAGGCTGCACAGTCCGAAGACACCGCCTAAAATACCGCCCTGCATGGGACCCATTAAAATTGCCCCGATAATTACCGGGATGTGCATGGTGGTTGCCCTGGTAAAGCCCAAGGGAACAAAGCCCAAGGGGGTCAGCGCCAGCACCACTTCCAGCGCTATGAGCAGGGAAAGCTGCACCATTTTTCTCGTTCTTTCATTGGCTTGCATCGCCATTCCTCCTTGCTGCCGCTCCGCCTTGTCACGGATACGGCGCTATGTTTGGGGAACTTAGCCCCTGACAGAATGGGGGGCGTTTTTACAGTAAATGTGGTATAATCCATCCAGAGCCAGATGCTCGTCCAGGGTGATCTTCGCCCGGCAATAGGGCACGATGGCTCTGGATAGGGCGCCGGTAGCCACCAGGGCGGTTTCTTCTCCCAGCTGCTCACAGAACCTAGCGGCCATCCCATCTACCATGCTGGCATAACCATAGATAAGGCCGGAGCGCATGGCATCCATGGTGCCGGTGGCAATCAGTTCCCCCGGCTCCCCCATGGCAGCTGCCGGAAGGAGGGCCGCTCGTTGGGAAAGAGCTTCCAGGGAGATTTCCGCCCCTGGGTAGATGGCCTTTCCGATGAGGGCTCCATGGGCATCGATGGCTGAAAAGGTGGTGGCTGTCCCCATGTCGATGACCACGCAGGGGGCCGGATACTTCCGGACAGCCGCCGCGCAGGTGCAGACAATATCGCTGCCAAACATGGACGGGTCTTGGGACTTGATAGAAAGCCCCGTTTTCAGCCCTGGGGAAACCAGATACACCTTCCCCTTACAAAGGCGGGAGAGGGCACCCCGGAGCACTTCTGTAAGCTTTGGCACCACCGATGATAAAATCCCGCCTTCCCACTTCCTTCCGGTCGGACCGTAACCCCCCAGCAATTGGCCGATGGCCGCTGTATACTGATCTTCTGTCAGATGTGTGTCTGCGGCCAGGGACAGGGCAAACTGCCGGATTCCCTTCTCGTATCCGCCGATGGAAATCACAGTGTTTTCCGCGCAAAGTGCGAGTATCATCGGGCTGCCTCCCTTCTTTCTTCTGTCAAGCCCAGTATAACCTGTTTTCTTCCCTGTGGCAACTGGTTTTCCGCCCAAAAAAGTGGAAGAAACACGCAATATCTTGTTTTATTTTGCTTTCTATCGTGTATAATAAAAATGAACCGCCACCAGGAGGATTTATGAAACAGATTACCTTTCAAGACATCAAAAACAATGAAGAAATCAAAACCTACATCGCTAAAGCAGACGAGGTACTCTCTCAACTCGGCTACACCGAGCACAGCTTTGCCCATGTAACCCGCTGTGCCGTCTATGCCAGAGATATTCTCCTGGCCCTGGGTTACGAAAAACGCACGGCAGAGCTTGCAGAAATCGCCGGCTATATGCACGATATTGGGAATCTCATCAATCGGGTGGATCATGCCCAGAGCGGCGCCGTTATGGCCTTCCGGATCCTGGATCACATGGAGATGCCCCCGGAAGAAATCGCCACCATCATCACCGCCATCGGCAACCATGACGAGGGAACGGCGGTTCCAGTGAACGCCGTAGCCGCGGCGCTGATCCTAGCCGATAAGACCGATGTGCGCCGCTCTCGGGTCCGCAACCGGGATATGCTGACCTTCGATATCCACGACAGGGTCAACTACGCGGTAGAGGATTCCAGCTTTACCATTGACGGCGCCCAAAAGACTGTCAGCCTGGATATTAGCATTGACACCTCTATCTGCGCGGTGATGGACTATTTTGAGATTTTCCTGAACCGGATGCTTTTATGCAAAAAGGCGGCGGAATTTCTGAAGGTAACCTTTGAGCTTTCCATCAACGGCGTGCGGCTGCTCTGACCGAAGTAAAAAGAGCGGGGATCCCCCGCGCAGGACAACATGGATGGATGACAGATGAAGAAAAGATTGGGAACACTCGCCGCCGCGGCGTTGCTCGCCCTGGCGACGAGTATTTTTGCAGCGGCATCTTCGACATTTTTCGACGATTGTGTAAGCGCCGAAAACACAGAATTTATCACCTACCAAAATTGGAGCATTACAAATCCCGACTTTGGGGAGGAAGTTGGATGGCCTGATGCGCCGGACAAAACTGTGCTCACTGCCGATTTTACCGGTGGCGCGCCCAGCGCGGTCTATCACATTTCCGGCGTGGACCGGCTGACCGTCTCTTTTTATACCCCTACCTGTCCGCTGGCTGTAAAGAATGAAGGCGGCAATTATGTGCTGGCCTCCTCCGCCTCCGACGAGGAGGGACATATCGACTTGGACGGTACCCTCCCCGTTTCCTACAGCCCTGTGGATGGAAACCTCTACCTCAACACGCCGGATCAGGGGTATCTGCTCTATATGGCGGTGGATGGAACCGGGGTGTTTTGTCCTCTGCCCGATGAGGACGCCTTTCTCTCCCAGATCAAAGACACCTTAACCAACAGCTTTCTGGAGGTTTTAGTCTCTGATGACGACGAGAGTTATCATCCCATCGATTACGACTTTACCTCCTGCCAGATGTCCTTAAACGCTGAATCTGCCCTGACCTATTACTACTGCACCCTTTATCTGCCCATCCCCACCGGTACCCGGTACATCGGGCTGCAGATGAACTACGCCGAGGAAATTCCTACCGGTGACGGCGGCAGCATTGCCAACCGGCACAGGAACCGGCTGCGGCTGGCCCGGGTAGATTTCGAAGGGGAATACCTCAACTGGGGCGATCCTCTCCCTGAAGAAGAAGAGAGAAAGGATCCCATCTATAATGTGGAAGGCATTTATCTGACCAATCAGTCCTCCGCCTCCAGCCGGACCACCTCCGGCGACAGGGTGACCCAGTATTTCACCATCACCAACAATTACTATAATGGCAGCGGCTCCCAAAGCTCTTCCTCCCAGGTCCTGACCAGCGGCAGCGGTGAAAACCAGATGAAGCTCATCCTCTCCGACGAGGCGGCACTGCCTGCGGCCCAGGCGGAGGGCGAACAAAAGTCCAACAACTTCCTGTTCATCCTGTGCAGTGTCATCTATCTCGTCCTTGCCTCGGTGGCTGTGGTGGTGCTGATTTTCAAATACCGCTCCTCTGCGTCATAACATATAAAATTCGATAAGTGTGAGGGCGCAGATCATCTCCGTTATCAAATCACTTCCTATACATATTAACCTATGGAATATGGGGTAAGGCTAGCAAGAAAATCGAAGAGATAATCCGGCAAATCGGATGAAATGTTGCATTTTATCGTAAATTGAAGGGGTTCATGGGGAAAATCAGCCAAAGGGTTCCCATGGACAGGATCTATTTAATCCATATCGAAGCTTATGACATGGGGATAAAATTTTCTCTGCACACCCTGCCGGCCATTGCCAAAGCTTT
The DNA here is from genome assembly GCA_904419775.1 of Candidatus Pararuminococcus gallinarum. Classification (GTDB taxonomy): domain Bacteria; phylum Bacillota; class Clostridia; order Oscillospirales; family Ruminococcaceae; genus Zongyangia; species Zongyangia gallinarum. The sequence goes on along the minus strand of CAJFSX010000007.1, from coordinate 7,531 downwards.
GGAACATGGCCCAAACGTTTATTGGAATTTCATTAAAAAAGCCACCGCTTAAGCGGCGGCTTTTTTATGTCCACATATCCTCATTTTGCAGCTGGGCCTTTTCTCCCGTTTCATAGGGGTCGTAGTGGGGGAGTTTACAGCCAAATTCCTTCAACGCCCCGATCTTCCCGTCCTTCTCCCATCGGATGAGGGAGACTCCGTCAAAATTCTCGGCCCGTCCGTCCTCCATCTGGTCCTGAAAGTACCATTCCACCACCGTCTGATCCCCTTGGTGGAAAAACTGCCGGATCTCCCAGGTCACAACCTTACCCCGGGTATTCCACTCGGAAAACCAGTGCTCCACCGCCTGCACACCGTGGTAGATAGGGCCCCAGCTCTCCACATAGACGCAGTCCTCCGCGAAAATCTCCCGAATTCCCTGATCTTTTCCCTCCAGCCACATGGCAAACCAGCGCCGGATGATCTCTTCCCGTCCTTCCATCTGTTTTCCCCTTCGCCTGAATAAAGTATTATCGTTCCTTTTCGGAAAGTTCAGCCCGCAGGCAGTCCGCCAGCCGGCCAAACTCCTCCAGCGTCAGCTTTTCCGCCCGGGCCTGGGGGCTGACTTTGGCTTCTTCCAAGGCCTGAGCCGCTTTCTCCTTGGATATCCCCAGCCCCGAAGCCAAGCAGTTGCAGATGGTTTTTCTCCGCTGGGAAAACCCGGCCCGGATGACCCGGAACAGAACATCCTCACTCTTCACCTGGATGGGAGGCTCCTTCCGCACATCCAGCCGGATGACAGCGGAGTCCACTTCCGGGGCGGGCATAAAGCTGCCTCGGGAGACAGAAAACAGCTGCTTCGGCTCACTGTAATAGGACACCGCCAGGCTCAGCGCCCCACATTCCCGGCTGCCGGGTTTGGCGCAGATGCGCACCGCCGCCTCCTTCTGTACCATAACGGTGATCGAGGAGATGGGCAGGCGCTGCTCCAGCAGGGACATGATGATGGGGGAGGTAATGTAATAGGGGAGGTTGGCGCAGACAGCCACCTCCATACCGGCAAATTCGTCGGCGATAAGCTTTTGAAGATCCACCTTGAGGACATCTTCATTGATGATCTTGATATTGTGATACCCGGCCAGGGTCTCATCCAGCACCGGCATCAACCGGCTATCCAGCTCGATGCAGACCACCTTATCCGCCCGCTGTGCCAACTCTTCGGTGAGCACCCCAATGCCGGAGCCAATCTCAATGACGCCGGCGCCTGGCCTAGCTCCCCCCAGCTCGGCAATCCTAGGGCAGACAGAGGGATTGATGAGGAAGTTCTGCCCCAGGGCCTTGGAAAAGGTAAAACCATAACGGTTGAGAATGTCCTTGATGGTGCCGATATTGGAAAGCTTGCTCATAAAGTGCGGTCCCCCATAGTCGCCGGGCTGATGCCCTGATTTCATAGAGCTATTATAACATAGTTTCGTAGATTATGACAAAACTCTCCCGGATTTCATGAAATTCTGGAAAATCCATTGCAACGCCCCGGCAAATCAACTACAATAAAAGAAAAAGCCCAGGGGAGGCGCAAACCTATGAATCGACGCGATAAAATCAACTATTATCTGGACATTGCCCAAACGGTGCTGGAACGGGGTACCTGCCTCAGAAGGAATTTCGGCGCCATCATTGTAAAAAACGACGAGATTATCTCCACCGGCTATGTGGGAGCCCCTCGGGGCCGGAAAAACTGCTGTGACCTGGGCTACTGTACCCGAGAAAAGCTAGGAATCCCCCGGGGGGAGCGGTATGAGCTATGCCGGTCGGTCCACGCAGAGGCAAACGCCATTATCTCCGCCTCCCGGGCGGATATGATCGGTAGCACCCTCTATCTGGTGGGCCGGGACTACGCCACCAAGGAGCTGGTCAAGGAGGCCAATCCCTGTGCCATGTGCAAGCGGATGATTATCAATGCCGGTATCAGCACCGTGGTGGTCCGGGATACTCCAGAGGATTTCCGGGTCATCTATGTTTATGACGAGTGGGTCATGAACGACGAATCCCTAGAAGGAAAACGCGGCTATTAATTCTGAGAGACGTCTCTTTTGAGGCGTCTCTTTTTTGCGAAAAAATACTAATTGTCATTCGTCTGCACATATACATAGAGGGAAACTGTGAAGATGCGCAGGTGGTATGGCTTGAAAAAAATCATAGAGGCCGGCTTGATCCTGGTGGCGGCGGTATTGGTGATTCTATCCTACCTACAGCTGGACAAAACCCTTACCCCAGACAGTACCCCTCCGGTCCAGCCGGTGGATCAGGACGGCTACATCAAATGGGCGGAGTTTAATGTTCCTGAAAGCGCCATGAAAAAGGCGATGAAATACGACATTGAAAGCTGCGAGTCAGAGATCCACATCGATTGGATCCAGGTGCTGGGATATTTGGGCGCCAAATATGGCGGAAAGTGGGACCGCTATAAGTCCAAGGATATGGAAGTGTTGGTGGAGCGGCTCAATGCCGGGGAAACAATGGCGGAAATCACCAAAGACATGGAGTACTATGACTACTACCATGAGGTATATGATACGGTGCTGGGGGAATTTCTCGGGTATGCAGATGTGGAAAGGGAAAGTGAGGTACTGCCAGGAGAAACCTTTATGGAGACCCGGTACGGCCTCAAGGTCTATTCTCCCATTGCCTCCGGCTACTCCTACAGCCACTACGATGATTTTGGGAATTCCCGCTCCTATGGCTATGCCCGCCGCCATCTGGGCAATGACCTAGTGGGTTCCATCGGCACCCCCATTGTGGCAGTGGAGGGAGGCACCATCGAGCATCTGGGCTGGAACCAATATGGGGGCTGGCGCATTGGCATCCTCAGCTTTGATCGAAAGCGGTATTACTACTACGCCCATCTCCGGCAAAAGCATCCCTATCATCTGGACCTGGAGGAAGGTATGGCGGTAAACGCCGGGGACGTCATCGGTTACCTGGGAATGACCGGCTATTCCACCAAGGAGGGGGCCAACAATATGACCGTCCCCCATCTGCATATCGGAATGCAGATTGTCTTTGACGAATCTCAGATTGATGGCAACGGGGAAATTTGGATTGACATGTACGACATTGTCAACTTCCTAGCCCAAAACAAATCCAAGGTGGTCAAGGACGAAGAAACAAAGGACTATAACAGGGTTTACGAAATTGATGACCCGGACTATGAATCCTATATTAGGCAGCAGGAAGCCTCTTCCTCTTAGAAAAGGAGCCCTCGGCACTGCCGGGGGCTCCTTTTTAGGCGGATTTGGAATCCTTTTTCCGGTGTTTCTCTACCTTTTCGAAAAAATCCTCGCTGGTCAGGTCGTGGGGACGGTTGTTGCGCTTAAGGTGAAACAGCTGGTCTGGTTCCCGTGTCAGATAATTGATCCCCTCCTCGGAAGAAAAGGTGCCAAGAAAGCCCATCTCCTTGAGAACCTCATCTGTTTCTTCACAATAGAAGCCGAAGGGATAGGCAAAAAAGGTGGCCTCTTTGCCCAGCATCTCCCGAATCCGGTCGGACAGCTTTCCCACATCCGCCCGGAGCATGGCCTTATATTCCTCAGCCCCTTCCCCCCAGTTTTTCTTGCACCCCTTGCGGCCCTGGTCGGTAGTGTGCAGATCATAGGTGTGGTTTTGGATATCGGCCGTTCCCGTGTTCTCCATAGAGAGCAGCTGATCCCAGTTGAGGTGGGAATAGTTGACATGCAGGTCTCCCCTCTCGCTGTAAAGATCAGTGTATTTACCGATAATGGAGATCACCGCCTTCATATTGTATTTCTTGAGCAGCGGATAGGCATAAAAATAGTTGGAGTAGTAGCCGTCGTCAAAGGTAATCATAATGGGCTTTTCCGGAAGGGATTTCCCATGATAGACATATCCGATGAGGTCATCGGTGTCAATGGTGGTATAACCATGGCTTTGGATATACTGCAGGTCCTTTTCAAACTCCGTCGGGGTAATGGTGTAAGCGCCCAACTGCTGGCCGTATTTCAGGACATGATGGTACATCAAAATGGGCAGCTCCACCGGAGCTTCTCCCCCTGACGCCGAAGAGGATACCGCCGCCGGAGTATGCAGCAGTGCCGCAACTCCCGCCAAAAAAATGCCGCCCATGACCACCAGAACCGCTACCAGCGCCCGGCGTCGGAGCCGGATGACTTTGGGGAAGATCATCTTGCCCGCCTCCCTTTTCGTCTGCTCCGCGAAGGATATCCAGATGCAGACGGGTCTGCTTCTAATATATTGCAGGGAAGCTGCAATCATTACCGCCGGACAAGGCAAAAAGAGCCTTCCCCTTAAGAAACAACGGCATCCCCCGAGATCAATCGGTGAATGCCGTTTATTTTTTATCAATGTCAGGCTGATAGAGGAGAATATCCTCCACCCGGCAGTCGAGAATCCTGCATAGGTCGTTAATCAGCTGGGTGGATATTCCCATATTATGTCGCAGACGGTGAACGGTATGGCTGCTCATGCCGAATTTCGAGATCAGGGTATAAGTGGTGACATTTTTCTCCTTCATGGTTTTCCACAACGGTGTATATACAATCATTGCACCACCAGCCTCCCGGTGACAGTCATTATAGTATCAGTATAAAATATGCTCCATCTATTGAATATTATCCAAATATGGACTATAATATCCATGGGGAAAGTATTGACTTTTTAGGACGACAGGTGTAGACTAAACAAGACGACGATCGTAGACCAAATAATTAAAAAATCAACGCAAACGACGTCCTTCCCCTATAATTGACAGTTGATCTACCAAAAGGAGGGGCGAATATGGAAACACAGAAAAACTTGAGAGAAATTCGTCCTTTTCCCTGTAACCCAAAGTCTCTAAACAAACAAATGCTCCGCAGGATATTGGCTGTCTCCTTTACTGTTGTGTCCCTATTCATCGCTCTTTGCTGTCTGGCTGCAGCGAGTATGGCTGCCGTCCGTTTATTTTTTCTAATGTCACAGAACGATCTCAATAGTATTCCATCCTTTTCCCAAAATAGCCAAGGCTTGTCCTTTCCCCAGCAGAACATTAGTTTTGGGATAGATCGGATGAACATACCTACTTCTTTCCATTTACATCAACCGAAAGGGGATGCGCACCTTGGAATTTCTCGATCCCAGAAATCTCATGGAATACGAAGATTTTGTCATACATCATCCTATGGGGACCTTCATGCAATCTTACAAATGGGCTAAAGTCAAGTCCAACTGGGGTTGTTCCATCATTGTGAGCCGTGATCGGGATACCCAGAAGATTGTGGGCTCTGTCATGCTCTTATCCAAGCGGATCCCACTACTAGGTGCCAGCATTCTCTATGCGCCGAGAGGACCTTTATGCTCCCCTGATGCACCGGAGGTTTTAGAGGATCTCATGACAGGGGTCCAGATGGTGGCCAAAAAGCACAATGCCTTTTTGCTGAAAATCGATCCCTATGCAGAAGAGACCGATGAAGCGTTGATTGCCCTTTTTACCAATTTAGGATTTCGCTACCAGCCCGATCAAAAGGATTTGACCACTGTACAGACTAGGATCAACTATGTCTTGGATTTAACTGGAAAAACTGCGGAAGAAATCTTTAGTAGCTTTCACAGTAAATGCCGATATAATATTCGGTTGGCTATGCGTCACGGTGTCCAATGCTTGGTCCAGGATAAATCTCATATTGGGGAGTTTTACCGTCTCTATGAAATTACCGCCCAACGGGATGGCTTTGTCCCTCGGCCTCAGGCGTACTTTGAGCGTATTTTGGATAGCATGCAACTGAATGGACGGCTGTATCTCTGTTACTACGATGGCCAGGCGATCTCGGGAGCCATTGCTATCAATTATGGCGGAAAAACCTGTTATCTCTACGGTGCCTCCTCTAACGAGCATCGCAATGTAATGCCCAATTATTTGATGCAGTGGGAAATGATTCAATGGGCCATAGAAACAAGATGCCATACCTACGATTTCCAGGGGATCCCCTTTCATGATGATCCCCAAAGCAGCTATTACGGCATCTATCAGTTCAAGAAATCTTTTAATGGCCGGATTGAAAAGCTGGTTGGGGATTTTGATTATGTGCTTCGGCCCAGCGTGCATCGAGCCTTTACATTGTTGGGCGGTCTTCATCGGAAGATGGCCAGTCAGCTCCACGCATTACATAAATAATATTAGCGTCGCCCTGCCTTTAAGTTAATAGGCAGGGCGATTTCTGGTTGAATTTTATTCGTACATTTGGTATAATATAAACCACTTCCATTACCATGGAGACGTATCGAAGTGGTCGTAACGAGAACGACTCGAAATCGTTTTGTCTAGAGATAGGCACGTGGGTTCGAATCCCACCGTCTCCGCCATCGAAAAATCCAGTAACCATGCGGGTTTCTGGATTTTTCTTTTTTTGCGCCCGCTCCCTTGCTCCTCCTTTTCCGCAAAAGGGCACGCTTGGCTCACCTGCCCGGCTGTAAGCGCCCTCACTCCGAAAATGTCTTTTTCATGTGGCTCAGGTTTTTTGCCTTTTCGCTCGAGTTTGTAGCGGTTATCGATTTCGCAACAGCCAGACAGACCTGCGGTCAGCAATTCGCGACCGCAGGTCTTTATTTTCACATCTATGAATATTACCCATAGATTTTCTTCTTTACTTTCCCCCTTTTTTATGATATAGATTAAGAAAATAATAAAGATACTCCATGCAAATTCAATGTCTCAGGCCCTGCCCCCAAGACGAACGATCTGAAGAAAAACGGAGATGCTCACATACAGGAGGTATTAGCCAAAATATGATTACCATAAGAAATGAAACACAGGCAGACTATAAACAGGTGGAAGACATGACACGAAAAGCATTCTGGAACCTTTATGTTCCAGGATGTATGGAGCACTATTTGGTGCACATCATGCGAGACCACCAAGATTTTCTTCCAGAATTAGATCTGGTCATGGAATTAGACCAGCAGATCATTGGCAATATGATGTATACCAAAGCAAAACTCATCGATGAAGACGGGAACGAAAAGAGTATCCTTACCTTTGGGCCTATCAGCATCCTGCCGAAATATCAGCGAAAGGGCTACGGAAAAAAACTGATGGAATATTCCTTCGAGAAAGCGTCCGCTCTCGGATACGACGCCATCGTCATCTTTGGGAATCCAGCCAATTATGTAAGCCGAGGCTTTAAAAGCTGTAAAAAGTATAATGTTTGCCTTGAGGACGGAACCTTCCCGGCAGCTATGTTGGTAAAAGAACTCCGTCCAGGGGCTTTGGATGGGAGGAAATGGGTCTATCATCAAAGCCCTGTTTTTGATATCGATGAGAAAGAATCCCAGCGCTATGATGAAGGACTAGAACAACTCGAAAAGAAATATCAGCCCAGCCAGGAAGAATTTTATATCCATAGCCACTCTCTTATCTTTTAGTTCTCAATCAAGTATAGAAAAAGAGGCCGTTTTTAGAAAAACGGCCTCTTTTTCTACCTATCTAACGGAATCTTTTTCCCCGGGTGGCTTATTCCCCTGTCCGCAGATTTTCTAC
>CAJFSX010000006.1 GCA_904419775.1 Candidatus Pararuminococcus gallinarum | reverse complement strand
AAAACCAAGGCCTGCGATTCCCAGCACCACCATGACCCCGCCCATGATGAGAACATACTGGGTGTCCCCGTTTTTGACGCCCACGTCAATGATCTTTGCCATCACAAGGGGGACAATCAGTTCAAAAATTGCTTCCAGCAGTTTAAAAAAGGGGCCCAGGATTACCTCTTTTTTAAAGTGCCGGAGGTATCTCGCTAATTTTTTCATGCCATCATTCCATCTCATCTGTATTTCCCTATGATTTTACCACATTTCAACTGGTTCAACCATTGTTTTTCTTGTTTTATTATTTTCCCCATCCTCTCAGATGATTTGGATAGTTTCATTGCTGATAAAATTTCATCGTGAAAATACCTCTTGCCTTTTTTCTTCCAATGGTATAAAATAAGGGTATTCGGCGGGCATAGTTTAGTGGTAAAACATCAGCTTCCCAAGCTGAGGTTGCGGGTTCGATTCCCGTTGCCCGCTCCATACTGAAAAGGCTATAAATGGCTTATGCAAGCTGTTTGTGGCCTTTTTATTTTCGTCAAAATCCAGTTTTGGTCATTGTTTGGTCGAAAAAGTCGGAAAAAACAGGACTACTCCTGCCTGTATGGATGGCGGGCGGTTTATTTATTCCTGTGTATTTCCAATACTTTTCTTTTTGCTCATCCTCCTTTCAACTCTCGAAACATTTTTATCATCAAATGGAACAAAATCGGTGGGAGTTTTGGGGCTCTATCCAAAAAATTCTCCCCCAGGGTTATATGGCCCCGGGGGAGAATTCACTTTTTATGCAGCGATCGGATGAACGCTTATTTTTTCCGTCTAATCAGGAGGACCGCGCCTGCGCTTGCTGCCAGCAACACCAATGCCGCCGGGATGCGGCTTGCGTCGCCAGACTGCGGATTTTCTTTATCACCGGAAGGGTTGGCTGTATCGCCGGAACCGTCAAACCAGCTATCCGGCCACTCGAAGCCGGAATTCTGATTCCCAGAGCCGATAGAATTCCCTGTACCAGGCGTACCGGGCTCATCGGGATCCTCAGGTTCAGTGACCTCTCCCGGCTGCTCCCGGGTAATCACAAGTGTATAAACATCCTCCCCAGCGGTTACCACAATGATGTTTTCTCCTACAGAGAGGGGAACTTTTCCATCCGGGCCCACCGCGAACACTTCGCCGTTGAGGGTGACTTTCACCTCACCGGTAAAGCTGAGAATTACGCTTTCCACTGTATTTGGAACGGACGCTGTGTACTGGAAGACATCCGGATCAAAGGTCGGCTCCAGGGAAACCGAGGGATCCTCAAAGGTTACGTCGTCTAAAGAGGGTTCCTCCGGCTGGGGCTGCTCATCGCGGTTTACTATGATGGTATAGGTCTGCTCGCCGTCCAGGGATTTGGAGGTCACAGTCACCGTATTTCTCCCCACCTGAAGAGGAATTTCCTGGGAAGGCTTGCCGTTCACGACCGCCTCGCCATTGACCGCCAGGCTCACGCCGTCGTCAGCCAAGGCCCGGATCTGGATCCGATCAGTTTCATAGGGAACGGAGACTTCCTGCTCTGTTTTCTGTACGTCGAGTTGTATATTTCCCTCACCTGCGATCATTTCCAGCCCGGTGATGCCGCCGGGAGCTGTGACATAGAGGTTATTGACAATCGAGGTGCTCTTAAAGCCTATCACGCCAATATGACCGCCGGTATATTTGGAATTCTTGGCGGGAACTTGATCAAAGATGGTGTGCCCGTCCATGATATAGGTCAGCTTCCCATCCAGGAAGGTGATCTCCACATGGTGCTCTTTGCCGATCTCCGGCCGGTAGGTATCGTCAAACTTAGCCACCGCGTGGTCGCTCACCGAGCCCTGATAGGGGAACTCCGTCCAACGGAACTGCTGCCCCATCTGATCTGTGCCAAAGTCAAAGTTCACCATATAAGATTCGCTGCCAGGATTATCGCCGGCATTAAAGATCACACCAAAAGCCGTGCCCTCCAACACCGTCACGTCAAATTCCATGTGGAATCCATTATCAAAGGTTTCCTGCCCGATGGTGAACACGTCGCCGCTTAAGCTGACGCCCTGGTATCCGCCGGGGACCAAGGTCCAATTCCCGCCGCCAGAAACCTTCCAGCCGGTGAGATTGGTCTTAAAGGGGTTTTCCATAGCGTTCAGGTTGATTGTTTTGGAAACCTTCCCGCCCTGTGCGGACGCGGTCACCGAGAAATCGCCCTCCGCCGCAGCCATCAAGGTGATGGAATTATCATTTTGGGAGAGAACCTTCACCAGGCCCTGCTCGTCCTCGATCTTCCAGTCAACAGCCTGGGGTGCAGCATCGGGCATCACCCGGGCATAAATGGTCATCTCTTCCCCGACCAAAACGCTCTGGCCCTCTTCGGCGCTCAAAATAACCTGGGAAGGCTCGCTCTCTCCGGCAGTCTCTTCCCGCCAGATGCTGGAAAGGGGATAAATGGTAATATCGCCGGTGGTATCGCCGCCCACGGAATATGCCTCCATACCGATTCCCGCGGCGTTGGGGAACACAAGAACCGAACCGTAAAGCTGTCCGCCGTTGGGAATAACTTCCACAGAGCCCTTGTCCACAAAGATCTGCAGATCCACGGAACCGTCCTCATTCTTGCGCAGATTGTGGCTGAAGCTTCCGCCAAAGCCGGGTACCCTGCTTCGATCCAGGGTCAGGGCGCCGCTTTGGGGATTATACCGGATCACCATTTCCTGATCTGTGCCCTGGAATACCTTAAAGCCTACCTCAGTGACACTCTCCTCCGGCTCCAGGTGGGCCAGAAGCTCAAACTGGTCGCTCCGCAGCCCCTCGAGGGGATTCGAGCCGCCGTCCTGAATGACTACCCCATCCTGGTCAAAAAGGGGCTCCTGCCTTAGTTTCTCATACTCCTTCACCGGGGTCTGATACAGGCGGATTCCCTCCGGAGTCGTCTTTAGCGAAATATCGTAACACAGGGTGTAGGTGCCGTTCCAACCCTCGGTGGGGGCGTTTTTAATTGTGCCCCAGTTGGCCATCCAGCCGATCATCACAACCCGGCCTTCCGGGCCCTTTTTGAAGCTGACAGCCGCGTAGGAATCGGTTCCGCCCATAGTCAGCCGCTGGGTCCGGACGTTTCCATTTTCGTCCATAAAATCGTCGTCCGGCACAAAGCACCAGCTGAGCCTCCCGTTGATCTCCTGCTGCTCCAGGTCGCCGATGATATACCATTCTCCCGCGCCGGTGTAGACCCATTTCACATTGTCAGGATCCCCGTCCACCGGGACTGGGAACAGGTCGGGGCATTCGGAATTAATCGATCCCACGCCGGCCGGCCGGTATTCAGCCGCACCGCCATACGCGCTTTCAAAGGTCCAATCCAGCAGGTTGTCCGAGGAGTAGATCCGCAGCGGGCCGCCGGCAACCACCATCAGGTATTTGCCCGCCTGCTCGCACCAGAACACGTTGGGATCCCGGAAAGCCCCATCGTGAAGCGGGTCGTCCTCCTGGGTCAAAATCGGGTTCTTGTCATACTTCTTCCAGGTCACGCCGCCGTCCTCCGAATACGCCACGCTCTGCACCTGGTATCCGTTCATATGGGTAAAGAAGGCCAGCAGGTTATTGGGGCTCTTTCCCGAAAACAGGCCGGACTTGTTCTCAGGGTCGTCCACCGTGCTTCCCGACCAGATCGAGCCCAGCTCGTCCGGCGCCAGGGCAACAGGCAGCTCCTCCCAATGCACCAAGTCATCTGACACCGCATGTCCCCAATGCTTAGCGTAATCGTCATGGACGGTAGTCAGGGGGATATGCTGATAGAACAGATGCCACTGGTCATTGTAATAAATCAAGCCGTTGGGGTCATTGATCCATCCCTCTAAGGGGGAGAAATGATACTGATCCCGCCATGGTTCTGTCCTGAACTGATCCGGGGACTCCTTCCGGTAGATGGAGATGGTCACCTCATACTCGGTTCCCATCTTGCTGTCGGTTAGCTTAATCGGAATGATTTGCCGCCCTACCTCAAGGGGCACCTCTACTGCCTGATCGCTCTGCGCCGCCTCGCCGTTGATCAGCAGCGACGCATTTTCGCCAGTATAGGTAGCGGCGATCTTCACCGATTCCACGTCATGGTCCACCGCGAGGATGCTGTACTCCTTATCCATCTTGCTGAATTCCGGAGTCAGTTTGTGACCCTCGACCTGCACGTCCAAAATCTCCGCAATTTCTTCGGCGTCGGTTTTGGTCACCTTGGTGTTTTGGAAATAGGCGCTTCCGTCGATGCGCATCCCCAGATATCCGCCCTGGTAGTTGGGCAGATAGAACTGATGCACCAGTTTCCCATCGATATAGGCGAAGAAATAGTCGTTGTTGACAATAATCTTGAGCTTGTAGTCCTCTTTGTTCATCTCGAACAGATCGGTAGAGTTCAGATCGCCGACGTTGTCGTTGCTGAAGAGGGTATCGCCGGCACCTACGTTAAATTTCCAAAACCGGGTGTCCCGATCCCACCAGTTGCCACCGCCGCCGGTGCGGTTCATGTAAAAGATATAGGCGTTATCCCTGGAGTCCTTGGTCTGCGCGCCAAACATTAGCCCCAGGCAGTCGCCCTTGACATACTTGACGTCAGTCTCAAAGACAAAGGAATCATCCGGACCCATGTAGGTATCGCTCACCAGATAGGATTCGCCGGTGGCGTTGACCCGGGCGCCATTCTCATCATAGGTCAAAACGCCGCCGAGCATGGTCAGGCCGTCCTTGTTAAAGTCGGTCACCCAGTAATCCGGGTTGCCTATGTCCAGCTCCAGCTCGCTGACACGGGTGTTCTGGAAGGTCACCGTGCCGTGCTCCGCCGCGCCTAGGCCCAGAAGGCCGTTTTCATAGCTGTCCGGGAGGGTTCCAACCGCCGCCAGTTCACCGTCTACATAGATGCTGCAGGTATTGCCGTTGACCTCAACTTTGATAGTATACCGTTCCTTCCCCAGCTCGTAAAAAGCCCACTTCTGGTTCTTGAAAATGAGGTCAAAGTTGCCGCCAAAATAAAAGACCTTGGTCTCATCTGGGTTGGCACGGTCAAATTTATAGACAAACGCGCCGTCAACGCTGTTCTGACGCTTGACGCCGATGATCAGGTTGGCTACGTTGCTGCCTTCTTCAAAAATGACATCCGACGCAAAGGAAAAATTCTGGGGCGGGATGTTGGCGCTGATGGCCATAGCGTCGTTGACCCCTTCGCCATCCTTCCAAACCAGCTGATACCCGTCCGCTGTCAGGTTAGTCTCGGTTCCGGCCAAGAGTGTCATGTCTTTCAGGTCGCTCGACCAGCTGCTTTCCTCCAGCATCCGGAAGGTGGTATTTTGGAAGACGGCATCGCTTTCCTCCGCCGTGCCAACGCCCAAAAATCCTCCTTGATAATACTGGCTGATATCGCCGGAGCAGACAGGTACCCCATCGACAAAGCCGGTGCAGGTATTCCCAGCTACCACCACCTTGAGGTGATAGCTGTCCTTGCTCTCAAATTCACGGCCGCTGTTGCCTACCACTGTCGGCCAGCCCAGCCGCTCGCTGTAGTAAAACAGCTTGGTTTCTCCCTGGTTTCCGGACGCGCGTTTATCCACCTTGAAAATCAGACAGTCCTCCAGGCTGTCCCCATTCTGGGCCCCGAAGATCAAATTGACCACGTTGCCCCTTTTGAAGGTCACGTCCGTTTCGAACACAAACGATCCATCCACACGGGTGGAGCTGATGGCAGCCGCGTCATTGTCGCTCCCCCGCTCCACCAGCAGTCCTTCGTCGGTATAGGTCAGTTCCGACCCCACCGGCTGGACCGTTTCCAGATTGGTGTTCCATTTTTCGGCGTCGTTTTCATCCAACGCCGCAAACACCGGGGTTCCCGCCACCAAAGAGGCCAGCGCCATCCAAACGGCCAGAACCACCGCTGTGCTTTTCATCATCCAACGTTTCTTTCTCGACATTTCTTCTCCTCCTGTCCAAATATGAGCACACTCATAAGATGGCTCAAAGTCACTGTAAAATATCACCGTATTTCTGTCAACAAGAAGAGAAATATTCTCTATTTTTAATAATTAGCGCATCAAATTTTTATCAAAATATTTCTATAGAATGGATCACCTGCCTATCCGATCTGCTGTTCTAATTCATTAAGAAATATATTATTTTCTTTTACGGATGAGAAGAACCGCGGCGCCCGCACTCGGTGCCAGGACTACCAGCGCTCCTGGGATCACGCTGTGGTCACCAGAATACAGGTTCTCTTTTTTGCTATTGCCACATTCATCGTGGGAACAGAAAGGTCCATCTAATCGAGACTCCACCACTTTCCTGACATTATCCAGCTGCTTCACCTTTAACTTGGCAGGGAACTGTGCTTTCACATCGTCCCCCGATGTGTTGGCCTTTACTCTGAAGAGTCGCCGTATCTCCTACTCATTCCCTTTTATCTTCTTGCACGACGATCATGATCTGGATTGCTATAGTATTTCTGTTTGGCTTTGTACATCCGCTTCTCCGCCGCTTTGACGAGTGCTTCCAGATCCTTCACAGGGGCCGAAATCCAAGCCACCCCAACAGAAATGTGATATCCCTTTTGCTCTAGCGCGATAGTCATAGTTCGACTGTGATGGATAATTTTCGGTTCTACTTCGTCAACGGCGAAAATAACAAATTCGTCACCACCCAATCGATAAGCGTGCTTGGAGTCAAAACGATTGCGAATTTCTTCAGCGATCGCCCGCAACATATCGTCACCTACCTCATGTCCCCGGTCATTATTCATCTCATGCAAACCATTGGCATCAATAAAGGCGCAACAAATTCCCTCACGGCATTCTGCAGCGATACGAGGTAAATCCAGTTCATAACGATTGCGATTATATAACCCTGTCAGTGTATCTCTCTCACCCTGCCGCTGCATTTCCTGATAAGTTCGCATGTTTCCGCAAAGCATCGCAAAACTAAATCCAACACTTCTGAGCATGGTAGCACATCCGGTTTGCTTTGACAAACCGCCAGCAGAAATTATACCTTGAAGGGTACCATCAGCGTCCTCCACAGGAATAGCCACCAAATCCCCCATCTTTTCCGGCGCATCTGGCAGTATTGCTCGGACCTCCTGCGGTGTATGTACAGATATATCCCCATGCCCTGAAGTAAAGCGATCGGCAAGCACCTGAGCTTTTTCTACCAATGTTCGACCCAGGATAGATTCTCCGCCTACCTCCCAGAGATAATCCAAACTGGGCCCGTCCCCACCCATCATAGTGAATGCCACACGCTTTGCCGGAAGCATCTGCGCAATAACTTCAAGTGAACGAATGATATTCTCTCGGTGCTCATGGGCGTTAAAAAGTAGCTTCTCTACATCATAGATGTAATTGAGCGCATCCAGTTGTCGCTGTTTTTCTCCCGTCTCTCGGCGGACATAAAACACCAGCCCAGAAATATATACCAGGAAAAACAGGCCTTCAATAACAAGAAAGAAATTTAACATTTGACGGATATCCCGAGCCCCAGCAAAAACCAACGCCTCGGGGACGGAAAGCGCTACCCGCCATTGATTAATTCCTAGTGGCGTATAATAAAAATACAGATTTTCTCCAGTAGTATTTGACAGGAAAACAACGTAGTTGCTTTCCCCATCTACAAGGCCTTGACGCAGCCGTTCATGGTCATATCCCTCCGCCATAGGACGTTCCCCAAGATCCCAAATATTTCCCATCTCGTCATGCCATGTGTCAATTAAAAAGTCACCCGTTGTTCCATCGATTACATACACCGCCGCTTCTCCACCGTAAGGCGAATAGGGCAGCTTCCTTGCGAGATCTCCCAATTTGATCACTCCATAGAGCATGGCAATTGTTTCGTTCTCGCTTTTCACCGGCACAAAATGGCGCACAACATAGTCCTCACCGTTTAAGTCCAACTGCCGGTCCGAAATATGGGCGCCTAAGGCAGCCTCCCTTTCAAATGAGAGCTGTTCAGATACATTGACATGCGTACCATCGGAAGTGACAACCTCATCACCTGGCAAAAGCAATTCTAGGCGCGAAAAAAATGTCCCTGTGCTCCGGTAAGAATGTAAAAATTCCTCCAGCCCATTCAAATCGGAGGCCATCATCTCCGCTATAAGGCCAAGTTTTTCCCGATCAGAATCTACATTCAGTTCTAAACTATGAGCAAATTCCTCTGCTTCCTCTGCTAAGCGTGTAAAGCTCACCGCTTCTTCTGCTTCATTGATCCGCCCCGTCACAATAAAGCTCGCAGCCGCAATAAACAAAACTAAAATTAGTGTTGCAGCCACCGGCCCTTTCCAATGAACAAAGCGTCTCCCCATGTTCTTTCCTCCATCTATACCATTTTTCTATATTTTCATTTTATATACTTTCTATATATTGTCAAGTTCCCCCTTAATAAATGGAAAAAATTCCTATATTTATCTTTTCTTTACCTATACTGATTTGAAGATCATTCTCAACAAATGCATCATATCATAAAAATATTATAGTTAGTTTATACTAATTATCTTGTTTTTTCTTTTATTTATATACAACTCTTACTATATTTAGTATGGAAGTTGTATATTTTTTAGTAATATTATGTACATTTATAAAAAATTAAATGTCATGATATTTAATTTCCCTTTTGAGAAATTAGACGTTCCTACAAATTTTAAGAACAAGTTATAAAAGTATTGCACAAAATTTTAAAAAATAGTAATATCAAACATAATCTATTTAATTATTTGCTTTAATAAAGCAAATAAAAATGACAAAAAGGGAGGAAGAAAAATTGAGACAGCTACACCACAAGGGGAAGCGCATCGGAGCTTTCCTGTTTGCTCTGGTTTTCGTCGTGACCAGCGTATTCACCGGAATGATACCGGCCATGGCGATTGATGTGGAGCCGGCGGAAATCCCCGTAGCGGAAATTCCTGCAGAGGAAATCCCCACGGCGGAAATTCCCGCCGTGGTAGTTCCTACAGCAGAACCAGAAGGACCTACAGAATTAACGTTTGAATTTCCGGAAGGAGATTACACCGTAGAAGACGGCGTATATACCCTGGAAAGATTAGAGCCTTCGAACAATGACGGTAATAATACCCTTCCCTCCACAACAGCTTACGCTGATTCTTTCGAATATTCAGCAGATGTAAAACTGTTGGAGGGGAATGCCGCAACCTTGGTTTTCGGCTATGATAATGGAACCCATCGTTTCCACGGCCTGGATATGCGCCAGGACGGAACTCAGATGAACATCTCATCCTTTGTGGACAACGATCCCGAGTTTCCACGGCCTGGAAACATGGTGTTTACAAACATCATGTTTCCAAACGTTGATTTCACATCAGATTTTGTCAATGTCCGGATGGTTATGAGCAAAAATCATGTGCTGACAGTCTACATCAATGAGAAGCAAGCGCTCTCCCATGATTTTGGCAGCGGTATTCCCTACAAGCCCGGTTATTTGGGACTGCTGAGCTGGCAGGCCAAAGCCCAGTTTAAAAACTTAAAGGCAACTGCCAATATTGATGTACCTGAAGTAGAAGACAACTTCAACACCAACCTGGGCGATCTTGATTATCTCAGCGGCTCCTGGGTGAAGACAGAAGGTGGTTTGGTCGCCACCGGCAGCGGTGACAATTTTGCAATGAGCAAAATCCAGTCCGAAAACTTCATCTTTGAGGCTACCATCACCGATAATAACCCCGATCTGTGGGAACATGCGGCCTCCTTGGTTTTTCGTGTTCAGGATCCCGAGAAGCCAGCGGATGGTTCCTATGTCTTTAATATCTGGCAGAATGTAGGTTCCCGTCTGTTCCGCTTCCCAGGCGGTACGGATATCACTGCACGGTATCCCATGGGAGATCCAGCCCCCACCACCTGCCATATTAAGGTGGTTGCCATCGGCAACAAGATCAACTGCTATATCGACGATGTTCTTGTACACGCGGGAACCGATGATGAATACAGCGGTGGATATTTGGGTCTGCTCAACTTTAACGGAAACTTCACCTTCCAGGATGTTTACTATACTCCTATTGAAGATGATACAACTCCCGCGCTGACAGGATTGGAAATCGACGGAGAAGACCTCGTTCTTTCCCCCGAGTTTGACCCCAATGTTGTCAACTACAATCTTTATACCGGTAGAAATAACGAGACCATTACCGTCACCCCCACCGCTGAGGAGGGTACAAGCCTGACCATCAGCGCTGTTGGCCCGGATGGCGTTGTGTTGGAAGAGAAAGCCATTGCCAGCGGGGAAGGGCAAGAAATTTCCCTGCCGGTAGGGGACACCACCATCACCATCATGGCCACCAAGGGCGATGTTTCTATGGGTACTGTCATCAAAGCCAATAGAAAATCGGATGGCGCTTACATGGCGGCCGAGCCCTATCGTCCCCAGTTCCATTATACAGCTGAAAACGGCTGTCTGGATGATCCTAACGGATTGGTTTACGATCCCAGCAACGGAACCTGGCATATGTACTACCAGTTTAACCTGGTTTATCCCGGCTTTTATAACTGGGGACATGCCCAGTCCACCGACCTCGTCCACTGGCAAGAGATGCCCATTGCCATCGCGCCTGATGAACTGGGTACCATTTTCTCCGGTTCCGCGGTAGTAGATGACAAAAACACTTCCGGTTTCTTTACCGATAACAAGCCGGGTGAGTCCAAGCTGGTAGCATTTTATACCTACCATGGCGGTCCCCGTGGCCAGGTTATTGCCATTGCCTACTCCAAGGATCACGGAGTAACCTGGACTAAATATGACGGCAATCCTGTTATCGACGAAACTCACAGAATATATGGCCCTGACTTCCGCGACCCGAAGGTTTGGTGGCAGGAAGATCCCGAGGAGCCTGCCGGCGGCATCTGGCTCATGGTCGTAGCCGGCGGCCGTGGAAGACTCTTCTCTTCCCATGACCTGAAGACATGGAAAGATGAGCAGGCCTTTGTACACGACGCAGGCAGCGGAAAAGATGTATGGTCTGAGTGCCCCACCATGTTCCCGATGACTGTGGAAGGCACCAATGAAGAAAAATGGGTCTATGTAGGCGCCAGCGACGTATTTGCTGTAGGCGACCTGAAGAAGACCGAGGATGGCTGGCGTTTTGTCAATGTCACCGACTTTATCCAGACTGGTGCAGGCGGCGCATCCTCTCTGTATGCCGGCCAGCATTACTTTAACGATGGCGCTGGAAAAGACCGGAAGATCATGGTCCACTGGATTCAGGAATGGAATCCCTTCGGCAACTATGGTCCTGACGGCAAACGTTGGAACGCTATTCAGTCTGTTCCGCGTGAAACCGGCCTGAAGATCATCGACGATCAGTATCACCTGACCGCTTATCCGGTAGAGGAAATCGATGCCAATCGCGGTGACGTTATCTTCTCCACCGAAAATACGGTAGTAGATGAAAATACCCCGAATATCCTGGCGGATACAACCGGCCAGTACTATGATGTAGAGGCCACCTTCACTCCGGGCACTGCCAAAGAGTTTGGCTTCAAACTCCGCACCGGCAACGGCCAGGAGACAGTTGTTAAATACAACACAGAAACTGATAAGCTGCTTCTGGACTTCTCTAAATCTGGACCAGCTGCCAGATCGAATCTGGAATGGACCCTCCATCCCATGGAAAACGGCAAAGTCCAGCTGCGTATCCTGGTGGATACTTCGGTCATTGAGGTATTCGGTAACTATGGTGACGCAGATATAGCCGACGCATACTATCCTGATCCTGACAGCATCGGCATGGAGTTCTTCACCGTAGGCGGCGATGTTACCATCGATGAGATGAACATCTGGCAGATGAAATCCATGTACACAGAAGATGGTGAGAGCGGCACCGAGCCCATGTTCCTCACTCTGGAAGCACCAGAAATCGCGGAGCCTGGCGAGGAATTTACCGTTCAGTCCACCATTCTGCCCCTTTCCGCTACCGATAAGTCCGTCACTTTGGAAATCCCCGAGGGCCTGACCGTAGTAGAGGAAGCTGACACCTATGTGGTTCTGAAATCCGATACCGAGGGTGATTACACCATCAAAGCCACCAGCAATACCGGCGCTCTTGAGGATGAAATTACCGTTATGGTCGCAAAGAAAGTTTTCAATACCAACCTTACTAATCTCAAACTAGCGAATGGCGTAGGCAGCTGGGTGAAGGGCCCCGAAGGTATGGAAGGCAGAAACGAAGGGGTTGGCGACAGCTTCTATCTGTCTGAAAATATCCTTCCCAATGTTCCGTTTACCTATGAAGCCGACGTCAAGGGTACAACCGGAGAATATACCTCCCTGGTCTTTGGTATCCAGGATCTGGACAATCCTGCCGCAACCTGGTATTGCTTCAACCTCTCCAAAGACTTAGGCCACGGCAGAATCTTTAAGAATGTGGCCGGCCGCGGCGAGGTCATCACCCAGCCGTATCAGCTGACAGACGAGAAGAGAAATCAGGAAAGCTTCCACATGAAGGTCGTCTATGATGGAAATGAGTTCATCGCTTACCTGGACGACGAGGAAGTGGCGAGACTGAAAGATCCCGCTTACAATGGCGGCTACATGGGCTTGCTTACATTTCAGGCCAACGCCACCTTTAACAACGTCTATCTGACCCTGGAAGACGAGATCGTAGCAGTTTCTCCCATGGATGACATCAATGTCCAGCTGGGCTCTGATGTTACCATCGAGGACATCGAGGCTACCCTGCCCGCACAGGTTACAGTAGAAATGGAATCCGGCGCCAAAGTTCTGGCCAATGTCACCGCATGGGATACCTCCAAGGTAGACCTGACCCAGGCTGGCACATACGAAATCACCGGTACGGTAGAAGGGACAGATATCCCGGCTATCATCAAGGTGGTAGTACAGGCAGAGAAATTCATTGAGTCCCTGACACCGGAGGAGATCAACGTCTCCGCAGTGGAAGGTTCTACCGCAGAGGAAGTTTGGAACATGATCGACAAGAATGTCGTTGCCAACTACTCTGACGGCAGCACCGCCAACCTGGTAGTCTCCGACTGGGATTACAGCAACGTCAAGTTTGACGAGCCTGGCGCCTATGTGGCAACCGGCACCCTGACCCTGGATGGCGAAGCGATCGAGATGACCATCCCGATCAATGTGACCATCACGGCAGAGGGCGAGGAGCCCGATCCCAATCCTGGCACCGACAAGCCGAGCATTCCTGGCTCTGATGAAGATCAGGTAGGCGGCGGGGACTGGAACTGGCCCGATGGCAGCGGAAATGGTTCCGCCACCGGATCTGGTTCTGGGGACAAAGAGAACCCGTCTTCTGGCGACAGCAGCATGATCGCTGGAGCACTGGCAGTCCTGGCACTGAGCGCAGGCGCTGCTGTAGTTCTCATCCGCAAGAAAAAATAAGAAAATACTCCTGAAATAAAAGCAAAAAGGAGAAAGGTCCCTTGTAATCACAGGGGACCTTTCTCCTTTTTAGTTTCGCTTTCTAAAACTAACGCTTTGAAGCGATGGCAAAAATATGGAATATTTCATCTTGACAAATCAGTAACAGGACATATAATTGACTTATCAATAGCTGATAAGTCATCGAATTGAGGGAAACAAGATGGAAAAAACCTTTCACATGCTTTTATACCGGGCGGCCCATGCGGAGCGCAACTATCTGCGTCCCTATCTGGCCGCCATTGGCCTGGAGGTAGGCCAACCCAAAATGTTAGGCTATCTGGAATCCAACGGTCCCTGTCGGCAAAGCCAACTGGCCGATTATTTTGATATCGATTCCGCGGCGGTATCCCGGATGCTGGATTCAATGGAAAAAAGCGGGCTGATCACCCGCCGTCCCAGCGAGAGCAACCGCCGGTGCAATCTAGTGGAGCTAACCGCCAAGGGGCGGGAGGCTTATCATATATGGAAGAGCCACTGCCAGGAGCTAGAGGACATTATGCTCCAAGGCTTTACTCCGGAGGAGCGGACACAGTTTGCTTCGTTTCTCTCCCGGGTATATCACAATTTCCGGGCAGAAAAGGAGGAAAAATAATGGCGGACTTAAAGCGTCTGTTGCGCTATATGGGACCCTACCGAAAGGATATGGTCATCGGCGCCCTGCTCATTGTGGTGGAAACCGGATTTGATCTGTTTATTCCTCTGCTCATGGCGGATCTCATTGATGTAGGGGTCACGAACCATGATACCGCCTATATTCTCCACAAGGGAATCCAGATGGGGATCTGCGCCCTCTTTGCCCTCATCACAGGGCTCATGTATGCCCGATTTGCCGCCCGGGCCTCCTTCGGATGGGGCGCGAGGATCCGGGAAGCCCAGTACGAACGGGTGCAGGACTACGCCTTTTCAAATCTGGACCACTTTGAAACCTCTTCCCTGGTCACCCGAATGACCACCGACGTCACTGTGCTGCAAAACGCCATCAACGGAGGGTTCCGGCCCATGGTGAGAGGACCTGTCATGCTGATTATGGGGGTGATCCTCTCTTTCTGGATGAATCCCCAGTTGGCTCTTGTCTTTGTCGTCGGCACCCCTATCCTAGGCGTTATCCTCTTCCTCATTCTGCGCAAGGTGGCGCCCATGTACGGCATCATGCAAAAAGCAGTGGACCGGCTCAATAACGTGGTGCAGGAGGGGTTAACCGCCATCCGGGCTGTCAAGGCCTTTGTGCGGGACGAATATGAGGAGGAAAAGTTCCAGCAGGTCAATGAAGTACTGATGGATACCACCCAAAAGACCTTTCATTACGCGGTGCTCAACCTGCCTGCATTCCAGTTTATCATGTACCTGTCAATTGTCCTCATCATGTGGTTTGGCGGCAATATGATTCTATCTTCCCATCTTCAGGTAGGCGATCTGACCGGATTTCTCAGCTATGTATTTCAGGTGATGAACTCCCTGATGATGATTTCCAATGTGTTTTTGCTCCTGACCCGTTCCCTGGCCAGTGCCCACCGCATCGGTGAGGTACTGGATGAAAGGGTGGATCTCTTCTCCCCCCAAGGCGCAGCAACAAAGGTGGCCGATGGCAGCGTGGATTTTGAGGGGGTCTCCTTTAAATACAATGCCGATGCTAAAGAAAGCGCCCTATCCGGCGTAACCCTTCATATCAAAGCGGGACAGACGGTGGGGATCCTGGGGGGAACAGGTTCCGCCAAAACCACCCTGGTCCAGCTCATCCCCCGGCTCTATGACGTCACCTCCGGCAGTGTCAAAGTAGGCGGCCGGGATGTGCGGGAGTATGACCTGCATGCCCTGCGGGATGCTGTAGGCATCGTACTGCAAAAGAACATCCTCTTCTCCGGTACCATCCGGGAAAACCTGCAATGGGGCGACGCCAACGCCGATGACGCCACCCTATGGGATGCCTGCCGGATCGCCTGTGCCGACGAATTTCTTCAGCGGATGCCCAAGGGGCTGGACACCGACTTAGGACAAGGCGGTGTCAACGTATCCGGCGGACAAAAGCAGCGTTTATGCATTGCTCGGACCCTTCTCAAGCATCCCAAAGTTCTTATCTTCGATGATTCTACCAGCGCGGTAGATACCGCCACCGAAGGCAAAATCCGCGCTGCGCTGGCTAAGCTCACCGACGTGACCAAGATCATTATTGCGCAGCGGGTTACCTCGGTCATGGATACCGATCAAATCGTCATCATGGAGGATGGCGGCATCCACGCGGTGGGGACCCATGCCCAGCTTCTGGCGGAGGACCCCATCTACCAGGAAATCTACGATTCCCAGATGAAAGGAGGCCAGGTCCATGGCAGCACGTCGTCTCAACGCTAAAAAGCCCCGGAACCTGCGGTATACCGTGGAATCCCTCCTATCCTATATGGGCAAACACCGGATGCTCCTGTTCTGGGTGGCGCTTTTGGTCACCATCAGCGCCATAGCCAACCTGCTGGGCACCTATATGATCCGGCCGGTGGTCAACAATCTGGCCTCCGGAGATCTTCATACCCTGATCGCGGGCGTTGCTGTTACCGCTGTCATCTATGTCATCGGTGTACTCACCGCCTACGGTTATACCCAAATCATGGTGAAAGCGGCCCAAAAGATCCTGTTTGATATCCGCCGTGATCTATTTGCCCATCTGCAGAAGCTGCCGCTGAAGTTCTTTGACAGCCAGCAGCACGGCGACGTCATGAGTTATTTCACCAACGATGTGGACACCATCTCCGACGCTCTCAACAACAGCTTTGCCATGGCCATCCAGAGCTTTATCCAGATGGCGGGCACCTTGGTGATTCTTTTCATCCTCAACTGGCGCCTCTCCCTCATCGTGGTGGTCTGCTATGCCGCCATGTTCCTTTACATCCGCTTCAGCGGCAAACGGAGCAGCGCCTACTATGCCAAGCAGCAGGCCAGTCTGGGCGAGCTGGATGGCTATATTGAAGAAATGGTAGGCGGCCAGAAGGTGGTCAAGGTCTTTAACCATGAACAGGCCAACCTGGAAACCTTCCGGAAGAAAAATGAGGCCCTGCGCAAGGCTGGAACTGGGGCCCAGTCCTACGCGGCCACCATGATTCCCGCTGTAGTCAGCATCTCCTATGTCAACTATGCCATCGTCTCCATCCTCGGCGGCATCATGGCCATGAAGGGGATGACCGACGTGGGCAGCCTGGCCAGTTATCTGGTATTTGTCCGCCAGGCCGCCGCCCCCATCAACCAGTTCACCCAGCAAAGCAACTTCCTCCTGGCGGCATTGGCCGGTGCCGAGCGGGTCTTTGAGGTCATGGACCGCAAACCGGAGGTAGACGACGGCAAGGTGGAGCTGGTCCAGACAGAGCAGTCTCCAGCTTCCTCCGCCAGTTCCTCCCGCAGGACATGGGCTTGGCGCAGAGAGGACGGAAATCTAGTTCCCCTACAGGGGGATGTTCGGTTCCAGAATGTGGACTTTGGATATGATGAAAGCCGGCTCATCCTCAAAGACATCAGCCTCTATGCCAAACCGGGCCAGAAAATCGCCTTTGTAGGTTCCACCGGCGCTGGAAAAACCACCATCACCAACCTGATCAACCGCTTCTATGATGTGCAAAAAGGGACCATCCTTTACGACGGCTTTGACGTGCGGGATATCAAGAAGGCGGATCTTCGCCGCTCCCTTGGCATTGTATTGCAGGATACCCACCTCTTTACCGGCACCATCGCCGACAATATCCGTTTCGGCAAGCTGGACGCCACCCAGGAAGAAATCGAACGGGCGGCCCACATTGCCAACGCCGACAGCTTTATCCGGCGCCTCCCCCATGGATATCAGACCATGGTGACCTCCGACGGAGCCAACCTCTCTCAAGGGCAACGGCAGCTTTTGGCCATTGCCCGGGCCGCGGTAGCCGATCCTCCTGTCCTCATTTTGGATGAGGCCACCTCCTCCATCGACACCCGGACCGAATCCCTCATTGAAAAGGGGATGGATCAGCTGATGAAGGGGCGTACCGTCTTTGTCATCGCCCACCGTCTGAGCACGGTGCGCAACGCGGACGCGATCATGGTGCTGGATCACGGCAAGATTGTGGAGCGGGGCGATCATGATGACCTTCTGGCCCAGAAGGGCTTCTATTACCGGCTGTATCACGGCATGTTTGAGCTAAGCTGATTGCCCTCCAAAAACCGGCTGTGTATGCCCCGACTGCTGGAACCCCCAGGGTCCTTTCCCCGTACATTGTAGGGAAAGGAGCGCTTGTCATGATATTTCCATTGACCCAGCGGACCAAGCTGTTCGCTGCTGAGATAATCAAAGGACGTCCCGTATCCTACGCCATCCTTCGGGGAAGCAAGGCCTATCCCTGTCTTCACGGCAAAGTCTCATTCTATGGGGTCAGAGGCGGCACCCTGGTGGTGGCGGAGGTGTTCGGCCTGCCCACCGGCACAGGGAACTGCGGCCAAAAGGTCTTTGGCTTTCATATCCACGAGGGAAGATCCTGCACCGGAAATGCAGAGGATCCCTTTTCCAACGCCGGGTCTCACCTAAATCCCGGCAACTGCCCTCATCCCAGCCATGCGGGAGATATGCCTCCGCTCTTTGGCAACAACGGTTACGCCTGGAGCACCTTTTTCACCCAGCGCCTGACAGCCGCTGAAGCTATCGGCCGGACGGTAATCATCCACGGCAGCCCCGACGATTTTCATACCCAGCCTTCCGGCGACGCAGGAATGAAAATTGCCTGCGGTGAAATCAAATGGGCCTGACATAAAAGTTTCTCAGTTTAGATAGTCTCCACTTCTGAAAAACAGCCACTTCTGAAAAGGGCCCGACGCGGCAGAAACCGCGTCGGGCCCTTTCTCTTTAAAAACTATCTGTACCGTCGTGATCCATACCGGGTTTGATCTGTGAAGCGGATCCTGTCAATCAGCTCTGATGCACCGTACAGTCACCCGAGCACGGCCGTCATAGTTGCAGGTAAAAAGGGTTAAATCCCACCCACCGCTTAACAGCCCTTCTACATCGGTAGCGCCAAGCACTTCAATTTCTGCCACCTCGTAGAGAAAGCGGTTTCCGCCTATATCGGTAAAGACGATCTGGGCGCCGGCAGTTAGACTGCCAAAGGCGCCGAAATGGGTGCGGTAATTGTGGCCGGCGATGACCAAGTCCCCTGAATAGGCCGAACCATGGTAGCGGCAAGGGGCAATTTTCAGATTGGAATCGCTCCATTCCGCCATCACCGGCAGGACTATTTCCAGGGAAGGTATTTCCAGAATACCGATATAGTCCTCCCCCTCAATTTCGGTGGCGGCCATCTCGCTCCTATTTATCACACCCTCCTCTACAGTGGGGGTCGTCTCCGGTATCCGGACCAACAGCTCCTCAAGTGCGTGTTCCGCATCCGTTCCGGCTCTATGTTCGTCCAACAGGTTATAGCCGGTCAAAAAGAGGGCTGCTGCCAGCAACAACAGCCCTCCCAGGATCAGACAAGTTCCACCCTTTTTTCTTTTACCTTCCATCCGATTCTCCATGTCTGCGTCTTAGAATATATCCCATGACCACAAATAGCAGGCCGGCACAGGCAAGCAGCGGTACAGGCCACCACAGCATGCCCGTTTGTGGGAGGCGCGACGGTGTGTCCGATGGACAGGTATTGGTCATAATAAAGGTACTCCCTTCCTGGGCCACAGACACGGTATATCCCTCCGGTGTCTTGGCCTCCGCCACCTGCCATTTGGAACTGCCCTTTAAATTCTCCCATGTATACTGCCAGTGGTTCTCCTCGTTTAGGACTACGGTGTCCACTACCCTGCCGTTTTCCAAAAGCTGCACCAAAATTTCCTTTGGCCGGCTTTCTTGATTCCCATTGTCCTCCCAAACCTTGCATACCTTCCGTTGGACAAACTCAGATGAAGTTTCGGTGCTGTCAAATTTGCAGGACACCTTTTGGTGGTAGCTCCAGCCGCCGTCTTCCGAAAGCGCGGGAAGGGATACAAGCATCGCCTCCGGCGTGTAGATATGCTCTTCTTTCTCATATTGCTCTCCCTTGACCAAATACAAACCGGTGGAAAGCCCGGAAAATACAACCTGCCCATCCTGGCCGGTCTTTTTAACCTGCAAAGACTGCAGATGGTCCCGAGCGGCATAGGCGTCTAGGGTTTGGGCCAGCCCCCGCCATCCGGAGCTGGTCAGGTTCTCCAGGTTGACCGGATAGTTTTTAAAGTCGCCGGTCAATGTATAGCTGCCGTCCTGTGATATCTCAGCTATCCGGTAGATGGAAAATTCTACATCCGCGAAACCTTCCCCGTTCTTTCCAAAATACACCGTCAAGGATGCATTTTGCTCTATGTCGCCATTGTCAACGGCAAAAACAGTTGTAACCGCCCAGGAGAGTCCTACCAGCAGAGAGCACAGAATCGCCGTTACACGTCGACGGAATGTGTTAGCTTTCATCCATTTCTCACCTCTCTATTGCTCAATGTGCTTTCCAACGGGGACGGAAAAAGACCCACAGCAGAAAAATCAGCAGGATAGGGGCTGCCACGATCGGGGCTACCAGCATGGGATCAATCTGTACTGCCTCCGACGTTATGGAGGTGGTCAATGCGTCTTGCTGATTTTCGACACGATGCCCCCGAACCAGAAGCCGGTGGGAGTTGACGCCATAGGGCGTGCATGTAACCAATGTGCATAGGTCCTCTCCCTCTTCCATGCTGAGGAGGGACACATCATCCGGCTCAACAATGTGAATTTGATCCACCTCATAGGTCAGGGTTTCATCCAGCACATGAAGGATAAAAATGTCCCCTTTTGTCAGCTGGTCCAGGTCGGTAAACAGTTTGGCGGAGGGAAGGCCTCTGTGCCCCGAAATCACACAATGGGTGCCGGGCCCGCCCACCGGTAATGAGGAACCTTGGATATGCCCCACAGCAATCTGCAATATCTCTTCATCCGTCCCATGATAAATAGGTAACTCCACATTGATGCTGGGGATCTCCACATAGCCCATAATCCCATCATCGGAGACGCGCAGCAATCCCTCATAGACCTGTTTTTCTTCTTCGCTCAGTTGAAAGCGCCCCTGATCTCGTGGCAACGCGGTATTATAGGCCTGCGCCTCTCTCCACATACCTTCATAGTCGCTGTCATCCATCTCCGCTACAGTCTCCACATAGGTGGCAATCGTCTTCGACTGATGAAAGCTGTTCCAACAGTTGCTGATGGTTGGATACAGCAGCAAGGACAGCCCTACAAG
This sequence comes from Candidatus Pararuminococcus gallinarum, assembly GCA_904419775.1. Classification (GTDB taxonomy): domain Bacteria; phylum Bacillota; class Clostridia; order Oscillospirales; family Ruminococcaceae; genus Zongyangia; species Zongyangia gallinarum. Next base: position 23,455 of record CAJFSX010000006.1, on the reverse strand, counting down.
AAGGGCGAGAAGAAGGAGCAGGGAATATCTTTTGTTTTTCTTGGCTCTTCCATTCTTCATACAGGGCTCTCCTTACCGCTGCGCTGCCGGGAAGGAGCGCTTCCCGGCCCACAGACGGCGTCTCAAAGATCTTTATTCTTCTTTATTTTCTGTTCCCACACGTCTTTTTACAACCAACAGCACTCCTGCACCGACGACCAGCACTCCGCCCAGCACATAGAAAAGGGTGGTGCCCATGCCACCGGTTTCTGGCAGCTGTGCTCCTTTGTTGTTGACGACGGTCGCGGACAGAGAGCCCTCGGTCAAATTGGCCGTCATGACGATCTCCCCGGTGACAGTATTGCCGGAAAGGGAGGTCAAGGTCATGTCATGTTGGGCCGTCACAGTAAATTCAATGGGCTCAATGGTATTGTATCCCTCCGGCGTTTTTGTTTCGGACAGCCGGTAGTCCCCATCGTCCAAGCCGGCAAAGGTAAAGGTGGTCAGACTGCCGTCTGTCCCCAATACCTCCACGGTCTCCCATGATTCCCCCTGTCCATTTACGATCTTCTTTTCCAAGGTAAACTCAGCGCCGGGCAATTCTTCCCTCTCCTGGTTTACCTTGTCGACAATGACCTTATAGGTAAAGACGATGACCGTATCATCCGGGGTTTTGCCCTTGCCTTCGCCGTTGGGGTTATTGGAGTAGGTAATATGCATTGTATTGGGATTGCCGGCGCCACCGATGACGGCGCCTTCATTGAGCACCGACTCATACTCCACCGTAACCACGCTGTTGTTGCCGGCCTGCACCCCGTCGGCAGCGGTAATTTTCTTCAGGTCCTCAAACCTGACCTCGAATGTAAATCCGCCGCCTAGGCCTTCGGTGACAACCGTGTAATTTCCCCCATCTACCAGCTTGCCATCGATGTATACTTTTACACTGTCACTTTGGAAGGAGAGTCCCGCGCTCTCGGTGTCGTGGAAGGTCAGCGCATATTGGCTGTAGGTGCTATAATTTGCCGGTAGAGTGGCTTTCAGCTGGAAAGGAATCCGGTCTCCTATGTCATAGTCGGCAGAGTCCTGCCAGTCTGTGTAGGTAAGACCTTGGGAATCATTGATGTCCTTGACCTTCTTTTCCGAGGTGGTCGTTCCGGACTTTGGTGCCATGGTAACATTTTCCACAACCTGGACAATGTAATTGGTATAGGCGTCATGGCTGCCTTCCAAGCTGTTATCCTTATCTTTTACAAGGTAATATCCAGCAGGTAGGCCGGAAATCACGTAATTGCCGCCTGTTGGCGTATCGGCACTGCCTTTGGGCGTGGTGAGGTAATCTTCCGCCACCTTTGCGAACGCTTCGGCATCCGCGGCTGTCGCCTCCGTCCCATCTCCGCCACCCAGGGCTTCTGCCACCTTGGCCGCCGAATCACAGCTGTCGTATTTCTCGGCATCCGCTGTCTGCAAGGCTGCCAGCAGCGCCGCCCCGTTGACGCTCTCTCCCCATTGGATGTTGGAGAGGACGCTGTCGCTGGACAGATCTCCGGAAAAAATTTGATATGCCTCATAGGTATGGCCCTGCGCTTCATTTTCAATGGTAATGGAATAGTTGCCGCCGGTGGCGAAGGCCGGTATCACCAGCATCAAGGCCATCATCAAAGACAGCAGTATGGCTGTCAGCTTCTTGGTCGGTTTCATCAAAGTTGCCCCTTTCCTCTTTCTGTCAAATCATGATGTCTGCTCAGTTCTATGTTGAGGAGGCATCCCCCTTCCGGTACCTGCGGCGCAGATAGACATATCCCGCACAACATATGCCAACCAGCAGCAATCCTCCCACAGTATAAAAATAGGTGCCTATTCCGCCGGTTTCGGGTAGGACATAGCCTTCCCCCTTTGTATTGATAATCTCAATCACGCCGGTCTGTATGCCGTCAGCATTATTCTCTGAATAGGTGGCGTCAAAGCCGGCGACAGGCTCCTCCTCCACCGTGTAACGGTATTCCCCTCCATTGTCATTCGCTCTGGGCAGATTTTTCCAGGTATAAGACCACCCATTTTCTTCCTTCAGTTCCACCTGCGCATAAACAGATTGGCGATCATCTGCATCCCACTGGTAAAGGGTGACCTTGACGCTATCCGACGGCGGATTTTCCATTGGTTCCCCGTTTTCATTCTGCCATTTCTTTGTCACCGTCAACTGATCTAGTTCGTTGGGCACATAGAGGGTTCCGGAGGTAGAAAAAGGAATAAAGACTATATCATCGGGAGAAATACCGTCTAACGCCCCATTTCCCCGCATTTTTTCAACCGTCTGTTCCTCATTAGCGCCCTGCTCCATCCATACAAAGTATTGAGGCTCGTCACTGGGCAGGTAGCCCTCCGGCGCAGACAGCTCTGTCAGCCTGTATATGGTATTGTAAAGGGATTCCTCCCCCAAGAAGTTCAGGACGATCATACCGCTGTCACCGGTAATAAACTCTCCGCTTCCACCGACTGCTGTGACAGAGGTCTGATTCCACTGATAGCTTCCGTCTTTGTATTCATACCGCTCCAATTTAAACGCGGCCCCGGGCAGGAGTGCGGTTACATTCTTGCTGTCATGTTTATAGATGGTCACTGTGGCCTTGTTGACCGTAGCGGATGATGACTGCTCCTGCATGATGATGCCGGCTTCCGAGGAAGATTCTGACCGGCCGCTGAGGGTTACCTTGTTGGATATCTGAATATCTCCGGCCGCGGTCCCTCGATCAATGGAATAGTCGTAGACCAGGACACAGGGGGTTGCATCCGGTAGGGTAAACGTAATGGTATGGGTCTCGCTATTGTAACTGACTGTATACTGCGTCCCATCGATTAACTCGCCGCAGTAATGATTTTCCTCCCCGTCCGCCTGATAGTGGTAGAGTTTTACACTCTCTGGCAGGAATGCCGCCCCGCTCCCCGCTGGGGTGCTCATGGTATCCTCCAGAGTGAGGGTATCTGCATATGGGTTTAGGTCATCCCCCTGGGTGTTCACGGTAATGTAATAACGCACCGTGTCAGAATAGGAGGGATTTCCCTCTTCATCATACTGCACCAGCTGTTCCCCTGTTTTTACCAGATTGGGAGTAACCCGCTTGACCGTCGTTGTCGTAGAATCTGTTGTGTCGCCCCACTGGGCATGGTTTTCATAGACCTGAGTATCCCCCTCTTCCCACGCGGGATCACCGGCAACGGAAACATCGTAATAGATTGCGAGGATCCCGTCGTCAGGCATCTCATGGTGGCGGGTGATGGTAAAGGTTACGGTTGTCGTGCCATCGTCCTGTTCCTGGGTCGCAACCGATAGATAGTAATCCTGCCCCTCCACATCCCAATAATCGTCATCTCGATTTTCGCCGGAATGCAGCCGGAGCTTTACCGAGCCATCCACCAGCTGTGTGCCCTTGGGAAGAGTATCTGTAACAGTGACGGCATCGGGAACCGATTTGACACGGTGCAGCAGCAGCCGGTAATGGAGCAGGCCATCTGTCTGGCTATAGTCAATGGTCAACGGATCATCGGTAAAAGAATGGGTATCTTTGCTCCCCTCCACTACCCCGGTAGCGCTAACCTGTTTGTTGAGCTGCTCCTCCACGACATCTTGACCATATGCATATGCCTCATGATCCGGTATCCTAGCATAATTCCCCGCTCGCAGAGCAACACCATTTGGTATCTTATCCAGAGCCAACTGGGTGTGGTAACCGATGATGATGGACTGGCCTGTAATTTTTTCCAAGGCGCTTTCACTGAATGCAATTCCAAACAGGGTGAGTGGCTCATCCTCCCCGAAACTGGTGATCGTTTGCCATGGAAGATTGTTGATGATCTGCCAAAAATCGGCGGATGCAATCTGTTCAATGGCCGGCGTGCTGGATTTCGCAACCGCATACACCTCAAAATCGGTGCCATAAACAAGTGGCGTTCCATCGGTGGTGCTCACATAAAGGGAATCGTATAGAAGCCGAAGGGTGGTATAGTGGCTGTCGGCCAGGAAGATCCCATCTTCCTGCATCACCTCAACAATCCTGTCCACATACATTAGGTTGGAAAGATCCCCGCCTTCAGCAGGATATGTAATCAGGGATCCCCATGATAATTCGCCGTTATCCCCTGCGGAGCCCCAGAATGCCTTCTGCACATTGTAGTCCAGCGGTTCGGGTATTGTAACACCAACATCTACCTCCGTCTTATACTCGCCAAATCCGGCCCAGTTATGGAAAGTGATATTTTCCCCTGGCTGTACCCCGGCCGGCAGATCTGTTTCATAGGTCACCATATACTGGGAGTTTGTACCAGCGGGGAAGGTATAGGGGATGGAAATCACGCTTTCCTCCGCTGGATTCCAGCCTTCAAGCCGGGTCAAAGTGACAGATTCCGGTAATTCCAGCTGATGTGTCTGGCCCTGGCTGTCGGTATAAGTCAGAGTATCCTCCAATTGGTAACCGCCGATGTCCCGCCCATCTTCGTTGATGAGGAGGGTCCATTTCACTTTCCGGGTCAGGGCATCGTAAGTTCCTTCTTTGGCTATCATAGATAGGGAAACTTTTGTGCTTACCTGTGCCTCGGCGTCATTGGTGCTGTCCTGAGCCGTCGCTTTATTGGAAAATTCCAGGTATCCATTTCCCTCCCCCCGGCTGTTATCCAAATCAGGCGTGGCAGTATAATAGAGAATATAGGCTTCACCAGCCTGAAGGGCGGGAAGCTCTGTAAGGATGAAGGAAGCCGCCGCCCCAGCTGTCTGCTGTTGGAAAACGGGAACAAACCCTGTTATTTCCGTTTGCGCCCCGGCGGCGTCTTTCTTCATGATATGGATGCTGTCCGTATCATAATTCACAATTCCGTCATCAGGGTGATGCAAAAAGGCATCTGTAATAGTTATAGGGCCATCCGAGCCATTCTGGGTGGAAACTTCAATGGCATAGCCAAGTTTCTTCAACTCCTTATCATAGTAGCCGGTTTTTGTAATGGTAAGATCGGCCTCTTCTTCCTTTGGCACAACTGTAATTGATCCGCCATCCCCGCCAAAGAAAATCTCATCCTCCCCCTGTCCTCCTGTGAGCGTCACCGTACCCTGAAATTCCAGCTTTCCTGTGAACGGCTTACCATCAGCAAACAGAGTATCAAAGGTAATCTCGATCAGCCCATTTTGATGGATGATATAGGTTCCAACAACTTCATCGCCAATGGTAGCGGGACCAGTGGCATCTTCATCCAGCCCGATACCGCTTGGCAGCTGATAATAGATCACTCTAGAATCCGGCCCCACAATGCCTTCTGGAATAGAATAGCTGATGTTCACCTTGGCCGAATCACCGTTTGTAAATTCTGTGGCCGGCACCCATTGCCCATCAACCTCCTTGGACACAACCACCTGGGTAATATATGGTCCAAAGTCTGTGCCGGTCTGCGCAGAGTTGGGGGCAGCAGCAAGCCGTCCGCTTCTGGCTTTATAGCCGGGCTTATCGACAGTAGCCCAGCTGTCCGCATCCTGTGGTATGTCGGTTGCGGTATCTTCAACGGGAAAACAGCTTTGGTCATGGATATGCTCCAGAACCTGCATTTTTCCGCAAATCCAATGGCCGTCTGCGTCAAAGCAGCTGGCGTCATGGGTGTGGAGAAGGATCTCCTCCTGGCCGCAAGCCAACTCCTTATGATATTCATAGCAAGCGTCTGTATGGGTATGGCCTTCTGTCTCTTCCGTGCCGCAGATCAATACAGGCTCTCCTTGTTGATAACAGGATGCATTATGAGTATGTCCCTCTGTTTCTTCCAAAGGACAGAGTAAATCCCCTCCTGCCTGGTGTTCATAGCAGTCGTCTGTATGGGTATGGTTTTCCGACTCTTCCAGGCCGCAAACCAGTATCCAATCCTCTTGTTGGTAACAGTCCGCTCCGTGGGTATGTCCCTCTCTCTCTTCCAAGGGGCAAGTCAAAGTAGTCTCTGCCTGGCTCTCATAGCAAGCGTCTGTATGGATATGCCCTTCTGTTTCTTCCGTGCCACAGATCAGCACAGGAACCTCCCTATAGCAGGATTCGTCATGAGCATGTACCTGAATTTCCTCCAAAGGACAGATTAACATGCCGCTATCGCTGTAGCAGGTGCTGTCATGGGTGTGAACTACAAAATCCGCATATCCGCAAATGATGTCTCCGTTTGCATCATAGCAGTCCTCTGTATGGACATGGAGGCTTTGCTGGCAATAGAGCGTTTCTTCCCCCCGCTCCATGGTAATGGCGGGCAGAATCAGCAGGGATGCCGTTGCAACGGCAACCAAGGCTGCCAAAATGATGACAAGCTTTTTCCAATGCCGATGAATATTTTCCCGATACTTATGCGGATAATTCTTCTTCTCTTGATCATGGAATTCCATGGACGCGCCCCCTTTCACGAAATTATTCTATAGTTCCCAGTTGGCTGAAGGGCCAGATTCGAAAGACTAATTTTCCTACGATCTGTTCTTCTGCAACACACCCCACCGCAACATTTCTCGAGTCGCTGGAGACGCTGCGGTGATCTCCCATAACAAAATACCGTCCATCCGGCACCTGATAGGGAAGCTCAATATTGCATTCACCTAATACCTTTTCTGTCAGATAAGGTTCCTCCAGAAGTATTCCATCGATGTACACGCTGCCGTCGTCACTGATGTCAATCCATTCTCCCGGCAGACCGACCACCCGTTTTACCAAAATTTTATTGTTATAGTAAAATGCTATGACGTCCCCCCGCTCATAGGAATCTTCTCTAAGCGATGCAACAACATCCCCATTGCGCAATGTTGGTGTCATGGAAGATCCATAGATCCTGAAGATGGGGAGAAAAAAGGTAGCCACCAACACCGCAGCTGCTGCTACAACGACCAGGATAGCAACGGTACTGCGCAGCATCCTTTTATATCGCATCCGGTAGGACTCCCGTTGCAGTTCCGCTTCCAGCTGTTGTATTGTAGGGGGTACCATATTTGGTTTCCGTTTCATACCCGTACTCCATTTATGTATCAGCTGTAAAATTCAGCAGTTTTTTCAGTTCTTGATGGGTTTCATAAAAAGACTGTAGGCGCTGGGCAACTTCCTTCCAATAGGCTTCTGACCTTTCTTTTGCTTCCGCTTCCATGGCCTCGCATTTCTCTCTGCTTTCCGCTTCAGCAGACTGGCATTTTCGACGGGTTTCCGCTTCCATAGCAAGACACTTTTCCGCCGTCTCTTTCAGCAGTCTTTCAGACCTTATCTTGCTGTCCGCATCCCGCTCAGCGCAGAGAGCAGATTGCCTGTCGTTGAGCTTCTGAATGTTTTCAATATACTGCTGGCTGGCAGCCTGCGCCGCCTCAAAGATACCGTTAATTTGCAGGGCGGCAACTGCAATAGAGCCGGCCTCGTCAATGGCAATTTCCCTATTTTTCAAAGCTTTTCTTGCCTCGTCCAATTCTTTTTTCAAGGTTTCCATCTCTTTTTCCTGGGCAATCATCATCTCTAAAAGGTCTTTTCGGCTGAGCCGATGCAGCTGATCTTCCGTCATAATCTCACCGCACCTCCTTTTCATTCCTATGGCCATACTAAAAAGTATATGACCAAACACCTGCCGTGTGCTTTACACTTATGCAATAGTTTTCTTTTCCCCGAGCATTTTATAAAGTAGCTCATCTTTATTTGTCAGCAATGCAAGTCCGATTTTGTAAGTTATTCTTGGTGCTAAACACATTTTCTCACTTTCATGAGGTCCCTATTTTATTTACATTGAATCCACATAATTCGCATTATGTCGAATTAATGATGAATTTATCACTAACGAGGGAAAAAAGGCAATACTGCAATAAAATATGAAATAAACCTACATAGAACGATTTCAGACTTTTCTATAAACTTTATGAGAAGAGTCTTTTCTTATACGCTGATTTATATAAAAAACTATTCTAATGCGTTGACAGATTTCGTGAACTTTGATATATTGCTAGTAAATGGAATTCTCTAGTTCTATTATTGCCACATAATGCGAATTATGTGGCATTAATATTTGTTAAAATTTATATGACCAAATTCAGCGCGTCAATTCTCTTCCGATGTTCGTAACCGGAGGAAGCAATATAAATCCGGGTTGTATTAATGCTGGAATGGCCCAGAACATCCGCAAGCTGGGCAATATCTTTATCAATGGAGTAAAAACATCTGGCAAATAAATGCCTCAGATTATGGGGAAAGACCTTTTCTTCCCGCACCCCCGCTCTTTGACAGAGGGCTTTCATCATTTTCCAGATATGCGACCGATCCATGGGCCGGCCCGACCGCGTGATAAACACCGGACCTGCGGTAATTCCGCGGCGGCGCAAATAGCATTTCAGCGCTTTGCGCAGTTTCCCTGCAATCAAAATGGTACGGTTTTTTCCTTTGAGGCAGATGGCAGCTTCACCAGACGCTACCGTCTCCGCAGTAATAAACTGCAGTTCCGATACGCGGATGCCGGTGCTGCAGATTGTTTGAAGTATCAGCGCCAGCCTTTCATCCCCTTCCTTTTCCGCCGCTGTCACCAGACGTATGTACTCCGCTTTGCTCAGTTCTTTTTCCCTGGAGCAAAACGGCTTTTTTTGAATTTTCAGCTGTTTGACCCGTAACTGAGGATTTCCGATGAAAGAAAAGAAACCATTGAGGGCCGCCAGTTTCGCATTAACACTCACCGGTTTATATTCCTCCTGTAGCTTTTTCTTATATTGAATCACCATCTCCTTTGTTATCTGCTGGTTCCCCAGATAGGCAAAAAAGCTTATGATATCCCTTCGATACTGCTTTCTCGTCGTCAGGCTCCTTTCCTCGCATTCCAGATACCGCATGTAATTGCTCAATTGTTCTTCCATTTAATCATCCTCCCAATTGATTAACGTTAAATCCGTATACTCCTTTCTTCATTTTATCATCTATTTTCGGCTGGCAGCCGTCAGTCAGTCCGGCGCCAGCAGTTTTCTCATAGCGGTATGAAGCATGGCCGCCCGAAGATGGGAAACTTCAGTAGATTAGGATAAGCCGATTTTGTGATTTCATCTGTCTTTTGCCCTTCGTAACATAAAAAACTCCGTGTCGATGGCAAAACCATTGACACGGAGTTTTTTCGTAAACTTATCGCAAGCCGGCTTTTATTGTCCCTTCATGAGGATATCTAGCCACGAAAGTGTGGAGCCCGCCGACCCCAATACTAAAACCGAATGGGGTTTTCATCGCTGGCATAATCGTGGGTATCGGTGGAAAGGTTCTTTTTGGTGAGCCGTTCTTCAATAAAGCTGCGTACCAGGGTGTAGATGATGGCGAAGATGGGAACGCCGATGAACATTCCCAAAAATCCGAAAATACCGCCGGCCAACAGCAGGGCAAAAATAACCCAGAAGGCGGAAATACCAATGGATTGGCCCAGAATTTTGGGACAAAGGACGTTGCCGTCAAACTGTTGCAGGGCCAGGATGAATATCGCAAACCAAAACGCTTGGACAGGATTAATCATCAGCACCAATAGAATGCTGGGAATAGCTCCAATAAAGGGACCAAAATAGGGAATTACATTGGTCACCGCCACTAGGACACTGATGAGCATGGGATAGGGAAAACGGAAGATACTCATAAAAACAAAACAGAGAATGCCCACGATCAGCGCATCCAGAATCTGCCCGGCAATAAAGCCGCTAAAGGTGGCGTTGGACTTATGTCCCAAGCGGATGAGGGAGTCCACCCGTTCCTTTTTCATCAGCGCGTACATGGCCTTTTTTGCCTGGGCAAAAAAGCGCTCCTTATGATAAAGGACATAAACAGAGATAATAAAGCCGATGGCCGCCCGGACAATGCCGGAGGTAATCTGGATGGTATAGCCTACTACATGGGGCAAAGCGTCGGTTACAACTTCATAAACTTTAGCCAGAATTCCTTCTGCGGAGCCAATCATACTGCCCAGATTTTGAACCAATTCCGTCGCCGCCTCCTCATCTCCCAGCAGCCCCACCAAAGTATTCTGGGCAAAGTCCTCCAGCTGCGCCGCGTAAGAAGAGATATTGTGGGTCAAATTGGAAATACTGTTTGCCACCTCAGGGATAATGGTGAAAAACAACAGGGCGAGCACGGCAAAAAAGACTACAAAGGTGAGAAGAATGGAGAGCATTCGTTGATATTTAGGTCGCAGTTTGTCTTTGAACACCCTCTTGATCCCTTTGTTTTCCAGCCACTTCATCAGAGGGTTGAGCAGGTACGCAATGGAAAAGCCATAAATAAAGGGAAGCAGGATGCCGATCAACTTGGACAAAAGTCCCAGAAAATAGCTGATGTTAAACAGAAAGAGGAAAAACAGAATACTTGCCACGATGACCAGAAAAGCATAGAGAGAAACCGTAAAATACCGATTGTTCTTTTCAAGTTTCATACATATCCTTCTTCCTCATATAGTTTGATCGGCCTTATACCAGCTCCGCTTCCTCTGAAAGGAGGATCCATTCATCACTTAGGTCGTTTAGCTGCTGTTTTTGCGTTTCTAAATCGCTGCAAAGCTGGGTGATCTTTTCGTAATCGCTGGCGTTCTCCGGATCCGCAATGGCCTGTTCCAATTCGGCGCACATTGCCTCTGCCGATCCAATGGCCTCCTCCAGCTCCTTGAGCCTTGCCTTGCGCATGGCGGCTTTCCGGCGCTGCTCCTTGCCTTTGTAAAAAGATTGCTTATTCTGTGAGTCGCTTTCTTTCAGCGGTACTTTTATGCTTTCCTCCGGGAGCTCTGCCTTCTGCTCCAGATAGGCGTCAAAGTTCCCGTTATACAGGATGGCACGGCCACCGCTCAGATCCAGAATCTGATCCGGTACCCGGTTGAGCAGATACCGGTCATGGGAAATGAGCAGGATGACCCCCTCAAATTCGCGCAGGGCATCCTCAATGGCCTCTTTGGTCTGCAAATCCAGATGGTTGGTGGGTTCGTCCAGCAGAAGTACATTGCTCTCCCGCAGCCGCAGGATGGCAAACTCCACCTTGGCCCGCTCACCACCAGAAAGCTCCCCGATCTTTTTGTAGACATTTTCCCCGGTGAGGAGCACGCATCCTAAAGCATTGCGCACTTCCTGCTCCGCCATGCGGGGATACCGCTGCCAAACCTCTTCCAGGGCGGTGTTTTGAGGATTCATGTCCGCGTTTTCCTGGTCATAGTAACCCATGTGGACGTTTTTCCCCCACTCGATCCTTCCGGCATCATGGGGAATTTTTCCCATCAACATCTTGAGCAGGGTGGTTTTGCCGCAGCCATTGGGGCCAATGATGGCAATTTTCTGCCCTTTTTTCACGTCCAGCTCCACATTGGGAATCAGCAGACGTTTCGTCGTTCCCTCCCCCACCGACACTGACAGGTCCTTGACCAGCAATACATCGTTAGAGGTATTCTTGGGAAAGCGGAAGACGATTTTCGGCGGCTTCTGGTAGGTTTTCGGCTTCTTCAGCGGCTCCATTCGTTCCAGAGCCTTCTGGCGGCTCTTTGCCATATTGGAGGTGCTGGCCCGGGTGATGTTCCGGGCCACATAGTCCTGCATAGACGCGATGACCTGGGACTGGATTTCGTATTCCTTCTGCATCCTTTTGACCCGCTCATCCCGCTGCCGTATATAGGCTGTATAGTTGCCCCGATACCCGGTCACCTCACATTCGCTGACCTCCCAGATGGTGTCCACCAGCTGATCGAGGAAATACCGGTCATGGGAGACGATAAGCACCGCTCCCTTATAGCCTTTCAGATACTCTTCCAGCCACTGCAGGGTTTTAAAATCCAGATGGTTGGTGGGCTCATCCAGGATGAGCAGCTCCGGCTTTTCCAAAAGCAGCTTGGCGATGGCAAGCCGGGTCTTTTCCCCGCCGGAAAGACGGCCGATGATGCTGTCATAGACATCGGCGCCAAAGCCCATGCCTCCCAGCACCGTCTTGATGGCCACATCCATTTGATAGCCGTCCCGAGCCTCAAATTTGGCCTGCTCCCCGGCATAGATAGCGGCAATCTTTTCATATGCTTCCCCGTCGTGGGGAATCCTGGCCATTTCCTGCTCCAGCAGACGCAGATGCTCCCCTATCTGGATCACATCGGCAAAGGCACTTTTCATCTCCTCATAGATGGTATTGTCCCTATCCAGGCCGCTATTCTGCTTCAGGTAGCCGATACGCAGCCCGTTTTGGACGGTGATTTCCCCTTCATCCGTCGCAAGCTCCCCTGTAATCAGCCGCAGGAGGGTGGATTTTCCCGCTCCATTGGGGCCAATAATGCCGATGCGCTGCGCAGGCTCAATATTTTCTGTACAGTCTTCTATAATCAGGTCGGAACCAAAATATTTGGTCACCGACTGAAGTGATACGATCATGGAAGGATATTCTCTCTTTCTGTTGAGTATAGTTGTAGTTTATTATACCTTGTTTTCTCAGGGAGTACAACCACCGGCCGTTAAAAGAAAGGCTTCCCGCCGGGCAGGAAGCCTTTCTTTTAATAGGTAATTTTTGAAACACTGGGATAGCTGCTAAAGGGCACAAAACCATAAAGGATAAGCACATCGTCAAAGTGGTTTTCAGCCATAATGGCGCTCAAATCCTCTCCCAGATACCGTAGGTCGATGGCCCAGACCTCGTCATAATTTTGAAGTAGGAAGGGGACAAAGCTATTGCCAAAGCTGTCTTTGATGACCAGGATACGGCTGGGGTTCTCTTTATTTTGAGAACGGTTCTGTTCCCCACTTTTCATGATGGTCAAGCCATTGTTGCCATGTAGGAAAGCGCCGTATTTATCCCGCTTCTCAAATTGATCCAAATTGTAGAGACCTTCTACCTCTTCACCGTCAATGGTTACTTGAGAGGTGGAAAAATCATAGTAATCAATGGTGTCTGGCACCGTATTAAACGCTTTAGATTTTGAAAAGAAGGTACCGTAGAAATCCTCTACCTCATGCTTTGTCAAATCGGACAGTTCCACCGGTGTCAGGCCCCGTCTTTCGCAGAACTGCCGATAGGCATAGTAGGCGCCTGTGGTCGTCCAATGGTGATCGGTGCGGTAATAGATATATTCATCTTTATGCTGGGAAAGGGCCGAGTAAACATCCAGGGTGGAGATCCCACTCTTGGAAAAACGATCATAGATTTCCTCAGTCCGTGCTACCTGATCAACAAAATGAAGGCCATTCGGCACCTTATCACTGAGTACCTCATAAGAATAGGGCACAATCATCGCTGTAATTTCATTGGTCGCGCTGTATTTCTTTCCAAACTCCTCCACAAAGCCGATGTTTTTCTGTAAACGGTCTTCATCGGTGGCGAAGTATTTCTCGAACATATAGTGATCCTTTCCATAGACCACCCCATTGTTTTCCGTCTTTCCCAATAGATACTCTGTCCGGGATTTCAGGCTGATCCACTGATCGCGGAGGACAAACTGATCGTTGACATAGGTTTCATATTTCATCGTATAGCTCTGATCGCCTTCCGCCATTAGGCTTCTGATAGAAAATTCCGGTTTTTGTGTCAACACCCTGTTTTCCATCTCAGAAAATTCCCGGACCGGATAGAAGTTGTCCCAGATAAAAATACCAACGATGAGGAGACCGAAAATCACAGTCATGGGATGCCGAAGTAAATGTTTGATTTTTTCCATAGAAGATCAGTCTCCTTTCATCAGAATCTAAAGTAGAGAAATGGGTTGTAGGTGGCATCCACCAGATAAGCCACTGACAGTAGGAAGATAAGCAGATAGATCGCATTTTTAATCCAGTTGACATCCACCTTAGAAAACATCTTGGCAATCAACGGGGTGGATAAGAAGCAGGCGATAACAATGGTTACTGCGTAATTTCGCAGATAGTAGAGCCAATCCATGCCGCCACTAAAGGAGAACAGCTTGGTGAAGAAGGTGCCCAGCTGTCCCAAATCGGTGATGGCGAACAGGCTCCAAGAGATGAGGAGCAAAAAGAGCACATACACATGGGAGAAAATCCGGTGCTTGTCCAAGAAATTCGAAAATCCCGCCTTCTCGATGGCCAGGAATACAAAGAAAAACAGTCCCCAGAAAATAAAGTTCCAGTTGGCCCCATGCCAAAATCCGGTACAGGCCCAGACCACAAAAAGGTTAAAATACATCCGCGCTTTGCCCTTACGGTTACCGCCCAGGGGGATGTATACATACTCCCGGAACCAGGAGCTAAGGGTCATATGCCACCGGCGCCAGAAGTCGGTAATGCTCCGGGCAATGTAGGGATAGTTAAAGTTTTCAGGGAACTCAAAGCCCAGCATCTTGCCAAGGCCGATGGCCATGGTAGAATATCCGCTAAAGTCAAAAAAGATTTGCAGGGCAAAGGCCAGGATTCCCAGCCATGCCAGCGGGGTGGATACATTAGCAAATCCCAAAGTTTCCACCTCTGTCCACAAGGCGCCGATATTGTTGGCAATCAGTACCTTTTTCCCCAGGCCAAGGATGAAAATTTTCACGCCTTCCTCAATCTGAGCCAGGCGGATTTTCCGGCTCTTAAGCTCTTTGTTGATATCGGTGTAAAGTACGATGGGGCCGGCGATCAACTGCGGGAACAATACTACAAAGGCGCCCAGGTCGATGATGTTGTGCTCAGCCTTGACCTTCCCCCGATAAACGTCGATGGTATAGGACATGGTCTGGAAGGTATAAAAACTGATTCCCAAAGGAAGGGTCAGCTCCAGCGTCCCGATGGAAAGATTCAGTAAGCCGTTAAGGTTTTCGATAAAGAAATTGGTATATTTAAAGAAGATGAGCATGCCTAGACTGAAAAATACAGCAATAAGAAAACAGGCCCTTCGCAAGCCCTTTCTCTCCGCAAATTTTTCAATACCCAAGGCCGCCAGATAATTGACCAGAATGGTGGCCAGCATCACCGGGAAATACCTGGGTTCACCCCAAGAATAGAAAAACAAGCTTAAAAGCAAAAGACTGAGATTCTTCAGCTTCCACGGCACAGCGTAGTAAATAATAAATGCAACCGGTAAAAACCGGAACAAAAACAGCAGGCTACTGAATACCACTTATGCATCCCCCTCATCGATATAGTGCCTTATTATCTCAATCGGAAGTATTTTCCGCCGAAAGAAAAATCCTTCAAAAAGCAAAAGCTAGCTCTAAATCTAACAGAAACACCGTCAAATTTCAAGCTAGCCTGCAAAAAAAATCCTAAATATTTTCTTAACGTAAAAAAGTTTGGCTCTTTTTGCTGCAATTTATGCAAAAAAGCTTAAAAATATCTCTTCGGCCTTGTCGATTTCCTCGGAAATGTCCTTCGTGGTATCACCCACAATTAATAACGCGGCGTAATCCCCTTTGGCTACCACCTTGCCTGCTTCCGCCTTGCTGATCATGTCTGGTAGATACTGTTCGGCCGTCCTATCTTCTTTTCTTTTCTCCAGGGCGGCTTTGACATCCTCGATCTTGCCCTCCTTGGCCTTGACAATCACTACATCGTCTACACCGGGCATAACTTGGGCATATTTTCCATAGAAGTCCTCTGCCATGGTGTCATCGATCCCGTACATGTCGCTGAGCATCTCCTGGGTTACCTCTCCGGCCATGGCAATACCGATTTCTTGGTCGATTTTGTCCACAATATCGCTGAGCTTGGTTCCTTCAACAAGCTCATCCTTTGCAGCGCTGCCGCTGCTCCCATTCTCCCCGCTGGCGCATGCGGAAAACATCGTCATACACAGCAGTGCGGCCAGGCAAATCACAAAAATTCTTTTCATCTTATAATCCTTTCTCTTTCTTTTTGAGCCTTCTTTTTTATTATGCCAATTTTATCCCCCATTTAAACACGGGCTAATGGCCGGCCCAAATCCATAGTGTCTGATTTCTTCCCATTTCTTGCATTATTTTCAAAGTTCATATTTTATTCATTTTTATTGTTTTTTCATTGCTTTTGCCCGAAGGGACCGTTATAATAAAGTTAGCTAATCTTAATTAAAAGGAAAGGGGCGACCCTTGGATGGAAACATGGAAACGATTATCAACCCCCCTTTTGGGCGTTCTTCTGATCCTAGGCGCTTTCTTCTTCTATTCCACCGTTTCCAGCAAAGCTGCGGCGGAGGAGAAAATTCCGGAACAGGTGGTGCTTCCTCAGTACATTCGGCCGCAGATCAAAGGCTGGGCCTATACTGAGGGGCTGACCCTGGAAAGTTCCTGCGAAGTCGCCTTGGTTCCCGGCGGGGACAAGTCCTCCCTGGAGCTGTACGTTGACGCCCCCACCGATGAAAACGGCCAAATTCTCTATGACGATGGCCAGATCTGGACACTGGTCCTGCGCAAACACGGCTATTTTTATCCTTTGATGGAAAAGCAATATATTCAGCAAGGCAATGTTTCTTACAGCGCCTATTATTCCCATGAGGATGATGCATTTCACATTATGGTCATCAAAAACCAGCGGGCGGACCTTGATATTTACGAATGTATCTATGACGTCCATGAGGACGCATTCGAGGTCC
The DNA here is from genome assembly GCA_904419775.1 of Candidatus Pararuminococcus gallinarum. Lineage (GTDB taxonomy): Bacteria > Bacillota > Clostridia > Oscillospirales > Ruminococcaceae > Zongyangia > Zongyangia gallinarum. The sequence continues at coordinate 6,983 of CAJFSX010000006.1, read as the reverse complement.
GCAGCATCTATAGGGCTAAGGACATTGAAGAGGTATTCCGCAATTATTAATGAAGAAAAGATACCGCCTTCCAGCGGCATTTTCCAGAACAGCCGGCATAAGCCGGCTGTTTTTTTACGCTGTCCGTTTTTTGATAGCCCCCGCCAGGGAAAACAGTGCGAACATCAGGATATTGGCCGCCACTACGCTGGCGCCCGCCGGGGTGGAAAAGACAAAGGAGCCTGAGATTCCGATGACAAAGCAGACCACCGAAACTAAAGCCGAACAAATGACCACTCCTTTGAAGCTTTGAAACACCCGCATCGAGGTCAGCGCCGGAAAGATTATCAGGCTGGAGATGAGCAGCGCCCCCATGATCCGCATGCCGACTACAATGGTGATGGCGGTGAGAAGGGCCAGCAGTGTATTATAGGCGCCCACCTTGGTACCGGTTGCCAGCGCAAAGTTTTCGTCAAAGGTAATGGCAAAAAGTTTGTTATAAAAAAGGATAAAAAGGATCAAAACCACAATCGAGAGTCCCACGCTCAGGTATACGTCGCTTTGGCTCATGGCCAGGATGCTGCCAAACATATAGCTGTTGACGTCCGTATTCATACCGGTGGTCAAAGAGGTAACAATGACGCCTACGGCCAAGGAACCGCTGGCGATCAGGGCAATGGCGGCATCCCCTTTGATTTTGCTGTTTTCGCTGATGCGCAGCAGCAAAAACGCCGCCAGCACCACAATGGGAATCGACACCTGCAAGGGGGATAGGTTGAGGGCCATGGCGATAGAAAGGGCTCCAAATCCCACATGGGATAAACCGTCCCCAATCATGGAGTAGCGTTTGAGGACCAGGCTGACCCCCAGCAGAGCCGCACACAGGGAGACCAAAGTTCCCACAATCAAAGCCCGGACAATAAATTCATAGGATAACAGTTGCCGAAGTAGTTCTATCATAGGTCGACCCTCCCTGTCATCCTGCGGTAGGCGTCGCTGCGCAGGTATTCCTCTGTGGAGCCGTAAAAAAGCAGTTCCTCATCCATGTGAAGAATTTTCCCGGCATGGGTTACAGCGTAATGAAAGTCATGGGACACCATGATAACCGTAACCCCCTGCTCTTTGTTAATCCGGCCGATCAGATCATACAGTTCGGTGGTCGCGATGGGATCAAGCCCTGTCACCGGCTCATCCAGCAGCAGCATCTGATCGGTAGCGCACAGCGCCCGGGCCAGCAACACCCGCTGCTGCTGGCCTCCAGAAAGGTCCCGATAGGATTTGTTCTTCAGCTCCAGAATGCCCATGCTTTTCAGATTCTCCAGAGCCCTCTTTTTATCCCCAGCACTGTAAAAAGGCCGCAGTCCCCGCCGGCTCAGGCACCCGGATAGGACGATTTCATAAACAGAAGCCGGAAAGTCCTTTTGTACCATCGTCTGCTGAGGCAAGTAGCCGATGGAGTTTCGGCTGAGCCCCTCCCCGCAGGTGACCCTTCCCGTCCGCAGGGGGACCAGCCCCAACAGTCCCTTGACCAGACTGCTTTTCCCCGATCCGTTCTCCCCCACGATGCAGATATAGTCACCGGCTTCTATGTCAAAGCTTACATCTTTGACCGCACACTGGTTTTCATAATAGATTGTCAAATGGCGGCAGGCCATCAATGGCATTTAATTCAGCCCCTTCTTTAAATTTTCGGCGTTTTGCTCCATGAGGGATAGATAGGTCACCCCATTGTCAAAATCCTGTTTGGAAACGTTGTGGCAGGAGTGGAGCAGCAGCATTTCGCAGCCGGTTTCCTCACTGATGGATCTGGCCACCTTGGGGTCGGTCAGCTCCTCGTAAAACACCACCGGGATATGCTCCTCCCGGATGATGTCGATCATTTGGGCAATGGTCTTCGCGCTGGGCTCCCCTTCATGGGAACAGGAGGCAAAGGCGGCCACATAGGTAAGCCCATACCGCTCAGCAAAATAATGGAAGGCAAAGCGTCCGGCAAAAACAATCTCTTTGCGGGATGCCTCGCTTATGATGGTGGAAAATTTCTCATCCAGCTCTTGGAGCTGTTTTTGATAAGTTTCCTCCCGTTGGCGGTAGATTCCTTCCCCCTCCGGATCCTCCTCGCACAGGGCGTCAGCGATATTGGCGACCATCTGCTGGGCCAAAACCGGACTGGTCCAGATGTGAGGGTCATAGGCATGGTCGTGCCCATCTCCGTCCTCGTCCTCTTCATGAGAGGCATCCAGTTGGATTCCTTGGGAAGCATCCACCACCGTGACATCGTCACTTGTCAGGCCCTCAATGATCTGTTCCGCCCAGGGCTCCATATACTGGCCGGTATAGATAAAGAGATCCGCCTCATTGATTTTAATCATATCCGCCGGCGTGGGCTCATAGGAATGGCTCTCTACGCCAGGGGGCAGAAGCAGGGTGATTTCCGCCCTGTCCCCGCATAGCTGGCGGGCAAAATCATATTGTGGAAATAGGGTGGTAACAATCTGCAGCTTTGCGTCATCCTCCTTGGAGGGCAGATCGCCGCAGCCGGATATGAGCCCAGCTGTAAGGCAAAGGCACAGCAGCAAGGCAATGATTCTAAACTTCATCCCGGTTCTCCTTTTCCCCTGTCTCCCTGCACTGCTCGCACAGACCGTAGAGCACCGTCTTGCGGCTGTCGATCTGGAACTGATGCTGCTGCAGGATATGGGCGTGCACCTGATCTAAAAAGCTGCATTCTACATGGAGTAGCGCACCGCATCTGACGCATTTGAGATGATAGTGCTTACAGCAGTTCTCGTCTCCGCCAGCCAGCTGGAAGCAGGCCCCCGCTCCTTCTTCCAAAAAGTATTTGCGGACCTTCCCCTCTTCCACCAGCTTTTCCAGATAGCGGTAGACTGTGGATTTTCCCACGCCGTTACCCTGGCTTTTCAGATAGTCTACCACATCGTCCACCATCACATGGCGGTCTTTATTCTCCTGCAAAAAATTCCATATACTTTCCCGTTGCCGGGTCCGATAGCTTATATTCATGACAGCTGTCCATATCCTCCCGAATATGAAAATGATTTTCAATTTCATATTTTATTTCTTTTCCCCATTTTTGTCAACCGCATCCCTATGAAAAGAGGAGACGGAAAACCGTCTCCTCTTTTTAGAAAAAGCTCAGCTGCTTCATAGCGGGCTGTCGTTTTGCCCCATCCTTTTCCCTTTGGAGCAGCTTTCCAGGAATAGAATTCAAAAATGCCGAAGGCTCCCGGTAGGTTATCAGGACCAGTTCCTCTTTGGCCCGTGTCATCCCCACATAAAACAGACGCCGCTCCTCCTCCATGTCCACCGGGTGCCGCGGGGACTCTAGGGGAATGCTTCCCTTTTTCACGCCGCTTAAAAACACCACGGGAAATTCCAATCCCTTGGCGCCGTGGAGGGTCATCAGCCACACCGCGCCGCTGTGATAGGTCTTAACAGGGCTGCGGCGCAAATCCCCTTCTGAACCCAGGGCCAGATTTTCCAGAAAAGCCGCCATTGTCTTATCAAACACCGCCATGTTTTGCAGCTTTTCCACCGGCTTTTTCCCTTCCAGACCGCATTCTTCCGCCAGGGCCTCAATGAGCTTGCGGGGATTGTCCTTCTTCACCCGAGGCGTAAAATCCTGGGCCAGCCGGCCCCATTCCCGCAGAAGGCCGGTATTTTCAAATTGGCTGAGTATCTGCGTCACCTTCTCCGCCGTATCCTGTCCTTCCAGGAGGGACCAGGCTTCGCCTACACTGCGGCACAAATCCTCCGGGCAATGCCAGAGAAGCCCCAGGCATCCCCTGAGGGAAAGCACATCCCGCGGCTGGGTCAGCCACCGGAAAAAGCAGAGGATGCCCCGGACACCTTCCTCCTCCAGGAAGTCCTCCCGGCCATGGACAATATAGGGGATGCCCTCATGGCGCAGACAGCTTTCCAGCACCCGGGACTGATGATGGGTCCGGTATAAAATGGCGATGTCCGAGAAGGAGCGTGTCCCCTCCCCCTCACCTTTCGACAGAAGAGCTCCGGCGTCCAGCATATCCACGCCGCCCACCATCTGGCCGATCTCCTTGGCGATGAAGATGCCCTCTGACAGCTCGCTTTCAGAGGTGACCAGACGCACCCGCTTCTCCCCAGCGCCATGGGCCTGGAGCAGCCGGGGCTCACCCCCGTTTTCCTCAATGACCGCCAGTGCGCTTTGGAGAATCTGCGGAGTGCTGCGGTAATTGATCCGCAGCCGGATGGTACGCAGACCGCTCATGTCTTCCTGCAGCCGTTCAAAGCAGTGGGCATCTGAGCCCCGGAACCCGTAGATGGACTGATCCGGGTCGCCGATGACAAACAGTCCCTTTCTCCCCTGGCTCCACCGCCGGATCAGCTGATACTGGACAGGAGCGATGTCCTGAAACTCGTCCACCAGCAAATAGTCAAAGCCTTTCCCCTTTTCCTCCGCCAGCTTCAGCCCCGCCAGGAGCAGGTCATCAAAATCCAGGGCGCCGGCTTCCTCCAAAAGCTGCTGATAGCGGGCAAATGCTTCCTCGCTGAAAGCCTCCTCCCCTTGGACTCCGTTTTTCTTTCGGGATACCTCCTGCAAAAAAGCGGAGGGCTTTAGCTTCAGGTCCATCTCCTGGATGACCTGGGCAGCTGTCTCCAGGGCCGCAGGAGTATCCAGCAAAGCGGCCCCCTTTTTCCCCAGCATCTTGAGACAGATGGAATGAAAGGTGCCAATGTTCATCGCTTTGACCCTTTTTTTATCGTCAAATTGGGCTTCCAGCCGCTGCCGCATCTCTTCGGCGGCCTGATTGGTGAAGGTCACCGCCCCGATCTGTTCCGGGCGCACCCTCATTTGTTCCACCAAATAGGCAATGCGGGTAATGAGGGTCTTTGTCTTGCCCGTCCCTGGCCCTGCGATGACTGCCACGGTAGGCTCTGTAGCAGTCACCGCCTGTCTCTGCTCCTCATTAAGCCCGGAGAGCAGGTCTTCGGATGCATTTTCATCCTTTTCTACAGACGGTGCTGTTTTCTTTTCCCTTTGTGAAGCCGAAACCCGGGACCGGGTCTTTTTCAGGTTTTTTTCCTCCTTGCCGAACAAGGAGGTCTGCCCGGCCAGCATGTCCATCTCGTCGGGGCTGAGCAGGGTAATTTTGCCGTATTCCCCATCAAAGCCAGGGCTGCGCTCCACCTGCCCAGCCCGCAGCCGCCGGATACCTTCGGCCACACCCTTTCCAGCGGCCCGCTCGATATCCTCTATAGGCGCCTTCCGCAGGATGTAAAACTCATCTCCTAAAGTATGAAGCATCTGCTCATAGCGGGCCGCCGTCTTCTTGCTGGCGGCGGATACCCCGGTGCAGGCGGCGATAACCTCAGGCAGGGGAACCAGGCTTTCAAAAGGCTTGGCGCCTTTCGGCCGGTAGCCATTCTCCCGGTCGGAAAGCTGGTCCACCCGATGCTGTACGCCTATGGTCAGCTTTTTCCCGCAGACAGGGCATCTGCCCTCATATTGATCGGTCTGGGACGGTTCCAGGCAAACGCCGCAGTTGCGATGGCCGTCCCAGTGATATTTCCCCTCCTCCGGGAAAAATTCCAAGGTGCCGGCAAACCCCTCCCCAGTCTGGATGGCATGGGAAAGGGCGGGATAGGACAAGGGGCCCTCCAAAAGATTCGCCTCCCTTCCCAGCTTTTGCGGGGAATGGGCGTCGGAGTTGGAGACCAATGTATAGCCGTCCAGGGCCGAAATCTGCCAGTTCATAGGCGGGTCGGAGGAAAGTCCCGTCTCTAAGGCATGGATATAGGGGGTCAGGTCCTCAAAACATTCTTCTATGGTGTCAAATCCAGAAAATGCGCCAAACAGGGAGAAATGAGGGGTCCAGATATGGGCGGGGATGAACACAGCCTCTGGGCAGGACTCCAGGGTAATTTCCAACAAATCCCGGCTGTCCAGCCCCAGGATAGGCCGTCCATCGGAGTGGATATTGCCGATGGCTTCCAGTTTGTGGGCGAGGGTATCCGCCGCCTCCAGGCTGGGGAGCAGGATGACGTTATGAACCTTGCGCACCTTGCCATTCTTCTTATAAATAGAGCTAATCTCCCCCGAAAGGACAAAGCGGGGCTGACGCGGCTCTCCGGCCACACCGGCCGGTTGTTGGCACAGTTCATCCCGCAGGCGGTAAAGTCCCTCTTCGGCGGGGATCAATTTTTCCTCCAGCTCTTTTCTCCATGCCGGATGGGTAAAATCCCCGGTGCCCAGAAAGTCAATTCCCTTCCGCCGGGCCCAAAAGTCCAGTTGCTCCGGCACACAGTCCCGGCTGGTGGCCCTGGAGTATTTGGAATGGATATGTAAATCGGCAATATACATCCGCTCTCACCCTCATTCTTAAAGTCAGCCTTATTATATCCTGTTTTTTATGACGGCGCAATAAAACCCTAACCCAGCATTCTTTGCAGCAGGGAGCCGTAATAGTCCTGAATCCGGTGCTGCCGCAAGGAGTATACGCCCCAGATGCGGGGAGGCCCCACATGGATGCATCCTCCCACATGGCGGTATCCCATAAAGGCAAAGGGAATCTTGGTGACAATGTCGTTGCCGTTGACCACACGGATGGCCTTGAACACCCGTTTGTCAAAGGACCTTTGGAAAGCCTGGTTTCCCACCCGGGGGCAGCCGAAGGTGATGACCTGGATGTCCTTATGAGGGAAGCAGTACTGCAGGTCCACCGCGCACAGGATGGCCAGAGCAGCGCCAAAGGAATGCCCGCAGATGCAGATGTGAATCAACTCTTGCGAAACCTGGCCGTGGATTCTCTCTCGGACCGCCGGGCTTTTATAGGCCCTCAAAAAGCCTTCATGAACCCGGACTTTTGTATCCTGGTTATCATAGGGGATGGTCTTTTTCCCGAAGGAAAAATCCGACTCCCAGTCCTTGGGGGAATCGGAGCCCCGGAAGCTGATGGAGAGGTGTCTTTCCTTTTTTCGCAGATAGCATTGGACCCCGGAAGGGCAGC
>CAJFSX010000005.1 GCA_904419775.1 Candidatus Pararuminococcus gallinarum | reverse complement strand
TCCCGCCCCATATCTCACAATCTCGATCTCGGTGTCCACCGGGAGGGACGCTGTGGTATTGGAAGGGATGGTGATGGTGCAGGTGCCGGAAGACCTGGTACACTTCACTAGCTTCCCGGCGTAGGACGTGGTCAGGGTCAATGCTGTTCCTGATGCTGTCATAACATCGGCGCTGGCCTGGGTTGCTGTCACCTTGGTGGCGGTATCCAGGGAGGCCACGCCGCTGGACGCTCCCTTCTGGCTGGTGGAAATCTTCGCGTCTATGTCTGTGTCGTTTTGGTTGACCTGTGTTATTAATTCATCAATTTTCCCCGTTACTTCGTATGGAGTAGGGGCTCCGGTTAATGACGCTATACTCATGCAATTCCTCCCTAAAACACTAGATATCCATCAAATGGCTCTTTTGAAGTTAACGAAATTTGCGCCCCATAATTCTCGTCATCGTAGCGTTTAACCTCACACATCACTAGAAAATAGTCCGTGATGTACGGGTATCCCATTTGTGGAACTGTTTTGTATACAGCTACGGGCCATGGTACGTTTCCATTAGAGTAGGTAAACCGAATAAAATATGAACCGCTAGTACCCGTTTTCCATTGCGATTCTGTAAACGATACGGGCGAAGTTCCAATGTCCCCAATATCAACATTGCCGCTGTCGTCCGGCTCGATACCGTTGACAGACGTAACACTACCCGCAGGGCCCGCTGGTCCTGTAGGTCCTGGCTCTCCCTGAGGGCCTGGCTCTCCCTGTTCTCCTTGTGGGCCTTGAGGGCCTGTAGCATTGACGCCGGTAGACTGGTAGGATTGTGACTCTTTGTTCCAGATTTCCCAAGTGTTATCACTGCCAATTTTGGGAGTATAACTGGCATTTTTCGCCGCTTCGTTGGCCGCCTCTACTGCCTGCTGAGCGTCTTCGATTAATTGATCAATGATAGTGTATTCATTAGTGCTTTCAATAGCTGATTCGGTAATAATGTTAGGCTCAACATCAAATGGTAACAAGAAAGACGCCTGGACTATTTCGTCTTTGATGATCTGCAACTGCCCAAACTGTTTTCCGCTTTCGGCATACATCTGGGTGGTGGGATTCACGGTTATCGTCTCTCCACTGATACTGGCCGTTGTGTATACCTCTAGGCCGGAAGGCTTTTTGATAAAGATTCTAGCCTCTGCTCCACTGGGGATTTCCCAATCCTTAATGGTAAATATCAAAGGAATCGCATTGGTGTACTGCACTACATGAATAGGAGGCGTTGTATCTGTTCTTTCAAAAAAAAGAATCCTTTCTATACTCAAGATTTCACCTTCCTTTCCAGTTCATCTATTCTCGCGGATAATTCTTGGATCGCTTTGCTTAGGTAAGGGACAATGCGGTCTATTCTAGGCTGAACCATGTCTTTACCGTCTGGCTGTGGCACATGATCCACCCACCGTGCGTTGATTTTCTCCAACTCCTGGGCAACATACCCCAGCTTTTCCTTAACAGCCCCCTCTTTCCATGTAAAGCTTCTATGCCGGATTGCGTTGACCTGAGAAAGGGCCTGCTCCGCTGTGTCGGCAATATTGTCCTTGAGCATCTCATCGGAGGACGTGATGGCGATGTAGAAGGTTTGCGCCGTCCCGTGGAGGGTCAGGTTGCTTCCGCTTTCTATGCCGATTTGCAGAACCCTGTCCTCTCCTGACGGCGCGGACAACACCGCGTAGACATTCCGGTTATTCCGTACCGCCGTGATCTCGCCCCATACGCTGATACTGTTTACATTCGAAATACTCCCTTTACTACTACTGCTCCCCACATTTTCCCCGTTCATATCAATGCTATATGGATAGAGATGGAATGTGTGAACCCCGCCTTCTTGATCTGGCCCCATATCATATGGATAGATAGTCAGGAACTCTTCAATGGGATACGCTGTAGATTCTCGACGAAACGCAAGTTTACCAGTTGGCCCACGCCAAGCAAAATTGACGTTCCCAGCGTCATCTGAGCTGATTTCCAATAGCGTAACCCCTCCGTGGATGAACGAGAGACCGCGCTCTGTGAATTCCATTGTTATATTCCCGTTGGCGTCAAACGTCTGTAGCAGAGCATTATCCAAATCAAATTTAAGCCTGTTGTTTTGCGATGCCAATACACCGGCCCGCACCATATTGGCGCTGATGAGCCCGACAGTAATCAAGCTGGCATTCATTCCTTTTGCGGTAATCGCTGTTCCCCAGTCCCAGTCACGCCCGTCTGAAGTGCGGCTGTCAGCAATTTGGAGGCCTTGGGTGCCGATAGAAATAGCGCCAAAAAGATCGCTGCTGGGGTCCAAGTCTTCGAAGAGGATGGCCCGCACATCCTGCTTTTGGGCTACACTGTTTTGAAGCCGCAGCTGTGCGTATGCACTGTTGATAAAGCCCTGAATCTGTTCGGCAATCAAAGAACCATCTGGACGGATTGCGCCATCAATCCGATTGACACCTGATGACACATTGTTGAAATATTGGTAGGGTTCGTCACCGATCACAACCTTTGTTGTCCTCTGCCGCAGGCAATCGTAGGTGATTTCTCTGACTCTTGCATTGGTTACAATCCCCAGGCGGTAATACTCACAGTGGACAGTATCGCCTAGAGAAACAGTCTCTAGGCCCTTATACTCCGCATAGTTGACCGTATTTTCAACAAGCACCATATCCACACTGATGGTCACTTTAGGCTTGTCTGCCCCGGCTTCATACTCTGCCTGGCACTGTTCTTCCAGCGCGTCGTCCAGTTCCTCCTGGGTGTCGCAAACGATGATTCCGTTTTCCTCGTCGTCCTCGTTGGCGTCCTCCCGCATCTTCACATTATCGAAGGTGATAGTGCGCGCCTTTATAACCGGATAGGTATTGATGAGAGGGGAATCTACGTATCCGTTGTTTGTCATGGTATAACCATTGTAGGCCTTGGGATAAATGCGGGTAATAATATCGGAAGTATCAATAGTCTCTGATACTCCGTTTTTGGAGGCATTCTTCCCGTAGAGTACGGACACCCCATAATCTCCGCCCACTTGGTTATTGATGATGACCTGGTAGTTGTTGAAATAAATCTCTCCGCCCCACCGCTTGACAAAGCTGTTATCATCATTGCCATTGATGGCCTCAATCAGGTTTTTAAATTGATAGTAGGCCGTCGCTATTTTGGTAATATTGGAGCTGCCGGTATATTTGCTGTTTGGCGCTGTCATGATGTCGAGGGCCTGCTGACCCGTCTTATCCGTGGGCCTAACGTCCACCAAGAAACAATCGTCTCTGGCATCCATGAAGATAGGCTCCGCCGTGGCGGTGACCCCGGAATCATCCTTGTCTGTTTCCTTGATGCGGAAAAGCTGGTCTCCATTGAAAGACGGAGCTGAAATCACAGCACCGCCCTCAATATATTTCCACCGCCCGTCTGCATCAATAGGATGGGAAAGCTCCAGCTCCCACGCACCGTTTAAAACAGCGTGGACATCGCACCGGGTAGCCATGAGGGTCATGTCCCCGTTTTTGGTATAATCCGTGTTGGCGGGGCTGTAAATCTGAATCATGCCTCATACCCCCAATTTGGGATGATTTGCAGCGTAAAGCCGCTGGTTATGCTGATCTCGCAATCCCCATGCGGAATCCATAAATCCTCATATCTTCCAGTGACAGAGGTATTCATCAGTGTACCGTCCGCCCGGTAAGCAAGCATCTTTCGGCTGTCGATAGTCAGGTTCTGCCCGATATTGGCCGTCATGGCCTTTCCGTTGACCGTCAAGGTGCAAACACCCTCACCGGTGATCTGATAGGTGGGTTTGCATAGATCATAGGCGTTATAATCGATGTTCGATCTCGGCTTTTTCCCCTCCCGCTCAAATTCATAGGGCGTGCAGGTGAATACGGCGGAGATTTTGGCGTAATGGTTGAGAATCCTTTCCAGGTCTCCCAATTGGATGGACAGCACCTCGTAATAGCAGTAGGGGGAATCGCTGAGGATAAGTTCCCCTGTACCCGTCAGCCACCTACGAAGGTTTCGGATCACCGCATTTACATCTTCAGCCAGGATGGTAAAGTTACAGGTAATGGTAATGTTGCTGGAGGATTCGTCGTCAGAAACCAGCTCTCCCTGCCTTCCTGGAATAGCGTAGGAGGTAAAGCTTTTCTTGGAGGATGTGATCGTCGGATAGTCATAGAGGATAACCCCCATATCTTTTCCTACCGTGTTGTTGTACTGAATATCGTAGCCGCATCCACACGGCTTTGTGTTTTGTGTACAGATCATGCAAAACCTCCTTGCGCCCTCAGTACCGCCCGCTGCTGGTTCCCAATCTTACGGATGGTGTAGTTGGAGACAGTTTCTTTCAGCGGCGTGCCGTCTACCGTGGTGTTGTTGATAATCTGGATGGCCATGCCGTCGAACACAGCGCTGACGTCAGCTTGATAGGACGCGGCCCCTCCTGTGCCCGCTGCGACGCCTGCCGGGCTCACCCGCTGATTGATAGGCTGGATCACGTCAGACATCCTGCTGATGCCGTTTGACAACGTCTCCCGCATCTGGGCGAAGGGGAACGCATCCGCAAAGCCCACTCCGATGCCCTGGGCCAAAGGAGCGCCCAGCTCATCTCGAGTCACTCCAGAGGGAGAATTTACATCTGCCTCTGCCTTAGCTGCCGCCACCATCTGATTGACAATGCCCCGGATGGTGCTCATCAAAAAGCCGCTGCGGCTGTTAAGCCCGCTGGCAATGCCGTTGGCCATCTCCTGCCCTACACCATACATATCGTTGGCGGCCATTTTTCCCGCCTGCACCATGTCGTGAAACTTAGACTTGGCGATGGTGTATGCGCCGGTAAGTCCGTCGCTGATGGTGCTGCGGAAGTCATTCATGCCGGGAATAATGGCGATAATCATGCTGTTGACCATATCCCGGCAGTTCTGGGCGATATTACCGAAATCGGTCCCGGACTGGCTGGACATGCTGGAGGTAGCGGAGCCCACTTCTGCGTTGGCCGTCTGCGCCGCGGTTCCCATACCGCCAAAGGCGGTGGAAACGATCTGAGATACAGCGTCCACGCCGCTTCCGGCATTGGCAACCTGGGAAACGATATTCGCCGTCTGATTTGCAACATCGGTGGTGATACCCGCCAGCGCGGCGGTAGTCCGGCTGGCAGAGCCCTCCGCAGCTCCCGCTGTTTCGTCAAAATCCGTTTTGATATTGTCGGTGGATGTTCCAACGCGGTTTGCCATGTTTTCCGCAGAGCTGCCGACGCCGTCAAAGGAGGTGTTCATCTCATCGGTTTTGCCCTTGGTGAACACAACCAGTTCGCCGGATTTCCCCTGGATGGTCCTATAAGAGCCCGCCACGCGGTTTGACATATTCTCTGCGGCGTCCCCCGTGCCGGTGTACGCCAAGGCGGCGCTGACAGAGACAGCCTCCACCGCCTCGTTGGCCTCGCTGGCCGAGGTTTCGATCTTCTCTCCCGATTCTTCCGCAGATGTACCCGCATCGTCCATGGAGGTAGCAAGGTCGTTGACGGAATCTTTGCAGAATTGGATTTCTTCGTTGGCTTTAGCGATGTCATCCTTGAAGCCGCTGATCTGGTTGTTAAGATTCTGTTGAGATTCGCTCGCCGCATCATACTGCCGAGTTAAATCTTCAATCTTTGCTTGCGCTTCCTCTTTTTGTGCCCAGGTGGTTTCTGCGCTATCTATGATCGCATACTGACCCGCTAATTGGCCACCCAGATCGGCCAATTCCTTCATGCCGTCGGCTCTTTGCTGTTCCAGCTCCACAAGCTCCATCTCCGCCTTGGTGCGTTCTTTGATGGCTTCCTGGGTAAGGTCCATAAGGGCCTGGGTTTTCATCTGCTCTTCTAAGGAGTCGATGAATTCATATACTTCATCCTTGGTTTTTGAGATGCTGTCTTTAGTTTCATCATAGGACAGCTCCAAATCTGGCATCTTGCTGTTGAGGACTTCGATTTTGTCCAGCAATAACTGTTTTTCGTCCGCCGTTTTGTTGGACTTTTCCCCAAGCTCAAACACTTGATCCGCTAAATCCCGGATGCCGGCGATCTCCCCATCGATATCCACCATGGATTCCTCGCGGGTGGTTCCCAGGTTCTGCAAAGCTTCCCTTGTCTCGTTGGTTTTATCAATGAGCTCCTGGGTCTCATCAACAAATTCCTGGGTGGGGCCTAGACTCTGTTCTACGGCATAATGGTATTGGGCAAACCCTGTAATCAAAGCGCCGAGGCCGCCAATAACAGCCATTCCAGCAAGCGCATAAAGGTTTCCTGAAAGTGTTCCAATAATTTTTGAAACGCCCTCTACCGCCTTCAGCGCCATAATGGCCCCAAGCAGATCAACTGCCAGCTCGGCAACAATTTCAAAGTTTTCCCCCAAAAAGTCCAACGCCCCAGTAAGCAACGGCAACACATCTTCAGCGATTCCCCCGATGAACGCACTCAACTTTTCCAGCACCTTCCCGAAGGACTCTACAGCCTTCCGCAGCCCCCCACTTTTGAAGGAATCTGATATGGCGTCGATAGCTTTTTTGATGGGACGGCCGATTTCTTTGGGCAACAAGTCAGCAATGCCGTCAGCCAAGGAAGTGGCAATTTCTCCGCCTGCCCGAAGGAGCTTGTTCTTGTTCTTCTTGATGCCGTCAATAAATCCCTCGATCACGTCCACAGCGGCGTCAATCATATCGGGAGCGGCTTGGGCCACTCCGGTCACAGCGTCGGACAACGCGTCTCCGACCTCTTTTACAAGCCCTTCCAGCCCGTTTGCCTTAAAGGCGTTGGACAGCTCGTCCACCGTATCGATAGCGGCAGGAAGTAATTCTGTCCGGATGGAATCAGAGATGGGCTGTACTACCTCGCCTAGAAGTTGCTGGGCGTTGTCTTTGAGGGTAGAGATCAGCCCGTTTAGGGTCTGGGACTGTTTTTCCATGGACTGGAAGTATTTGCCGCCCTCAGAGGTTGCCCGCTGCATGGATTCGGTAATTTCTTCTACCGCCAAGGAGCCGTCGCTGATCCGTTCATAGAGGCTTTCCATGGATTCGCCGGTACTCTCAGAAATTTCCTGCAGAGGATTGAATCCAGCCTCTATCATTTGCTTGATATCTTCCAGCTGTACCTTTCCCGCGCTGGACATCTGGCCATAGGCTGTGGCAATGCGCTGCATCTTGTCCGCGGAGCCTTGCGAAATATCGCCCAGCATCATCATTCGGTCAATAGCCTCATCGGCGGTAAAGCCGTAGTTCATAAGCAGCTGGGTTGCATCGGCTAATTCTGGAAGTTCAAAAGGGGTTGCAGCGCCTATTTTCTTGAGGCGTTCCACCACCTCCGCAGCCTTTTCGGCGGAACCTGTCATTACCTCAAAAGAGGTCTCATACTGTTCGATGGTGGCGTTGTATTTCACACCCGCCACCGCCCCGGCGCCAAGAGCGGCCGATACACCCGCAATGGCGGTTGCGGCAACCTTGAACCCTTTCGCCAATCCGCCAGCTAGTTTCGACCCCAGGTTATCCGCAGTATTAGAAAACTTTTCGGTAACCGATTCAGCGCCTCGCATGGCTTTTTCGTAATTCGTCGCATCACCAGTAACCTTTGCCGATAGGGTATAATCAGGCAAGCTTTTTCCTCCTTTCCGGCATCTTCAGCCCATTTTTCTCATAAATCATGGACACCCAGCCCTTTCCCTCCTTCTCCTCCACCTCTTCGATGATGGAAAGGTTTTGGGAAATAACCTCCATATCCGCTTTCTCCTGGCGTTTTTTCCACAGCTTCCTAAACTTCTGGTTCTTCTTGCGGAAGGCGTTGGAAACGGCGTTGAACACGGCATCCCGCAGCACGGTAGATTCCGACACTGTCTTGTCCTCCCACGCTTTGTAGATAAAAGCCCGTTCTGTGGGGGTAATGGCGTCATAATCCGCCCGTGAATAATGAAAATTGGCAGCAAAAAAGGCGAAGTCCATTACATCGCTGTAAGGCTTCGCCATTTCTGCTAAAGCTTCATCTTGTTCTCCTGATTGGAAATATCGATAGTCAATCAGGCGGTGCGGAATAAAAAAGGCATATCCTTGGTCAGTTTTGTGACCACCATGTTATTGACCGCCATATAACCTTTTTCCTCCATTAGGGCTTCCGCAATCTCCACAGCCTTTTCCCTGGGAACAAAATCGTTGCTTCCAGCCTCTTTTAAGCAGTATCCGAAATACGCCTCGAGGGAGGAAAGGGACAAAGCTCCATTGGTCGCCACAATGTCAGCCACCACAGATGTTTTCATCTGGCTTTCCACCAGCTTGAGTCGGCCAATGTTGAAAGCCAACTCATACTTTTTCCCTTTATGTTCAAACATGACGGTACCTCCTAGGCAGTTTTTACAGTAATCGTAGCGACGCCAGCTTTCAGCGCCTTACCAGCGGAATCCGCCTCAATGACCATGATCTGCTGCCCACCGGTCAAATCGGAAATTTCACTGGCGCCGTCCCAGCCGGTCTGGGTAATCGTTTCACCGTAAGCAGGATAGGCCAGGGGCGCCTCCCCAGTCTTATAGAAATACTTATTAGAGGCTCCAAGGGCTGGATTGACATAGACGGCGGTATCTCCGTCAGCAGTACCTGCTACAGATACCACGGTCAGCCCCTCCAAGGCTGCGGTGCCGTCAGGCATGGTATCGGGGTCCACCGGCTGCGCCAGCAGGTCCACCAGAGCGCCCATACCTTCCAAGGTCAGGGAGTAGGTCATAGCGTCGTCGTAGGGAGCCTCTAAGGGATAGTCGGTGATGACTGCCAGGCCTCCGAACATGCCTTCTTTGGTCTTTCCGTTGATAACCTTGATGCACACCGGATCAGAGTTATCAAAAGCCTGGGAAAGAATGGTGTGGGACTCATCGTTTGGCACATACAGGCCATCGTTGTCGATGCTCCACTCCTTCATACCGGCAATTTTAGACTTCCATCCGCCCTGGGTGTCCTTAGAAGTAATTTCAATGGAGTCGGCAGAGCGGTTGATGGTCAGCCCCTGCTGGCCGCTGATGGCAAGCAGTTTAGAACCGTCCGCGCTCCAGATGGCAAGCAGGATATCCTTGCCTGCCACCGCTTTGGCCGCGGAGCTGGAAAAATCGCAGTAGTTGTTGTTATCAAAAGCGAATAGCTGTAATTTGTTCATATTTAGCCTCCTTTAAAGCTTGCATTTGAACCCATAGCACACCATAAAATCATAGGTGACCACGGCGTGTTTTTCCTCTGTCTCGTCTGTTTTAATGGTTTGGACGCCTCCGTCTGTCTGCATAATCAGCTCAAAAGGCTCTGGCAGAGCGATATCCTCCGTCAAAGCCTCTTGTAACTGTTCAATGAGGTTGTACACCCCTACCGAGGAAGGCGCTTCCCCCGTTTTTGGCGCTGCGGCAATGCAATGGATCCATACCGTGTAGTTATCCCGGAACATGGTTTTGGTATTGGAAGGCTGAATCCGTATAACCTCCGCGAAATAGAAAGGGCTGACGGCGTTGAGAGGCACCGCGTCATAGCATCGAAGCCCCGTCCCCGCTTCCACCTTGTCCCGCACCGCCGCCATGAGGGCGATGGGGGATAATTTCTGATAGGCCATTTACCTTTTCCCCTTTCTGATGGCTTTAAGGACGTCTTCTCGATAGATTTCCCGCTGGGCTTCGACGTTGGCTTGCAAGAACCGTTGTCCCTGGACAAACCCGCCGTTTACAGTGCGATGGCCGTACTCAACATGGGGCGCGTATTCCTTTGTATAACCCATGGTCATATCTCCGAAATTCACCACGGATGATTCTCTCAGCTCTCCAGTGTCCACCGGCGTACCGCCCGGAGCTCTGGCTCGGTCAAGCAGATTTATCAGCTGTTTCTTTTGAATGGCCTCCAATCTAATGCCGCCCAGCCTATTGAGCTCATCCTGTAGATTCTCAATGCCCTTTAAGGTGAGCCTGTAATTCGCCACGCTATCACTCCTTATACGCCTTGACCTGGATCACGGTGTATCTGGGTGTGAGGTCAATCTTCTCCGTGATCTGCTGGCGGATTCCATCAATGACGGCGTGGGTACATTCCGGGAATCTTGCAAAGGGTATGGGGACGGCGAACCGCTGCTGGTTCCTGGTGACGTCACGGCCTTCCAAGGCGATCTGTTCATCTGTCCAGGGGGTGAACCGGCAGAAGGTGTCTTTCACCGTCTGCCATTCACCTCCCACCATATTGCCCAGGGCGTCCTCTGTCTGCCCGGTGATAATCTGTAATTGACAGGATTTCCATATCACAGGAAGCACACCACCTTATTGCTGTTGCCGGATGATGCTTGGATGGCCTTCCAATCTCCGATTTCATCGTCGTATTCCGCCAGGATATTGTCCACGAAGGATGTGGAAATATTGGCCACACCCTCCGAGGAAATACCTTCATAATATGTCCTGCGCACCATCTTCACGGTGGCGTCTACGCAGATGGATTGAAATAGCGTTGGAAGCGTATCAACCCCAAGACGCAAACAGAGTCTGTCGCTCATGGTCTGCAGATACTCAGATAGCTGCTCATCCGTCAATTCGGTGTCTGGGAGCCGTGTTTTCAATCGAGTAAGCAGTTCATCCATAGCGGCTCCTTACTGGCCGTCGTTTACAACAACCGCAGCGCTGCCTTGTCCAACAGCCTTGTAATAATCGTCATACTCAACCACCGTAATGGTCTGCCCCGCTGTAGCCGAGATGTCGGCATTCGCTGTAAAATTCGTCCAGTTTCTCACATTTTGGCCATACTCCACGTCTGCAGCCGCATCCGCCAGCCTATATTTCAGATTCGTTGTGGTGTTCCCGGATACAGATGCTTTTGTGGTTCCTACTGCTGTGCCTTCAGCAGGAGTTACAGTGATGGTCTTCAGTTCTGGTGCATCTGTAATAGTGATTACAGCGATAGCGTTGAGGTATTCCGCAAACAAGGTTAAACCCATGAGGGCGAAGGACTCAGACTGTGCCCGCTGGTAGTTGCCCTCGGTATGGAATCCGATATAAGGAACCTGGGAGTCGGTGGTGTAGGAAAGGCCGGCCTGGGAGAATTCAGAATCGCCTGGATCCACGTAATACACGGCCACATTGTTGACCGGCGTTGCAATGACCCGGCCCTGGGGGATTTCAGAAGAGAAGAACAGGATATCCGCACCCAGGAAGTTTTCCACATAGTCCATGCCAAAAGCAGTCTGGACTGTAACCTGCGCGCCACCCAGATACTCGTAAATATCCAGGGTATTGGCGAACACAGCCACGCCTGTTGCGGAACGGTGCATCTTTTTAAACGCGTCCTTTACCCGACCGATCGCCATGGCCACCGCCATCTGGAAGGTGCTTTCCTCACTGGTCAGCTGACCGGTGAGCAGGAAGTTATAGAAGGTCGCCAGCACCTCATCCTGCAGCTGGACCTTGAATTCATCATCGGTCATACCCACAGCGGTTTCCAGCCCGTATTTCTCAATGGACTCAATGGTCACCGCCTTGCGGTATTTCTGCAGCTGGATAGGCGCATACTCCACAGGCTCCACCTCGAACTGGGACAGAGGGATTACATCGCCCTCCGCTACAATCCCGCTCTGAAGCTCACCGGTGGCCTTCTTGGCGGTCAGGGTGGTGCCGTTTGCCTTGCGGATGGGGCGGCTAATCCCCATGACTTCGGTCAGCGCGGTAATTTCGTGGCCAAAGCTGGTGACAAAATCAACCTCTCTCGGGTTGACAGAAAATTGCTGAGTCGTAATAACATTGGGCTCAGCGGCAAATAACTGTAGTTTGTTCATAGTTACCTCCTAACAAATAATTGTGGATTTTCCGCGATTAAGCGGCGTCTTTCATTGGTGTCTTTTACAGCGAGAATCTGCTCTCTGGTCACTGTGGTTTCGCCTTGGTTGGCTTTGGGCGGATTACCTCGGAACGCCTCTTTGATGCCTGCTTGCAATGCCGCCTTATAGGATTTAGCAAAACTCTCCACGATCTCTTTTGTCTTTTCCGCATCGTCTGTTACCAGATGCATCACCATTTCGTCTGGAATAGAAATCTGCTCATCTGCCAGCATTTTCCGTGCGGTTTTGGCCATATCGCCTAAAGCAATCTGCCGCTTCAGCTCAGCAAGCTCTTTTTCCGCTTTATCCGCCCGGTATTTTTCTTTTTGCTCGCCGGTCATCTGCGCCAGCTTCTCGGCCTCCGACACCTTATCATCCGTCAGTGTTTGCCATCTCTTCTGAGCATTCGCAACAGCGGTTTGGATAGCCTTGCTGACCCTCCGGTCAAATTCGGCTTGATGGCCCTCCTGTGCTAGAAAGTCGTCAAAAGATATGGTATTTTGTGCGTTCGTCTGCGTTGTTCCTTCGCCTGTCGCGCCGGTTGCGTTGCCGCCCTCTGTAGCAGCCCCGCCCCCTTCGCCTTCCGCAAAGAGTTGTAAAAAATATCTGTTTTTCATACGTTATCCTTTCTGCCCCGGCCCGTCACGAGTCCGCGCCGTTGCCCGTAGTTTATTGTCGTTGCGGACAAGATAACCGGATATACTCCGGGAATTCCCTCTCAATTTCTTTGAGTCCAACAAAAAAGGAACCCACCAGAAGCCTTCCTACCTCTGACAGATTCCTATAGCGTATATCCGCCTTTCCTGGGGATATGGAGTATTCAATTTGATCTGCTGTCAGCTCCTCCAGTGAGACGATCAGCGTCTGTACCAAAGCGGTCACTCCGGCGCAGACAATATCCTTGCCTGCCTGGGCGTAGCCCGCATGGCCTTCTAAGGCGATTCCGCCGTCTGTGGCGGAAACGGCAATCAAATCACACCACCTCTTTTCTACCCGGCTGTTCCCTGCCGGTGGGAGATATGCGGATCACTCTCCTTTCAGAAACTGGGCGCATCTTTCCAAATCTGCCATGCCGACGTAATCCACCGCCTTTCCACCTTCCATCAAGATTGCCATCGGAACCCGGCTGACTCCGTAGCGGTCCGCTCGGAAGGGTTCTTTCTGTACATCGATCCTGACGATTTTATCCTGTCCTACCATGGACGCCAAAGGAGAGATAAATTGCTTTTCAAAGAAGCGGCAAGGCGGGCACCAAGGGGCGTGGAAAAAGTAAAGCTGTTTCATTCCTTTTTCTCCTTCCAACTATGGATTTCCCCATTCGGTACAAGAGGCCAGCCATCCAGATTTTCAAGAAGTCGATTGTATATCTCCCGCAAGATACACACCACATAGCGTTCTCTCCCCAACTGATCGTACAAAAAGTCCTCTACCTTTTCCGCCAAAATCCTGATATCAATTGTCCCCATGTCCATAGCGTATCCTCCTCAAAATAGGCATAAAAAAACCACCAGTCAACAATGGATGGTGGTTATAATTTACAGCATCCCTATCAATCCGCCCAGCACAATCTTGAATGCTTCGCCAAGCATGTCTTTTACTTTCTGCATCGTGCTGTTTTCTACGAGATATTTCCTTCCCTCGCCTGTGATGGTGAATATCCCAACTTCCAAAACGCCCTCCATGTCTTTTGCCCCTACATACTTGAGCCCAGATACATACCCTGAATCTATGAGTGTTTTCATAATCACGAGCCAGTATTCCCGGGTGATATCAAACAGTTTGCATTTCCATGCGACTTCTTCAAGCGCCGTAGCGTGTCCTACTTTCAGGCTCTCGTATAAGTACGCCAGTATTTTATACTGGATAACTTCTATATCGTCTCTTGCCATACCTTTTCACCCCTTAAAGCCACCGGCTATTTCTGACTGGTGGTGTTTGGTTTTTATACGATTTTATTCACATCAAAATCTAAACCCAATTCCTTCAGGTCTGCATCCCTTACATCTAGTTCGCTTTTCAAGACATCTAACATCTCATAGTACGCAAGACGCCGTCCTTGATTAAATACATTACCTTTATCCTTTTCGCTCTCTTCTACGGCTTCATTTGCATTATTAACCAGTCTGGCTATGATGTATTTTAACGATTCTTCGCTGAGCTTACTCATCGTAATCACCTCTTTCCTTTAATTCGTCTATTCGATCTTGAATAGATTGCCGGAAGTTTCGAATTTCTTTGTTCCAATGCCGCTTTAATCCTTCCTGATAACGCCAGTCATATGTATCCCATTCAGGATATATCTCTTTAGGATTTTTGATCTTGGCTTCATGATCTTCAATTCTTGCCTGGTATTTACGGATTGCACGCTTCAAAGATCTAGACTCCTGATTTTTTATATCTTTCTCTGCAAAAAACTGTAAGTCTATCTTTAGCATATCTTCCTTTTTATTAATTATATCATCATCCACCCGCTTTGCAACCGTTTCCGCCCGCTTTGCATCCCCGGGATGCTTGGCTACATAATCGTCGATCCATTTATCCCAATCATCAACCACAATCTCCCAGGAACAGCGGCACCACGGGTGGATAGGCGGGAAGTTTACCCCTGGCTGGCGGTCTTTAATTTCAAATACCTGTCGTGCCAGGCTCCTGCAGATCGGGCAGGTGCGCCCATCCATGACAGGAGAAAGCCGGTACCTCTCAAAATCCTCCGTAAACGGCTGCATGGAGCTTTCCGCCATGACGTAAGTCCCCTCGGTGAAGATCAGCCGGTAAGCATCCCGGCGGTTGACATTGCTGAAACGTTTGCGCAGCTGCCTCACCAGCTTGTCATAGCTGTCGCCTCTCGCGAATCCCTGGGCAATATCCTGGTTGAGATACTGGGCCAGCTTCCGGGTGTCGTTCCATATGCGCGTTGAAAAGTTTTCCCCATTGCACCAAGGCACATCTACAAACTGCTTCACTACCGCTGCATTGATGGCATAAAAGCTTTTTCCGAATCCCAGGGTTTCCATGGCCATGTTAACACCTTTTTGAGATAAACCAGTCAGATAGGTGGTCATCTGCTCGCTTGTGTATCCGGCAATGTTGGCCTCCTCCATGAATACGGAGTATTGCAGCCCTTCTAATCGGTTAAGCCGGTAAATAGTCTCCCGTACCGGCATAAGATCAGCGTACTGAGGGTACTTCCGGACAAATTCATCCATACGCTCTATAAGCAGCTGCCGGTCCTCGTCAGACAGGGACTCCAACAACCGGCGGTATTCGATGACATTATCCACGCCATATGTCTGATAATACGCGGCGATCTCCTTTTCCAGCCGCTTGAATTCAGCGTCAAAAAAGGACGACAGCCGCTTTTTAAGCTTAGCCTCGTCCTTCTCAGCCGTTTGCTTCAGTTGTTCCTGCCGTCTCGTCCAGTACGACATCTTCTACCTCCACCGTTCGATTGGTCGGGAAACCATCCGTGATGCCTTCCTCCTCATCCTGTTTGATCTGTTCCATCTCCTGCTGTACATTGTCCACGCAGGACAGGATAGAAAGCTGTGTCTGCTGGCTGACAATTCCCGCAAGGTTCCCGGCGATCTGGGACTCTTCCAAAAGGTTAGAAGGGATATTCTGGGTGAACTGATAGGTCAGCTTGACCCAGTCGTCCTTCTTCATCCCGCTCACTGGGTTAGAAAATATCAGCATATAGCGCCGGTTCATGCCGCTGGTAAACTTCCGCTGCTTGGTCAGCGCCAAATTGCTCATAGCCTGCAGCTTGTATTTCAGCGCGATCCCGGAAGACGTTCCGAAATTCTCGTCTGAAATATTGGCCACCATGGAGATTTGGAAGATCAGTTTTTCCAACCGGTCGAGCAGATGCTCTTGGGAGGTGTCTCCGTCCGGCTTTTGGAGGAAATCGACTTCAAGCTGGCCATTATCGAGAAGGCCCTCAAAATTGATAATCCGGTTATCCCTGATTTCCTGCAAATTATCCGGCAGCACCTTCGCGCCGAGCACCTTTAGATAAGCGTCCGCAAAATACGCAACATCATTTGCCTTTTCGCTGACCGCTTCGTTGTACTCATTAATCATGGTAAGCACCGGTTCGAAAATCCCGATCTCTTCCTCGTTTTCTCGGTACTCTGTGGCAGGTACGCCTTCAAACCCATGGCTTTTTTCTTCTTCTGGCAGCCAGTGGAGTCCGCCTTCCATGGATAGATAGCGCACCCTGGTGTCATCCGATACGCTGACATAGACTATGTCATCCGCGTCCTTATACACCCGGCAGAAATATCTGGGCCGCTCCAGAATCGAGTCATCATAGATCATGAAGGCTTCTTCCGGCGATAGATAGGTGATGCCGATATTCCCTAGATCATCCACATAGTACATTTCATAGGCCTTGCCATAGATAGAGCACATCTTTGACAGCTCTGCATTATTGTCGTCCTGGTCGTTGTATTGGTCCAGGAACTCCACATAATCCGCCACCGCTTTGTCCTCATCACACATGACTTTAATTGGAATCCCGATAAAAAAGCCGTTCATAGTATCGGTGATGTATTTCGCGAAGTTTACCGCGATCCGCTTGTCCGGTTTATATTCCGGTTTTGGCGGCAGGCCAAATATTGGATACCTTGTCATGTAGGCATCCATCAGCGGCTTATACCGTTTTTGGACCCATTCCTGGTGTTTGTTTAAAAACTCCCCCAGTTTTATAACGTCCAGTTCTTCATCGTTTGAAAGCCTGAATATATCAGATTCCTCCTTTCACAGGATTATATCGGACTCCGCTCATGTCACGCTCTATGGTGTATTCAAAAGCGTCTAGCGTGTCTATGTCTGTGCTTCCGTCGTCAAGGCGTTGTTCCTCCTGCACTTTGCTGTTATATACCGCGTCTTGCATGGCTTTTGATAGCGTTTCACAATCTTCCGTCATAAAAAAACGCCCAGCCCCCATGAGCTTGACGGTAAACTCGATCCGGTCATTGATTCTCTTTTTCCACGCTGGTACAACAGTGAGGTATGGGTATACCTTCTGGCAGGCGTTTTCTATGCTCTGTCCGAGGACCGTCTCCGCGTTGTCCCAAAACGCGTATCTCGGTTTTCCGTACTTGGCTATCACGTCTCCCACAAACGCGAGAAAAAGATCGCTCAGCTTGTTTGCGTCTATCCCTTGTGGGAAATCCCGCTTCATATGTTTTCGGCTCATTAGGGCGTGATAGCAGCCATTCCAAAGCACGGCTGTTGCCACAAAGGAGTGACCGGAACCGTTGCCTCCAAAGTCAATTCCAATCCGGATTTCTCTGATATCTTGTCTGTTAACAGTATGTTGAAAACGCCCTGGATTGTCAGCGAACAAGCGATAGATTGCCCCCTCCGCCCGCTTCCATCTTCCTTCCACCAGACGGTCATAATAAACCGTGCCAGCGTATTCCTTGCAAATATTCTCTACATATTCTTTTGGGAGAAAAGGATTGTCAAACAGTCTATATTGTTGCAGATAAATATCGGCATCCGAGTCGATAAATTCCTTTAGCCAGTGGGTCGGGTTTTCCGGGTTGCATGCGCCGTCAAAACAGCTGTATGGTTTGTCCAGCCGGGATTTAAGCATCTCAAATACTTCCCGGTTCCACTTGGCAATCTCATCTCCGTAGGCGTATTTGATGGACGCCCCCTGTACCTTGGCCACCTGGTTCACCTTTTCAGCACCCAGGCAATAGGTGTCCTCGCCGCATATTCTCGCAACATTGCGGTTATTGATTGTCCCGATCAATCCGGAGCCATATATCTCCCGCATAGGCTGCAGCACGTTTCGTTCGATTGTGTCCCTGGATACACCGAATATGACGGATAGGCCCGGTTTCCCAACCCTCTCACGAATTCTCGACGGGATTGTGTAGGCTGTATCGACATAAGACTTTCCAGAGCGTACAGCTCCGGTTTTGATATTCCATCTATGGGTGGCCTTTTGGATATATTCTTTTTGCTTAGTCGTGAGCCGCAGCATTGTCTTTTAATCCCTTCAGTATTGCGTCCAGCTTGTCCAGCTCCCTCGTATCTTCATAGCCTGGCTTATCTCTCCACTTATCAGGACGCCGGTTTTTCAGCCAATATATTTGAGCAGTGGTGTCTCCCTTTAACGCGTTTTTCAGCAGAGCATTTTCCACCGCGTAATCCACAACTTCTTTCCCCTTTTTTAGGGAGTCTTGAATGTCTTGATATTTGCCTTTCCACGTCTGTAGCGTAGAATATCCAATTCCAATATTCGAAGCAATCTGCTCATCCGTCAGCCCATCCCTGGCCCATCCTTCTAACACCAAAAGGCCCTCTTCCGTCAACCAATATTCATATTTGCCCTTGGCCATAATCACCACCTCTCAAACAAAAAGGGCCAACACTGATTTGTGCTGACCCTCAAAACATTTTTGAAAATCTTTAAGTTTATTGCGGAATACATCGCCAAGGCCGGGGAAGAATAGCCCCGGCTTTCTTTTTGTCTAAACCTCTGTATAAATAGCGTCCAGCACAGCTTGCGGCACCTCATACCCCCGTATACGGTATAACAGCCGCACCCATTCCTGTTCTGATAAGGTTACTCGATTAGGTATGTATTTTCGGGCTTCGTGATTAAGCTGCGTTACTTTCCACTGCGAAAAATCATCGGCATAACGGCACGCAAGCACTGGAATACCAGCGCGGTTTCCCAAATCTATCATCGCCTGATAAGTAGGATGTGAAGCATACTGCGGCGCGGCATGTTCGTTTTTGTATTCCACGATCGCACTGGCTCTCCCGTGATCATATTCTAAAAATAAAAAATCCAAGTCTACTGCTGGGCAGTCCCATCCCCATCTCCTGTGCCTGCGGGACAGCGCTTCATCCCGCCACCCCGTTCTTTCTTGCCTGACTTCTGGCATATGTTTCTTTCACCCTCTTTTTCGTAATTTCTATATTGTCTTTTTCAATATCTGTTCCGATAAATTTTCTTCCCATCGTAATAGCCGCAACGCCCGTAGTCCCTCCTCCAACAAACGGGTCAAGGATGGTATTGCCTGGGTTGGTGAAGCGTTCTACAATGTCTTTCATTCCGCCTAGGGATTGTCCCCATTCATGATATTGCTTGTCGTTATCATTGGGCGGGCTTTTCAATACATCGCCGATGTAATCGCCAGTGTAATCTCCTTTGGTATACCACAGTACCGGTTTCCAGAATGTATTTGTCCTTTTGTGCCAAAGCTGCGGAGATTGCCCGCCCGGTGTTAAATAGGCCAGGCACCAGTGATAGGCCATATATTTTCCCAGCAGCTGTATAACTTCCGGCAAGTAGGACTGCCCTACCATAACAATCAAAGAACCCCCTGGCTTCAACACACGGTGTGCCAGCCTAGACAAATTCTCATAAAGCGGGACATATTCTTTCGGGTACGGCGGATCCGTAATGATATAGTCTACACTCTCATCTTCTATCATCTTCAATTCGCCCCGGATGTCCGCCGTATATAGCTTACACACATCATCCGGCAATTCATCCGGCAAAGTGTATTGCTTCCGCTCCGCCTTTTCCTCCCGGGCAATCTGCTTTGCTGCCGTTATAGCGCTGCCTCCCTCGGCCATGCGCTCTACCACAGCAGGGTTTTGTATGGCGCGTTCCTCTCGTTTGGATGGGTTGAAGATGGTCACGGGTTTGCGCCGCCTAGGCTGTTCGCGCCCCAGTGTATCCACTGTTGTGGAGACGCGGTGAATCTCACCACATCCCTCCATGACCTTTCTCTGTTTATTGACCGTGTTTTTGTCAACGCCCAGCCCAGCCGCAATCTGACGGTCTGACTTCTCCGGTGTCTCCTTCAGCTGCTGTCGGATCAGCTCTCTCCGCTGTTCCTGGGAAAGCTGCCGACGCGCCATGTTCAATTTGCGGGCATGGGTACGCTTTTCTTCCTCCGTCATGCCGGCGCGGATTACCTTTGGATACTCCTTAATTCCTAGCTCCTGGCATATTTTTAACCGGTGGTGTCCATCCAATATATTTCCAAATTCGTCAAATTCGATCGGCACCATTACACCGCGCTGGGATATATCCTCTTTTAATTCTCTATATTCTTCTTCTCCTAGTTCCGGCATTACCTGATAATCCATTTTCACCAATCCTTTCTATCGTTTCCAATCCTTTTTATAGGCATAGAAAAAGGGAACAGGCGATTGGTTTTCCTGTTCCCTGCGGATAGCTATTCCGTCTATGCCAGTAAAAGCCATGATAGCTTATACCCTTTTATGTCCTCACATTCCCCTCTTTGCTCCTCAGCATCTGACACAACGCATACCGGGTATCCCCTTCCATCCTGCATAAGTACATATATCTTTTCCACAAAGCGGGATCGCCTTTCCACGGCTCTTTCTCCGGTAATCTTGCCCGGATTTCCGTTCGGCGGGCAACCACCCTGCCCAGGGACTCCTGGTATTCTTCGATCAGCTTATCTATGTCTTCCATGGGATCACCTCTTTTTGTACTTGCTCTAGTTTAATGTTATCATACTTTTTATATAACATTCTATAACATGATTTGAGAAAGTGACTGCCCATGTAAACGACATACATGCATGTATGAATAATTTAGCTTTAAGGCAATCTGTTCCCATGTCATGCCGTCTATGTACCGGTATCTCAGCAATAATTGCAGCGTCTTGTCCTCCAGGGTTTCGATCACCGTCTCAATTTCCTTTCTCTTCTCCACAGCCGCGTCAATTCTCTGGTTCAAACTTACCTTTAGCTCGCATATCTTCTCCACTGACCGCTGGAGGCTGTCCCCCTGTTGACTGCCTTTGGGCATATCGCTCACCATGGACGTGATCTTTTCCGCTCGGGATTCCAAGCGCTGTAATTCTTCCATGTCTCTTTCGATGTTCTGTTCCAATCTCCTGTATTCCAACAGCCACTTTTTCTTGTCTTTGTTGGTCACCCCATCACCCTCCTAACGGTATGTGCTCCTGAGATTATATTTTTCCCGGATGTACCTGCTTTCCTCTGAACTCAGGCCCTCAATCCGCTTCTTTGCCCTCTCCGACTCCGACATGACCTGCCTTGTGGTTTTGAAGAACTTGCACCATTGACAGTCAAGCCTTTCTAAGGCCACACATTTCCCACAGTCCCAAAAAGCGCATACTTCCGCTTCGGCCTTGCGCCATTGCCTTTCATCCGCCGCCAGGTGGACGTCCTCTCCATCTAGAAATTTCTCTAACAGCTTCATGCATTCCGGACATAAGTCTTTCGCTCTGCTCGTAGTGCTCGGCTCCAAACCGTCGTAGATTTGCACTGGTATAACCCCGTTCGTACCGTTGTACGGCTCATACAGCGCCCCGCACCTATCACATTTTCTCGCTGAGGCCACTATTCTCCCTCCAATCTCTCTTTTAGCCTCTGAAGCTTCCTCTTCATCTGCATCTCCACCATATCCTTGCAGTTGTGGAGGATTATCATCTGCTCCAGCATAATCTTCACATCTGCGATCTCTTCCGCTATGGCGTCTGTGTTGTCCTCTCCTCTGGCTTCCTTGCACAATTCCTTTTGCAGCTCCGCCATCTCTTCGAACATCATCCGGGTTTGGTTCTCTTTCCCCCATTTATTCAGGGCGGCTTCATAAATGGATTGCACATCGTCAGCTGTATCTAAGTCCATTCTAGCGCCGCAAGATGGGCAGTAGTCATATGTTTTTTGTACACCTTGAAAATCATAATGATAAGCTTCAAACCCACAAACTGAACAATTAGCACATGATACAGAATTTTTCCAATGTGCCTTTACCCACTTTCCATGCACCACCGGTGCAACATCTGAGGCAGGTTCCTTAAGAATGATATCAAACGTCGAACCCGGAAGCACATCACTTCGCCTCTTTTCCTCATATCCAAGACTTTTTAAAACTGCTGCTCTCTCTATATACTCAGCCATTTTCATTTCCTCCAATGCAGCTTCCGCCTCTTCACGGGTGAGAAATACGGTTTTGCCGATGTCCCCAAAATCAGCGCCGCCCGAATAGTTAAAAGCTATATAATCCTCCATATCTTCAATGCGAATGCTGTCCACAATGTCCTCGAATATTGCAAGAGTGTTTTTGTGCTTATCGCAGTCAAAATCTCCATCATCGTCACATGGGAATGGGCAATTCTCCATAAGTTCACACGGGCAATACAGCCCTGTTGCAGTTCCATGTCCTCCATCAGCATCGTACATTGTCCCGTCAAGCACTCTCGGAAAGTACTTGCAAGTCGTTATATGGTATACCGTGTCACCGATTTTTGCGGGTGTAATAAAACACCGCCCATCCTTATCAGCTTCTACCAGCTCACGAAGGCGGTCCAGGTCGTAGTCGTCGCCCAGGATATCCTCAATGGAAGAAAGGCGCTCCCACAGCCTCCGTTCTGTACAAGTACCTCTCTCGCAAAATGAGCCGCCTGGCGTCAACTCGCACTCTATGACGTCGCAGAATTTTCCTTCTTTTGTCAGCCTCTTCATCACTTGTCCTCCTCAATTCCACGCCATTCTGGAGTGCTACATCTTCCGTTACTATCGGCTTCTCTATCGTGCTTTTCGCACCATTCGTCTAGGCTATCCCAATATTTGCACTCCGGGCATCCCGTCTACCGTTTCTCCCGATTTACACGAAAGCATCCGATGCTTAACTGTCAAAACCCCCAGAGGAACGCAATACGAAACTTATAGTCATCTACCGGCCTGATAACGCCAAAGGTAGGAATTATCGCAAATTGTGTCCTACACACATTAGTCAGTATCCGCTTTTTCATCGTACACTCTCCCTATCCTCCGGCGGCTCCGGCAGCGGCATCCAGTGGGTAATTGCTCCTCCAAGCGTCACGCTTGAAGACGGCGCTGTTATTACAACCTTTCCGTCTGTTGCCAATACGGTGCCTGTCTTTGGCAGCCGATCCTCCACGCTGATCCATTCACCGCTTGGCTGGGTTATCGTAGATTCACTATCAATAACCGCATTTACAGTATCGTTAAGCAAGACTGCCTCGTAGCGCTTGCCTTTGCTTCTCCAATAATCTGCAATTTCACACAAGCGGATTTTTATGTAATCTGCATCAATTAGCCTCATTTCACTTATCCTCCTGTCTCTCAATCTCCAGCCTAAGTCTAAATTTTCTGTATTCATAAAGATAGTTTTTCCTGTCTATTTGTCCAATCCACATATTCATCTTCCCATTGCACACCTATGTAGTCTAACACTCTGCCCCATCCATACTTTTCTCCTGTTTCTTTATCGATCACACACTCTTTCATCCAGTATCTCCATTCCCTCGGATTGTCTTCCTTTAACCGGTCAAACCGGTGTGGTCTCTTTTCCATGTGGATTCCAAATCCACACATCGTGCATCCAGTCCTCTGTGCTCTTGTTGTATAAAGCGTCCCATCCTCTTTCTCTTTGATTTCCCCATATATTTGTGGCACCGGCACATTCAGTTCCTTCGCTAGCATCAACAGATCTTGCCTTGTAAAAATCGCAAACGGGCAACTTCTCGTCACTCTTTTCCCGTAATAATTGCACCCATTCTTTGTTAGTCCTCGGGCTCTTTGACCACCTTCTGATGCCATCAGTCCTAAATACGGATAACTGTTATGTTCTTTTGCCCATTGATCACACGGCTTTTCTTTCATGTACTTACAGCATTTTGCCGAAACGCGAAACGGCGCGACTTGACATGCTAGGTCCGGTCGATGGTCTTGATACATTCCTCCAAACAGTTTAATCCACTTATCTGGCAGTTTAATTTTATCAGAATGCTGATATTTTCCTTGCTCCCCCATATCTCCTGTCATAATCGCATGGATAAATGTCTGTTTCGGATTGTTTGGCGTCTGCAAATACTCAATCCTACTTGCTTTATCCTTACTGATTACGGGAAATCCAAAAGTATTAAGTACCTCTGTCTTGCTCATTCCCGGTGCTATGCTTTCAATTCCTAATTGCTGATGCACCCTCTGGATACTTTTGTCTTCTAGCATTGATACAGATATACCTGGCACATTAAGGCCAATGCTTTTCAAGAAGAGAAACAGTGTAATACTGTCCAATCCTCCTACCGATACATGCACATTGTGTCCTTCTCCTACAATCTTGTGATAAAATTCTCTTGCCCTGCGCTCTGCCAATATTTTCTTCATCTCATATGGCAACGACTGCTTTTGAGCCATCTCTACATAGGTCATTTTTTGCCTCCATCTTAGTAAACTGTGCACACTTGAGTAGTATCCGCTTCCCGTCTCTCAATCTCCAACCATTCTGCTATGTATACAACTGGTTAATCGGCAGACCAATTTGTTTAATCCTTCTAACGACCTTCTCATCGGCAATCTCATCTTTTTTCAGGCCTCCATACTCATCCACGATCTCCTGATAGCGCTCAAACACCTTCATCATCCGGTCTCTGCCAATGCCTAGAGCGTCGTTTAACGCGATCACCATCAGCCATTGGCATTTCATGGCGCTTTCCTGGATGTGCTTGTCGCAGTATTCATTCATCCTCCGCAACTCTCTCTTGCTGTATGGGATGTTTGCTTTCATATTTCTCCATCTCCTTCCGACACAATTTCAGAAACACTGCATCGCCTGTCATTCTGCTAATACATTCACATGCTTTATCGAAAATAGAATGTATTTCTTCTCCTGCGTGCAACCCTTTGAGTATTTCACTGAGTAGCATGCCCGATAATCGTATATCCTCTTGAAATTGAGCATACATAGCAAGCTGGCGAAAATAATCTTCCCGGTTTTCTTCAAAGCCCTGACGCATTGCTTTCTTTTCCCGTATCGCTACCTGCTTGGTAA
Organism: Candidatus Pararuminococcus gallinarum; assembly: GCA_904419775.1. GTDB lineage: Bacteria > Bacillota > Clostridia > Oscillospirales > Ruminococcaceae > Zongyangia > Zongyangia gallinarum. Next base: position 24,743 of record CAJFSX010000005.1, on the reverse strand, counting down.
TCCTTTTTACACGGTAGGAGTCATAAAGGCATCTTAGGCATAAATAGCACATCTGATCAGGGAGAGGGAGCTTATCCGGCATAGGTTCCCCGTGGTATGCCGCCAGTTCTAATTCCTCAAATGACAGATTTTTCACCCCAATCCTCCTTACTTGGTAACACAGGTAACACAACGAAAAAAATTTGTGTTACGCAACAAATGGCTTTCCCGTGCGGTTTTTTGGCTCTTGTAACACAAAAACACAAAAACACTAATTTTTTTATTCTACGCGCGAGGGTATGTATATCATCTGTCATTTCACACATACACGCGTATATATAGTGTGTGTATGTAAAATTTGTGTTACTTGTGTTACCAGCCATTTTCATCCTCAACAAACGGCTTGTTTATGCGGTTTTTTGACGTGACACAAATTTTGGATTTTGTGTTTTTTTGTGTTTTTTGTGTTACGTGAGGCCGGTCAATCATCGTCATCCAGAAGCCCGTAATCCTCTAATTCGTCCTCGGGAAGCCGCATGACCACGCATCGAACCGGATTTTCCCCAATTCTCTTGAGCTTTGTGGGGACAGCCTTCTCCGTGCCTTTTTTAACCGACGTCTCGATCAGGCCTCTCCGTTCCATCCAGGAAAGGACCGCCCGATCTGAGAAGCCTCCATCCTCGCAAATTTTCCCGAAAATACTGCGGATAATACAGACCGTTCCTGTTTCAAATTTCCCCCAAACCTCGTTGTTCTCCCCGATATGGAATCGGTTGACGTTGGCGGCCACTGTTTCACAGATGAAATTGTAGGCCCTCTCGTTGACGTCTACTTCTTTCTTTGTCTGTAGGAACTCGGAGATGTCAGATACACCCAGCTCCATCCCATCCTGGAAAATCCAGCGGGTAGCCAGCCGATCGGCTGTAAGGATCAGCGCCCCCGCCATGCTCTGTTTTTCGGTGGTATCCGAACCGGAAATCTCGTCGTAAAATTTCTTGTAAATCCGTCGTATTTCCTCTGCGTCCTCCTGCTCCATCAGCTTTTCTACAAACAAGCGCCCCGCGTGTCCGTAATTCTTCCGCACTGTATCCGCTACCCTCCGGGGATCAGAAAAAAGCCTCTCCCGGCATTCCACCTCTACAATACGGTTGACCGCGCCGCCTCCGGTGTTGTACATAGTAATGGGCATCTCCCCGCTAGAGAGGGTACAGTTGCACCAGGTTTGGGTCCGTTGCAGGCCTCCTGATTTAGCGCCCCGGCCCTTGCCAATCCCTTCACAGAGCATGTAGACCGTCTGCTCAAAATCCTTTTTGTTTTTCAGCATCTGAAACTCATCCAGGATGAGCGGCAGATTCCCCACAAACCCAGCGGACAGCTCTTGGCTGACCGATGTTCCGTGAAAGGTGTGGATATACCGGCCCATAGCTGGATTAGCCCATACGCTGGCAGCCAGCATCAGCCCGACTGTCTTACCGGCTTCTGTACCGCCCCAGAGATGGACGATAAAGGAAAGCTCTCCAATAATCTTGACAAGAACGCTGGAAAAGCTGGCCGCTAGAATGATCCTGGCCGGAACGCTTCCTTTGCGCATCTCTCTTGCCAGTTCCAGCCAGGTAGAGAAATCCCCCCGCTGGGCCACGCTTTCAAAAAACCCCCGGAAGCTATCCAGCCCGTCGAATACCAAGCCTTCCACATAGGGGGAAAAGCCCTCGTTTTCCACCCAGCCCAGCCGGGAAACGCTGTTTTTTTCCGGTATCCTATCATAGTTAAAGCTTTCGATATCATGAAGATACCGGACCATAAGCCGGCTGTTTTCACTGTTGACGCCAATGCCTACTTCCGCCAGGGCTAGGATGGAATTGTTTCCAGCCAGGGTCTTTTTATCGGCGATGACATGTTTCCACTGCTTCCCTTTCCGATAAGCGAGTTTTAGCTTTTCTGTTCCCGTATCAATGTTAACCAAACGCTCCACCGGCATAATGGGATGGTTGCAGGCGAACACTTCCCCTAGACGGTTGTCATAAAGGGATATCCCGTAATCATCCGCCCTCCACTGTCCGCAATCCAGCTCTAGCTCCTGCCCTTCAAATTGGGTTACGTTGCCAGAAAACACGATGTCGCCGCTTTTGAGCTCCAAGCTTTTCACATATTCCTGATACGCCTTTTTGAAATTCTTAAACTTGAGATCATTGGCATGCTTGCTCATCTTTTCCAGCTCACGGATCAGGCGAAACTGATCGTTCTGGAACTGATGGATATATTCATAGGGCTCTGTTGAGTTCACAAAGTCGTCATAGGTAAATTTGGCGATCTCATCCAATGGATCACCTCCTCTTCTGCGTCATTTCTTCTATCCTCCACCACAGCCTGTCTAGTTCCCCTAAGAGGGCGCCAAAATCCCCGCCGCTTTCCTCCTCCGGAAGATGGGTAGACAAGAAACGGTCAATGATGGCGTAGCGCTTCCACAGCTTATCTAACTGTTCTTGCCTTCTCTTGGCCTCCTGTTCCTGTATCCGCCTCTCTTTCACAATTTCCACGGTTTTTCTAGCATCCGGCTTTCCTGGGATGAGACGCAGTCCAAAATCATTGTCGATCCGCACTACCGCCTGACGGAAGCTCAGGGAAAACAGCCGCATGACAAAGTCAATGACCGATCCTCCCGCGCCGCAGCCGAAGCAATGCCATGTAGTCCCGCCTCGATATATTCCCAGGCTGGGGGTGTCCTCCCGATGAAACGGGCAAACGATGAATCCGGCACGATTTGGTTCAAACCCATATTTCTCATAGATATCCGGCATGGTGACCACAGTTTTAATTCTCTCCGCCGTATTCACTGTCTTTTCCCTCTTCCAGGTATTCTTTTAACTCATAACGCAGGATTTTGTAGATTACCGCTCCCGTATTCTCCGGATTGCAGAAATGGACGCGGCAGTCATACCGGGGCTGCCACGCAAACAGGCTGGCGGTCAGCGCGTCCGGATGCATGAGGCTTCGGTAATTTCCTGACATTGCTTGGTCAAGACTGCCATTTTCAATGAGAAGGTAAAGCTTGGCCCCCACATCCCTGGCCCGCTCAAATTCTCGCTCAAAGCGTCCTCTCCCTTTGCCAAAGCATTGACAGAGCTCGTCCAGGTTCATCTTCCTCTCTACCGCTACCTTGTCCGCCATGGTCAGCATAGACCCATCCGGCCGCAGGGTTTGGCAGGTGTAGTCTCCAAAATCCAGCTTTTTTCGTTCATAGGGGCACCCCAGCCCCTCCAACCGTTTATGGAGGGCCGGGGTATCCTGTTCCCGGGTATCATAAAGGACTACCATGTTTTCCAGCATGTCCCTTATCTCGAAAGGTGTATATTCCATTGCCTGCCGCCTCTAGAATGGAAGATCGCCAAGCTCTGATGCGTCGATGTCAATGAAGGAATCTCCTGAGGAAGACGGTTCTTTCTTTAAAGGTTTATCTTTTGGCATTTTGAAAGACCCTTTCCTTATCTCCTCGGCGTCGGTCAGGGCGCAGCATTCTGTGAACCATCCGGTATTCCCGTTCATTTCCCATTCTTTGTTCCTATAGAGTACGCCTACCGCCTTTCCTTTAAGCCCTGTTTCGTTCCAGTCCCAATGGTAGCCTGTGTTGCTGGCTTCTACTGCCCACATAGCGTTGTTAAAACTCTTTTTGCTCCATCCGTCTTTTTCGCTTCCGTCGTCCTTGGGTATCCGGAGGCGGAAAGTTCCCCTCCATTTCTTGTCCTCCTGCTGCTGGTTCCGGTAGTCTTTCGCGAAAAAATCTTTGTATTCCCCTTCCGCAATATCAAAGCTAATCAGCAGTACATTTCCCCAGTCATAGCCGATTTCCTTAGCGTCCATAATCTTCGCTATGTACCCGCCTGCCGGAAGCTGTTCCTTTCTGGCTGGTGCTTCCGCTTTAAACCCTGCGAATGCTTTCATTTCTTTTCCTCCTTAAATTCCATAATATTCCCGAATCTTTTGATCCACCATCTTCAGGTCATTGTCGATCTCACGATCAAACATCTCCATAGGGCTTTTCGCTGTGGTATACCCATCCGACTGGGTTTCGAAGTAATGCCGGCTTCCATCCGTACGGCACAAAAGTACAATGGAAAACAATCCTTCTACCGTCAGTTTTTCATCCAGCATTTTCCCTACCGTTTTGGCTTTTACTTTGCCGTCTGCCGTTGTCTCTGTGTGATGCAGAAAATATGCGATCTTTTCATTGGGCAGGCCCTCAATGACAAATTTCACTAGGTTGTAGAAATTGAGGGCCATATCCGTAAACTTCTGATACCCTGTTTCCTTCGCGTGAGCGAACATTTCAAAACAGAGCAAATACTGGCTGTCATCGATCACAAATGATTTCTTTTCGCTCTTTCCCATGGTGTTCATGATCTTTCTGTAATCGCTGGTATCAGCCTTTGGCAGCGCTTTTTTAAATGGCAGCGGTTTCCCCGCTACATTGAAAATTCCCACATCCTCTGGGGCAAAATTCCGCATAGACGCGCTTTTTCCGCTGCCTGACTCGCCCAGAACCAGAACTGGGATTCCCATCCTTCATTCCTCCCTTTCTATAAATTCCAGGCGGTCGCCCAGATAATCCGCGATCCTTCGGGTTACCTCTACCGCCGACAGCCCCGTCTTGGTTTGGATTAAATCCACCATATTGTAAAATGAGGTGCTGCTTCGGATGACCTGGCTCCCCTTTGTTCTCGTTTTGGGTATTTCAAATGTCAGCTTTCCTTCCATCCTCTATTCCTCCTCCATGATCGCCAAAGGGCAGTCATACCCTACATATTTCTGCGGAAACTGCACCGGCCGCTTGTTGAGCTGGCACATCCTCTCATTGCTGGATAGGTACGGGCATTGGGCGCAGCAAATGTATTCTCGTCCATTCCAATCTACTGGAAACGCAACTTCTATCGCTGTCCTTGCTTTGACGAACCTTTTTACTCCGTTTTCCAGGCTCATGCTACGATCAGCTCCCCGCTATCCATGGTCTCGTAATACCAATCGGCAAAATGCTCAAAGTCCTCATAGGCATAGTCGTAGAAGATGGATTCCGGGATCTTCCTCCCCTTCTCGATTGCCTCCATAATCCTTCCCTTTCCCCACAAGGCAAAGTCCTCATACTGGCTTTTCGCGTATGCTTCAAAGTCGGTCAAGGTCACTATCCGCTTCAGAATGGCTTTGTAGCACTCCTGGCTGCCGCAGAGCATCTTCCCGCCAAACATCGTATATTCATAGCCTTCATATAGCTCTTCCCCGCAAATGGGGCAGTGTCCTATGATCTTCGCTTCCTGCTCCTTTGGCTCTAATCTTCGCTCCATCACTTGCTTTTTCCTCCTTTTTCCGTTACAATGGTGTTGAAAGTTTTTACTTGTGCGCCTTTGGGAAGTTGCCGCTTCCCGGGGCGCTTTCTTTTTGCACCGGAAGATATGTATTTCCATCCACTCCGCTAGTCTCTCCGGCAGATGATCCGCGATCCATCCTGTCAGCGCTCCGAAGAAGAACATCCCCGCCAGCGCAAACATCATCTCAAGCATATTCCTTCATCCTCTCTATTACCTCTTCGCTGTAGCTTGTCCGGGTGATTCCACCCTCCCACAGCTCCTTGGCCCGTCCTATCCCACAGTTATACGCCATCAGCCGCTTGTGCGGGTCCTCGTAATCAAACAGGCTCAGCATGTAGACACCCGCCTCCATGTTCTGCATGGGGTCCATCAGATCATCCAGACCCAAAGTCTCGCAGAGCCATTCATTGTTCATGGGATTGATCTGGAAAAGCCCCTGATCCCCTCCCTCGCTGACTGCCTCCGCCTGGAAGCGGGACTCTTGTTCCATCACCGCCAGCGCCATCTCTACCGGCACGCCGTATTCCTCACACAGATCAAACAGGCGGTCCTGCAAGGGGCGTTCCAACGGCACGTCATAGTAGACAGGCTCGTCCACAATCGGCTCATACAGAGCCACAGAGACGGGCAAATCCACAACGCTCTGCGGCTTTTGGGGTGCTGCTTGCTGGGGTGCTGTTGGACATGCCGCGAAACTTGAAAGTCCTAGGATCACCGCTGTCACTGCGGCTGTTGTTGCTATTTTCATCCTTTTCAATTCGATGCCGTTTCCCCTCCGGTTTTCTGTTCAGATTCTTCAGCTTCCTTTTTTGCCATCATCTCTAGGCCTTTTTTATAAAAGGTATAGATCATATGGCGGGTAAGCTCCGGGAGCATGGACACATCGGTCAAATATCCTTCCACGCTGTCCCTCACCGAACCATCGGCCATAATATGGACGATTTTGATTCCCTTGGTGTCCTTCGTGATTCCCATGTGATCTCCTCCTTCACTTATTTCTATGCCAACATTCCTTGTACACTTTCCGCAAAGTCTCTTGCTTTATCTTTTTGCGTGTCATATACTTACTGTGTAAGTTGGTCTAACCCCAGTTGCCTATTCCCCTGCGCCCGCTTTCTTTTGCCTGCTGCGGGCGCTTTTGTTTTGTGCTTTTCATCTTTTTCACTTTCTTTCAACGTAATGGTGTTGTACCTGAATAAACCGTGTTATAATCTGCCTTGAGGTGATTACTGTTGTTCAACGATTCTCACGACGATATTGAAAAGGTAAGAGAGATATTCAAACAGCTTCAATCCGAAGACGGCCAGAGGGCGATCTCCGAATATATAGAATCTTCGGCGTTTCACAACGAGTTAAAAGCTATCCGGCAAAAGCGCCAGAAATCCAAATATTCCGCTTTCTTTCGATACCTCAAGGAAAATTGGGGAACAATTTGCAATACCGTAATCGCCATAGCTGCTCTTATTGTTGCAATTCTGAGCTATCTAAAGTAACTAGTTTTAGAGCTGCTATGGCCTCAGTGAGCACCTTCTCGCATTCCGCCATATTGCGCTTTCCTTCCGGTAGCTTTTGCAGCAGTATTGTTGCAATTAGGTAGGGAAGCTCTTTTCTCTCGAACAATTGGATTCACCCTTTCCTTAACTGATTCAGAGTGGATTACTCGTCCATCAAGCATGTAATAGTTCCATCCTCGTTATGAACAAACCTATTTTTTACACTCGCTTTCTGAGTCTCACTTTCTTGCCGTTCTTGTAGCCCTAATACAAGAGCGGCTATTTCTTTGGGATTACCTTCGATGATGATTTTCATCCTTCTCCCTCCTTTCTTGATTGGCGATAAGCTGGTGACTTAAAAAGTTACTATCGGGTAAAAAAAATTTCTGCCGGGTTATCTATGTCCAATACTGAAATCATTGCATCGATCTCGTCACTCCCAAATACACCTTTTTTCATTTTTTCATAGAATGTTTTTGGGGAAATTCCGATGGCTTTTGCGACGTCGCATTGAGACATGGCACGTTCAGCAATGATCCCCCTCAGCTTGTCAACCTGAATCATTATATCACCTCCGTAACTTCTTAAGCTACTACCATTATAGCCAGATCGCAGTAACTTGTCAAGATATTTTTGTGTTGACTTGTAACTTATTTGTGTTATACTATAATCAAACAAACACATAGGGGGTGGTGGATTGAAAAAAGGAGAACGCATTAAAATGCGCAGGGAGCAACTTGGAATTACGCAAACCGCATTAGCAGACATGATTGGAGAGTCGAAACAGACAATCTATAAGTACGAAAGCGGAGTAGTGTCCAACATTCCATCCGATAAAATCGAGGCTATTGCAAACGCACTTGATGTTTCTCCTGCTTGGATCTGTGGATGGGAACAAGGTAGCGAAACACCCATTCCATCTGGATTTGATCCATTGCCTGATATGGAAGAAATCCCGCTTGTGGGGCGCATCGCTTGTGGGGAGCCAATCCTGGCTGTGGAGGAGGCAGACGAAACTGTAGAGGTACCCGAATACATTCATGCTGACTTTGCCTTACGATGCAAGGGAGACAGCATGATTAACGCTCGTATTTTCGATGGAGATATCGTCTACATTAAAAAACAGCCTCAAGTGGAAAACGGAGAAATTGCCGCTGTATTGATCGGAGATGAAGCTACTCTGAAGCGTGTGAGGCTATTTGAGGATCACATTTCATTAGAAGCTGAAAACCCTATGTATAAGCCTATTGTGCTGTGGGGAAACGACATGAACACCGTAGAAATACTTGGGAAGGCCGTTGCTTTTACTAGTATAGTGCAATAAAAAACCACCTCAGTACTACAACACCGAGACAGGAGCGCATAAATAAAAAGGGAGTTAATACATGCTAGAAAAGACAATGAAGGAATTTCTGGAAGATGCAGAAAGGCTTACAGTCGGAGCTATCGTCAACGATGATTTTTTGATGATAAAGACAACCTGCGGAAACGCTGTGCTCATTAGTGAAAATGAATGGAGAATCTTGATAGACGTATTTAAGATGATGATAAATAGAGATGAATTTTAAACAATCAAAACCGCCCCAGTGCTGGAACACCGAGACGGCTTTAAAGTAGCGGGAAATATCATTTTGAAGGAAGACACAGCTATGAAAGACATCTATCGTCAAATCGTTTCCCTTGCTCAAAAATATCGCGCCTCCCGGATCGTTTTGTTCGGATCCCGGGCTCGGGGGGATTTCCGCCCGGCCAGCGACATCGATATTGCGGTGTACGGGATGCCCCAGGAAAACCGCCCCGGCTTTTGGATGGAGGCGGAAGAGCTTCCCACCCTCCTCAAACTGGACATTGTCCATGTGGAGCCTGGGATGGATCAGGGGTTTCTGACCAATATTGAAAAGGAGGGAATTATCCTTTATGCAGAAGATCAATAACTATCTTCGGGCCCTGTCCCAACTGGAGAAGGCGGTGGCCGCTTATGAAAAAGCGCCGGAGGACGCCCTCTATCGGGACGGCCTCATCCAGCGGTTTGAGTTTACGGTAGAGCTGGCCTGGAAATCCATCAAGGAATATCTGGAGGATCAGGGCGCCGTTATTTCTATCAATACGCCCAGAGCCATTTTGAAGGAGGCCTTTGCCGCGGGGATCATCACGGACGGGGAGCAGTGGAACGCCATCCTCACCGCCCGCAATGTCACCTCCCACGTATACGACGAAAAGACGGCGGACGGCATTGCGGGTAATATCTGCCGGGACTTCTTACCGGCGCTTCGGGAGCTGGCTCGTTTTTACTCCCAGAATTAAAAATAACGCAGGGCAGATATATTTACTGCCCTGCTTTCTCTTTCGGAGGTGGATGGGATGTTTCGTGTTTTTGGCTATGTCCGTGTGTCTACGGAAAACCAGCTGGAAAACTACAGTATTGACGAACAGATAGAGCGGATCAAGGGCTACTGCACCGCCAAAGGCTGGGAACTTCTGAAAATCTACACAGACGGCGGCTTTTCCGGCGGAAATATGGACCGCCCCGCCCTCTCCCAAATGCTTCTGGATATTACCGCTGGTGGGGTTGACGCTATCGTGGTCTACAAACTGGACCGTCTCAGCCGCAGCCAAAAGGATACGCTGACCTTGATCGAGGACAAATTTCTGCCCAACGGGGTGGATTTTATCTCCATCAATGAAAACTTTGACACCTCCACCCCCTTTGGCCGGGCGATGATCGGCATCCTGTCCGTATTCGCCCAGCTGGAAAAAGACCAGATTACCGAGCGCTTCACCATGGGCCGCATCGGCCGGGGCAAAGCAGGCTATTACCACGGAGGGCCGACCCCTCCCACCGGGTATGATTATAAAGACGGGCTCCTGGTGGTCAACGAATACGAGGCGGCTATTGTCCGCGAGATTTTCTCCCTCTTCCTGGCGGGAAAAAGCATCAACAGCATTGTCTCCCACTGCCGAAGCCGCTACCCGCTCAAATGGTCTGCCGCCAAGGTGGCCCATATTCTGCGCAACAGCGTATACATCGGCAAAGTCAAATATGCGGGCGTGGAATATGACGGCATTCACGAGCCGATTATTTCGGTGGACGACTATGAAAAAGCCCTTCAGCTATTTTCCTCCGCCCAGCGGGAAAACAGGAAAACCACCAGCCAAAAGACGCCTTTCCGGGCCGGATACCTTCTTTCCAGCCTGGTATTCTGTGCCCGGTGCGGCGCTAGATACAGCGCCAACCACGGTTATTACCGCTGTTACTCCCGGGCCAAAAGCAGCAAGCGGTTTATTGTTGATCCCAACTGCAAAAATGATAACTGGGAAATTGGGACGCTGGATAACTATATCCTTTCCCAGATCAGAACACTGCTGGATCAGGAAGAGGCACTGCAAGCGGTGATCTCCCGCTCGGTCCCAGCTGAGGAAAGTTCTCCCGTCCACAAAGAAAAAATCCAGAAACGCATCTCGGAAATTGACCTGCAAATGGGCCATATCATCGATCTCTACCAGATCGGCAGCATTCCCATGGAGGAGATCGCCAAGAGGGCCAAGGCGCTGGAAGCGGAGCGAAAGTCCCTCCAAAGCCAATTGGAGCACAAGCCTATCCCCTCTGTCCAGCGGTTTCTGGATTCTCTCGACGCCTTTCGACAGGGTTTTAGCGGCAGCGACATGGACACCAAAAGAATGTATGTTGCCAGCATCATCGAGGGCATTTACATTGACGGCAATACTGTATCCATCAAATGGCGGGTATAATCGCTGTTTACAAAATTATATATGCCATGCACATCGTCAACGCCTGCTTTCCACAGGCGGCGGCTTTTTTAAAGTATTGGTCCAGATTAAAAGCCACCCGCGGCAGATAGCCGGAATCCTCTAGCAGGGTAAACAGGGGAAAAAAGATTGCCATCGGCGGCAGCATCACCGAGACTACCCACGCCAACACCCGATAGACTCCCTGAATCAGAGCCCCATACAGCCAGCTGGGAGCACCGCACCACAGCAGAAAATCCCCCAACCGGTCTCCCAACCAAAAAAGTCCGTCGGATAACCACTGGGAGGGATAGTTGGCGCCGGTAATGGTCAGCCAGAAAATGACCGCCAACAACAGGAGCATCACCGGAATTCCCGTCCACCGGCTGGTCAAGATCTTATCCAGCCTCCTGTCCCAAGCGCTGTAATTGCTCCTTCCAAAGGATACCACATCGCCGCATACGTGTTCCGCTGTCATCACCAGGCAGGAGACAATGTCGTCCTTCATCTTTTCCGGGGAAATCCCGCTTTTTCTTAACCTTTCCCTTGCCTCCTCTAATTTTTCCGCCACAAGGGGATCTTCCCGCAGATCTTCTTCTAAATATTCCGTCAGGCTTTGAACCAGCGAAGGCTCCTGATCCAGAAGCTTTAGGGAAATCCACCGGGCATTCAGCCTTTTTCCCAGCTTCTCCGCCACAACAGGCTCCAGTAGGGCGATGGCATCCTCAATGGGCTTGGTATAGCGGACTTTCACCGTTTCCCGCCGTCCCTTTTGGGAGACTGTCGCCTCCACCTGATCCATCAGCTCGGTCAGGCCCTTTCGGCTGCGGGCGCTGGCTCCCACTACCGGGACCCCCAGGTTTTCGGCGAGCTGACCGCAGTCGATGCGGATATTTTTGCGCTGTGCCTCATCCATCAGGTTGACACAGACCACCACCCGGTCGGTAATCTCCAGGGTCTGGAGTACCAGGTTCATGTTGCGCTCCAGACAGGTGGCGTCACAGACTACCACCACCGCATCCGGCTCCCCGAAGCAGATGAAATCCCTGGCCACCTCCTCTTCAGCGGAGTGGGCCAGCAAGGAGTAGGTGCCAGGAATATCCACCAGGATATATCCCTTTCCCTTATGTACAGCCCTGCCCTGGGCATTGGTCACCGTTTTTCCCGGCCAATTTCCTGTATGCTGCCTGAGCCCCGTCAGCTCGTTGAAAACCGTGCTCTTCCCCACATTGGGGTTTCCCGCCAGCGCCACCACTTGATCGTCGATCTCTGACCGCTCGATGGTCAGTCCCCGATCTACGGCTCCAAGGCCGGTGGACTTTGCTGTCAAGCCCATATGCTCGCCCTCCATTCACACAAAAGCGCGGATGACCCATCCATCCGCGCTGTCTCTGTACCCTTCGGCTTTAACTGTATTGGACTACCACCTGAGAGGAGTCCTCAGAACGCAGCGCAATGACGGCGCCGCGGATTAAGTAGGCCACCGGATCCCCCGCCGGGCTTTTTTGCAGGCAGGTGATGTTGGTTCCCTCAATCAGACCGATGTCCTGGAGCCTGCGGCGCATGCTCCCGGTGGAGAGGAGGCAGCTTACCCGTGCCGACTGCCCCTCCTGGATTCCATTGAGGGTGACGCGATGTTCATTCATATTGTCATACTCCTGTTCATAAAATGAGAATATATCCATTGTGATCCCCTGTTGCCAGGGGACGAATGATTGTGAGATTTAGGGAAGGGAAACTCTATTTCCTTGTACTAATTTATTCCCATCCCCCGGCGGTTGCCACAACTTTTTGGAGGAGCCCATGAATCATGAATACCGCACCCTGAAAGGATACAAGCTCCGGGACCACCGGGAGATCACCGACGCTATGGAGGACTATCTGGAAATGATCTGCCGCTCTGCCCAGCAGGAAGGCTATGCCCGCATCAACCATCTGGCTTTAGCCCTGGGGGTGCGCCCTTCCTCCGCTTCTAAGATGGTGGGCAGCCTCAAGGAACTGGGCTATGTGGATTCCGAAAAATATGGCATTGTCAAGCCCACCGAAAGGGGCTGGAAATTGGGCCGCTATCTTCTCCACCGCCATGAGGTCCTCCACACCTTTCTGTGCCTGCTCAACCACACCGAGGACGAAACCGAGCAGGTGGAACAGATGGAACATTTCTTCCAGGAGTCCACCATCCACAACCTGGAAAAACTAGTTTGCTTTCTTCAAAAAGGGGATTTTCCTCAAAATAAGCCCTCCGGCAGATAGCCGGAGGGCTTTTGTGTTCGTTTTCTTTCTTATTCCTTTGGAATAGACGCCGTTTCTCCCTCCCCGCTGTTTTTATCCCGCATAAAACCCGGAAATTTCCGAAAAATATCCAACAGGGGCCCGGAATAAGCCGCAAAACTTGGGGAAATAACCTTCTTTCTCTGCGGCAGAAGCTCTGTATCCGCCCCAGATTTTCCGTCAAAGGAGGGGCAGGATGCTCTACCTTGTCTGTGTTTCCCTTTGCGGGGAGGAACCGATGGATTTCTTTTCCCAGCTGGACCGGCTGGGGGAGGTACTCCAATCCTTCCCCGGCTGTTTTCTTCTCTGTTCCCGGTATACGGTGCTGGGGATCCGGGAAAGGCTTTGCGGCTATCTTCCCCCAGGAGAATCCCTAGTGGTCACCCGCCTGCGCCGGGATGAATGCGCCGGAAAGCTGCCTCCCTCCTCTAAAAAATTCATGGGACTGTATATCGATGGCCTGGCAACCCCGGAGTGATTCTTTCTCTCCCCAGCCGCCTGTGATTTTTCCGCATCCTTCGCCTCTAACCAAACACAGGAGGATTCCACTCAGCCGGATCCCCCTGTGTTTGTGTGTGAGATTATGGGGAATCTGTTCTCTATCAGTTACGCCGGAATGTGGTCACGACGCGAAACTGATCACATACTCCATCCGGCTGCTGCGTCCCAGCAGGAAATCAATACTGCACCCAAACAGATCCGCCATGGCGATGAGCCTGTCCGACGGGATGGGCTCTCTGCCGATCTCCCAGCTGCGCAGCTGGGCAGGGGTGACGCCCAGCTTACGGGCCAAGGCCTCCCTTGTCATATTATGTTCTATTCTCATCCGTTCCATATTTTTAAATATCGTCATTGTATTTCCTCCATTCTGTTTCTTGTTCGCTTTTATTATAACTCATTACGAATAAAAATCAAGGGGTTTTTGAAAAAAATATCTCAAAACAGAAATTTTAATATTGCAATACGAAAATAAATAGAGTATAATAAAGACAACAAGAAAGGAAGTGCGTTCCTATGACATTTGGACAAAGACTCATCCAACTGCGGGAGGAGCAGGGATATTCCCGGCAGCAGCTCTCCCAAAAGCTGGGTCTGCCCTATAATACCTACCGCAACTATGAAGCCGACGCCAGGGAGCCGGCCTATTCTCTGCTCTGTGAGATGGCCAATGTGCTCAATGTTTCCACCGACTACCTGCTCTGCCGCACCGACATCCGCCAGCCGGCCCTGGAGCTGGACGAGGAGGAAAGCCGCCTGATCCTCAACTTCCGGCGGCTGGACGACCGGGGGAAGGCCACCGTCAACGCGGCCACCGCCTCCCAGCTATCCTACTGCGAGACTGGAGGCGGCGCCATTCCCACCTCCAAAAGCACAAGCCAGAAGCTTTCCTCCATCTCTCGCCTTCATCCTGCTGCCGACGCGCCGATTGCGGCCCGAGGCGGCGTCTCCGGCATCAGCGAAGAGGACAGAAGGGATGCGGAGAAAATCAGCAGGATGTTTTTCTCGGATGGCGATGACAACAACGACTAAGCCATACGAGAGGAGTCGTCCGGTATGCATCCTTCCCTGGAACTGTTTCAACGGGCAGATGTCCATTCCCTGCCCGTCTCTCCCCTCTCCCTGCTGGCGGCCATGAAGGTCCCGGTGCTGACCTATGGCCAGTACAGTCAGGCCGCCGGAAAAAGTCTTTCCTATCTGCTGGGCCGTTTTGGGCCGGATGGGATGACCTTCCCCATCGACGATAGGCTGACCGTCTTTTACAATGAGCTCAACGATCCTGGCCGGATCCGTTGGACCCTGGCCCATGAACTGTCCCACATCCTGCTCCACTACCGTCCTGAAAAGCGGAGCCCCCTCACCCCCTCCCCCGCTGGAAAAAAGGACCCGGTGGAACGGGAGGCCGATCAGCTGGCCAAAGAAATTCTGGGGCCGCTGGTGGTCCTCCACTTCTGCGGCGTCAGCTCCCGGAGAGAACTCGGAGAGCTGACCGGCTTTTCCCATGAGGCCGCGGACTACCGTTTTGCGGAGCTGGAGGCTTTCCGCCGCCAACGCAGCGCCATCGTCTCCCGGGATGATCTGCGGCTGTTTCTCCAGTTTGAGCCTTTCATCACCGCCTATATTGCCCAAAAGGCTAAAAAGAAGGACAGCGGCCTCGATATTTTTCAAGAAAACACCTCCAACATCCCCTAAAAATCCCCTCTGCTACGGTTTTCCTTTTCCGTATCAGAGGGGATTTCTGTTTTGTCCGTCCACTGCCTGGAAGCCTAGGGCCTTTTGAGGGACTTTCACATATACTGAAGGGAAAGGGGGCGATTGCATGGCGGAAGACAACGGCATCTCCTACGTGGCGTCAGGGGAAAAGCAACGGCTGCAACGAGCCGCTGACCGCGCCGCAGCCAACGCTCCCAGAGACCCCGATAACGCCAACCGGCCCACCCGCAAGAGCAAACTCCGTATGTCAGAGGAGGACATTGTGGGCCTTGCCTCCATTCTGGCCCTAAGTCTGGGCAAGGATAAGACCCGCCGGGATCTGGAAACCCTGGTCAATCTCTTTTCCCTGACCACCACCAACCTGCGTTCCATGCTCAGCCAGCGGGCTATCAACCGGGGGGCCACCATCGAAATCATCGATTAGCCTGCTTGGATTTTTTGAGTTTTGCAATGGGTAGGTTTATCTTAAAATAGGCGCACACCAGGCGCACCGCTACAATCAGGCCCATCGAGAGGTATGCCGCGGGCATCAGCCCGATATAGGGATGGAGGAACCAGAGAACCACCGTGCCCAAAAGGGCCGCCAGCGCATAGATTTCCCGCCGGAGGATCACCGGCACCCGCTGGCACAATAGATCCCGCAGCACCCCACCGCCCACAGCGGTGATGACCGAGACAAAGGCAAATTCAGTCAGGCTATAGCCCGACTGGATGGCTTTCACCCCTGTGTCAATGGCGAACACCGCCAGGCCTAACGTATCAAAAAGGGGGATCAGGAGCAGGGTCCGGAGCCTGTCCCCTAGAAGCATGACGGCGGCGGCTGTCATCAGTACCAGAAGGATGCTCACATAGCTTCGGAAAAAGATGGGGACTCCCACGTCCATAATAACATCCCGCAGTATGCCGCCGCCCAAGGCTGTCACCGTAGCCACCACAAGGACGCCGAAAATATCCATCCGCTTGCCCATGGCCACATAGGCTCCCGACGCGGCAAAAGATATGATGCCGATATACTCCAGAATGCTGATGAAATTGATCTGCATATATTCCACCTCTACCTGCAAAGCGTCAGCAGACGCATTTTGACGCACATATCCATGTCCAGCTGGCGGATCTCCTCCCCAAACCGGACTTCGATCCGCTTGTCGGACACCGAAAGCACCGTCCCCTCCCCGAAAAGGGGATGCCGCACCCTTTCTCCCCCGGACAGCTGGGGAAAGGCTTCCGATGAACGGGGCTGTGGAGCCGGTTTGATCTTCTCTTTGGCCGCTGGGCGCCGGCTCATCTCTACAAAGCGGGAGACCTTGCTGTTTTTCTGGGAAATCTCGTCGCTGACCATGAGGACAAGCCGGTCCTTTGCCCGGGTCATGGCCACATAAAAGAGCCTGGTTTCCTCTTCCAAGGCGTCTCCGGCGCTCTCTACATGGCTTTGGATGGCTACGTCCGAGGGGAAACGCCCCTCCAGCAGGTCGATGAGGATGACCTGATCAAATTCCAGCCCCTTGCTGGCATGGACGGTGGAAAGGGTCACATTGCTCACTGCCCGGTTTTTCTCCCTGCACAGGGCTCCAAAGTCCTCAATGCGCTGGGCAAAGGCATAGACGTCCCGATATCCGGAGGCCAGGGACCGGAGCATGTCCACCTTATACATCATGGTCTCATACCGGCTTCCCGACCGGGTGATCCGGTTAAGGTACCGCTCGTAGCCTACGTCCCACAGGATACTGTCCACCATATCTGCCGGCCGCATCAGTTTGAGCATCCTGATCCTTTCCGAAAGGGATTTTAGATCCTCCCACCTGCCCTGGTAGGGGGCATCCCGGAGGATCTGGAAAATGTCGGCGCCGGGACGGTGGTTATGTTTGACAAAGGCATAGACCTCCTTGGTCAGATAGCAGGAGGTCTTGAAAAACACCCGGGAAAAAGCCCGCAGATCCGACGGGTCGGCGCTGAGGCTTAAAAACGCCATTACGTCGGCGGTGACCGGGTTATCCATTGGGTTCACAGACCCGGAGCGCAGCCGAAAGCCCATCCCCGCCCGATCCATTAGATCGACGAGGGGGATGGCGGAATCGTTGTTGCGGTAGAGCACCGCCATGGTCCTGCCGGGGGCGAGGGATTTGGCCTGATCCATCACATACCGGTACTGCTCCTGTAGATTCCGGACAAGCTGATGCTCCACCGGCACCCCCTCTCCCCGCACGCCGTGCATCTGTTTGTCATAGCGGTCTTGGTTGTGAGAGATCAGCGCCGAAGCATCCCGGATGATGGCATCGGTGGAGCGGAAATTGCGCTCCATCTTGAGGATCTCCCCGTCAGGATAGTCCTGGGAAAAGCGCAGCAGCGCTTGGGGGAAAGCTCCCCGGAAGCCATAGATGCTCTGATCCTCGTCCCCCACCATGAAAATCTGACGGCTCCGGGCGGCCAGCATCCCGATAATCTCATGCTGAATTTTGGAGGTATCCTGAGCCTCATCCACGTTGATGTACCGGTAATGCCCCTGCACACTCTCAAGTAGCTTCCCGTCGGTGGACAGGTATTCGTAGGCCAGGGTTAACATGTCGTCGAAATCCATCAGCCCAGTCTCCCGCTTGTACCGCTCATATCCCTGATAGATCTCCCAGAAATGGTCGCAGACCGAAAGCTCCCGAACCTGGTCTTCCTCCAGCATCATATTTTTTACATAGCCAATGGCCTGCCGGACGTCCTCGATCTCCTCCTGGGTGGGGCTCAGCCCTTGATATTTCCGGAACAGTTCGACAAACAAGCGGTTGACCTTCTGTCCCAGCACCGTCTCCAAAAGCCGTGGCGGCCGGAGACGGTCCCGGCGGCATTTATTCATCACCACCCGGTAGCAGAAGCTGTGGATGGTCTGGAACCGGGGCAGGGAGAGAAGGCTGCCGAAAAGCCGCTGGAACCGCTCCCCCATGTCCCGCGCGGCCTCTTTGTTAAAGGTAAGGGTCAAGATTTCCGCCGGCCGGATGCCACGGCAGGCGATCATATGGGCCACATGGGTGACAAGCACCGTGGTCTTGCCCGCTCCCGGCACTGCCAGCAGGAGCACCGGCCTGCCGCCGGCCACTACCGCCGCCCTCTGCTGGGCGCTGAGCTGGATCTGGAAATTCTCTTTGAGATAATCAAAGAGCGCCTGTTCCTCCATCTGCCGATTCCCCCTGTCCTTTGCTGTCTTTATCCTACCACATCCCGGCCACTTTGGAAAGGGTTGACAAGCCTTCCCTCCAGGCGGTATGATGGGACAAAACTGAAGTATAACAGGAAAGAGGAGAAGCCATGGAGATAGAGAAGCTGCAAAATATCCGCATGTTTCTTTTGGATATGGACGGCACCTTTTATCTGGGCAATCAGATCTTTGATTGCTCCTATACCTTTGTCAAGAAGGTGGAGGAAACCGGCCGGGAGTTTATGTTTCTGACCAACAATTCCTCCAAAGACCGGTTCGCCTACCAGGAGAAACTGCGGCGGATGGGCTTTGAGGTAGCTCCCCAGCGGATCTTTACCTCGGGAGAGGCCACTACCATCTACCTCAACCAGCATTTCCCCGGCAAGAGGGTCTATCTGGTGGGCACCGACTCCCTGACCCGGGAATTTGAAAGGGCGGGCGTCCAGCTGGTGGAAGAGGAGCCCGATCTGGCGGTGCTGGGCTTTGACACGGGGCTGACCTACCAAAAACTGTGGAAGCTGTGTGATTATGTCCGGGCAGGCATCCCCTATATTGCCACCCACCCCGACTTTAACTGCCCCATTGAGACCGGATTTATGCCGGACATCGGCGCTACCATCGCCTTTGTGGAGGCCTCCACCGGCGTTCTGCCCAAGGTCATCGGCAAGCCCCATAAAGAGATTGTGGACGCTGTGCTGGACAAGGTCGGGCTCCCCCGGGAGCAGATTGCCATGGTGGGGGACCGGCTTTACACCGACATCGCCATGGGCGCAAATGGCGGCATCACCTCCATCCTGGTCCTCTCAGGGGAGACAACCCGGGAGGATGTGGAGAAAAGCGACGTCCAGCCCGACTATATCTTCGAGGATCTGGGGGATCTGGCCGGCCATCTCCGATAGGAGCCGCCGCACCAGCCATCAGGCGCGCCTACATACAGAATCGTCCATAAATGCCAAAAGAGCGGGCATCCGGTTTTCCGCAGGATGCCCGCTCTTTTTATTTTTGTTGATCTTCCCGCTGTCCGTCGGGCTTTTCCCTCTCTGTTTCCCCCTTGGCGGCCTGCCACTGACGCCGTTCTGATTCCGCCAAACGGTTATCCGCCTCCTCGTTGCGGATTTCCCAGTGGATGAGGAAGGTCAGGGCAGCCCGCAGGGCGATGATGCCCGCCACCGTGAGAATCTCAGAAAAATCCCGGACCACCACGGTGCGCAGGATCTCGCTGCCCAGCTTGAATTCCAGGCCCATGGCCATGCCCTTGGCCAGGTTGAGCCGGGTCAGGGGATCGTGGCGGATATAGCTGATAATCCCTCGGATGCCGGAGGCAATGATGACAACCACACCCATAAATTCAAAGAGCATAATGGCTACGTCTACAATGTTGTTGAGCAAGTTGTGTACCGCTTCCACATCCCATTCCTCCCCGCGCTACACCCGGACAGCCGGATGCTTCCTGTTCTTTCTGCCCCTATTATACAAAGTCCTGGGTTTTTACACAAGCAAAAATTCCCTCATGGGAACAATAAACTCAAGTTTTCATGGATTTTGCAGGTTGAGGGCGATCACCTTCGGGCGGGTCATGGCCTCAATCGAGTAGCGCACCCCCTGGGTCCCCATTCCCGAAGCCTTTACCCCCAAAAATGGAAAGTGATCCGGGCTGCGCTCGGTCTTATTGTTGATCTGGACTGTCCCCACCTCCAGACGCCGGGCCACATAGAAGGCCTGATCGATATTGTGGGTAAAGACCGAGGACTGCAGGCCGTATTCCGAACGGTTGGCAATCTGGATGGCGTCCTCCACATCCTTCACCCGGATCACCGGCAGCACCGGCGCAAAGGGTTCCTCCCAGGCCACATCCATCTCGGCGGTGACAAAGTCCAGCAGGGTGGGGGTCAGCAGGTTTTTTTCCCGCTGGCCGCCGGTGACAAGCTTGGCCCCTTTGTCCAGGGCGTCCTCAATGAGCTCCTGGGCGGATTCCGCCGCCCGCTCGCTGATCAGCGGGGTGATGACGGCATTATCCCTGGGATCCCCCACCGGCAGCGCCTCGATCCTCTTTTTGAGCTTCTCCACCAGATCGTCCGCCACCTGATCGGTGGCCAGAATCCGCTTAACCGCCGTACAGCGCTGCCCCGAATAGGAATAGGCGCCTGAAACGATGTTCTCCGCCGCAAAGTCCAGATCCGCGTCCTCCAGGACGATGGCGGCGTCCTTGCCGCCCAGCTCCATGAGCAGCGGCCGCATGGCGGAAAGCTGAGAAATCCGCATTCCCACCTCGGTGCTGCCGGTAAAATTAATAAAGTCGATGCCCTCCTGGGTGACGATAAAGTCTCCCAGTTGGCTTCCCCTGCCGGTGACTGTGTTGAGGATGCCGTCGGGCAGCCCCGCCTCCTGAATGATCTTTGCCAGATGCAGGGCGCTGATTGCCCCCTGGGTGGCGGGCTTGAGCAAAACTGCGTTGCCGCCGATGAGGGCCGGGCCGATCTTGGAGGCGGAGAGGTTGACCGGGTAGTTAAAGGGGGAGATGGCCAGCACCGTTCCCAGCGGCACCCGGGTGACAAAGGAGATTTTGTCCGGGGAGCCGCCGGGGAAGTTCTCCCCACTCATGGCCTGTCCCTCCAGGCTCTTGCCCATATCGGCGGTGTAGCGCAGCAGGTCGGCGGTCCGCATCACCTCGGAAAGGGCGGATTTCCGATCCTTGGCAATCTCCATGACCAGGATCTCCGCCAGCTCCTTGGCCCGCTCTTCCAAAAGGGTAGCCGCCCTGTGGAGGATGTTGGCCCGTTCAAAGACCGGCATGGCTGCCCACTCCTTCAGGTGGGTTTTGGTATCTTGAATAGAGGCGGCCACCTCCTCCTGGGTCATGGCGGGGATCTTCCCCACCAGGGATCCATCCACCGGGGAATGGATATCGATAAATTTTCCCGACTGGGAGGTGACCCATCTTCCTCCCATTAGGTTTCCATAGACAGGATGTCCTTCCTGTAGCCTTTGAAACATAAAAAAACAGCAACCTTTCTCTCAGAATCTACCCCTAGTATTTGCAAAACCTTGCCTATTAACAGAAAATGGGGAGATTTTCACGGCAAAGACCGCTGTAAAAATATGCACGCCGGCTGGTGCGGGCCCGGCGGAGTGAAAAAATAAAGCCTCCCCAAAGCTCCCCTAACCACGGGCCCTTCCTTGCCCTAAAATGTAAGAAAATCGACTGTTTTTCCGCGTTGTACTCCCCTGGGGAATATGATAGAATTTGATTGCTTTGTTCCACTAAATTCTAACAAAAGGATGGTTTCATTGATGGAAAATCAGACCCATGTGATATTGGAGGGAATCCGGAAGTCTTTCGGGGAGAAAGAAGTCCTTAAGGGGGCGTCCTTCACCTTTGAAAAGGGGAAGATCTACGGCCTGCTGGGCCGCAACGGATCGGGTAAAACCACCCTCTTCAACTGCCTGAGCGGGGATCTGACCCCTGAGGGCGGCCAGGCGTACCTTGTGCAGGGCGAGGAGAGAAAGCCCCTGCTGCCGGAGGACATCGGCTATGTCTTTGCCACGCCGATTCTGCCGGATTTTCTCACCGGTTATGAGTTTCTGAAATTTTACACCGACATCAACCGGGATAAAATCAAGAATCCCAAAACCATCGACGAATACTTTGATCTTGTAAAGATTGAGCCTGAGGACCGGCACCGGCTGATTAAGGGCTATTCCCACGGCATGAAAAACAAGGTGCAGATGCTCTGCTATATCATCACAAGTCCGCCGGTTATGCTGCTGGATGAGCCGCTGACCTCCTTCGACGTGGTGGTGGCGCTGGAGATGAAGAAGCTGCTGCGGGATATTAAAAAGGATCATATCCTCATCTTTTCCACCCATATCCTTCAGCTTGCCACCGACCTGTGTGACGAGATTGTCGTCCTCAGCGGCGGACAGCTGGAACCGGTGGACAGCTCCATGCTCCACAGCAAGGAGTTTGAGGAGAAAATTATTGAGATCTTGAAAGATGAGGATGACCATGAACAGCAGTAAGATGAAAAACACCCTGATCAGCGTCTTCCATATCAGCACCGTATCCATGGCCAATCGTTTGATCTATTACATCAAGCGGCTGCCGCTGATTGGAAAAGCTGTTTCCGACGGGCTTTATGCCCAGACCGAGCTCAAACAGGGCCTGGCTATCGTGGCCGCCCTTCTTTACACTGTCTACCGCTTTTTCTGCAAGGCGGTATATATCGGGCTGATGGTGGCGTTCCCTCTCTTCCTGATGGCGGAAGACGCGGATCCCGCTGCCCGCGGGGCTATGTTCGTTCACATCTTCTTCTTTCTCAGCTTTCTAGCCGGCGCTGTCCAGGCACCCAAGGCTTTGGAAAATAAGCCCAATAAATACATCTGCATCCGTCTGGTGGGGATGGACCCCCAGGACTACACCCTGTCCATGGTCCTATTCTATCATCTGTCGGAATTTGTTCTGTTCCTGCCCTGCATCATTGTGGGAGGGATCCTGTGTGGATGCAGCTGGGTACAGATTCTCTGCATGGCGATTTCCTTCCCAGCTTTCCGCCTGATGGGGGAAGCTCTGCAGCTTCTGATCTACCGCAAAACCGGGCGGGTGCTCACCACCAGCTATGCCATCATCACCGTGGTTTTGCTGCTGGGGGCGGCGCTGGCCTATATTCCCACAGGGATGGGCTTCACCTTCGGCGTCGACCGGTGGATCATCGGCTTTCCCTTTGTGCTGGTTCCCATCGCCCTGGGCCTTGCGTCCCTTCGGTATATCATCCGCTATCCCGGCTATCGGGAAGCCGCCAGAGACATCCTCATCCGCGACAAGCTCCTGGTGGATCCCAAAGCGACCGCCAACCAGAACCGCTTCCGGGATGTGAAGCTCCGGGACGAGGACTTCACTGGGGAAAACCTGGGCACAGGTAAATTTCAGAACAAGAAGGGCTACCGCTATCTTAACGCCATCTTCTTTCAACGCCACCGCCGGATGCTGACCCTGCCCCTCTATCGGCGGCTGATGGTCGTCGCCGTCCTCTTTGTAGGCTGCGGTGCGGCGCTCCTGCTTATCCCCACCTTCCGCCCCGCCTTTTCCCAGATTCTTTCCCAGCTCCTCCCCGTCTTCTGCTTTGTCATGTACTTTGCTTCCATCGGGGAGCGGATCTGCAGGGCCATGTTCTACAACTGCGACATCAGCCTATTGCGCTACAGCTACTACCGGGAGCGCAAGGCGATCCTCCTCAATTTCCAGATCCGGCTCTGGAAGGTGGTGCAGCTCAACCTGGTGCTGGCGGCCGCTATCTGTGCAGCGGTGGGAGGGTTGGTTTTCATCAGCGGTGTATACTGGCCCATCCAGGACATGATTTTCTTCATGCTGGGCATCATCTTCCTCTCCCTGTTCTTCTCTGTCCACCACCTGTTCCTTTATTATGTATTCCAGCCCTATACCACCGAGCTGGATATGAAAAACCCTCTGTTTAATATCATCAACATGGTGGTGTATGTCGTCTGCTATATGTGCTTGCAGATTGAGGCTGTGCCTTCCAGCTTTGCTTTCATTGTTCTGGGGGCCACTGTGGTGTATATGCTCGTTGCGTTGACCCTAGTCTATCAATTGGCCCCGAAAAACTTTCGGGTAAAATAGCCTCTTTCATTCATAAGGCTACTGTTTTCCGCAAGGACGGCTGGAGGAATATTCTCCGGCCGTCCTTTTTCACGCCTTGAAGCCTGGAGCCAGACAAAATTCCCCCTTTACTTTCGGAAAAAGATGTTGTATAATGTTTAGGTCAAAACAAGTGTGGGGGCGTAGCTCAGCTGGGAGAGCGTACGGTTCGCATCCGTAAGGTCGAGAGTTCGATCCTCTTCGTCTCCACCAGGCTGAGCCTGGACGCAATTCGCGATCCAGGTTCAGCTTTTTCTTTTGCCTTGCTGCTTGCGTTTATGGTGGGGATCTTTTTTGTCAGCGCTTCCCACACCTGCGGTGAGCAAGTCGCGCACCGCAGGTTTTTCTTTTTTGAAGCTTTCCTGCCCGCGTTTGTGGAGGGCATCTATTTTATAGCGCCACACTAAGCTCGGCTTTTTCTTTTGCCTTGCTGCTCGCGTTTGTGGTGGGCATCTATTTTATAGCATTACACCATTTGGCTGAGCCTGGACGTGCCTGGCGTTCCGGGCTCAGTTTTTTCTTTTATCTCTTTGCCTTTCTATTTATCAGGCGCGTTATGTATGCTATAATAGGTCAACAACATTGTTCCTTATGATTCCCCGAAAAGGATGGTGTCAAATGAAAAGTATAAAACCTGGCAGAGGTCCATCTATGATGGGTGGTGTGGTTGGAATTTTTATGATCGGCTTCGGCATCTTCTGGACGGTTCTGGCTGCCCAGGCAAACGGTCTATTTGCGATGTTTGGTGTGCTTTGGACCGGTGTCGCAGTCGTAACAACAGTTTATAATTTTAAAAATGCTACCAGAAAAAACCGCTATTCCGCATATGATATTACCGACGCCAGCGAAGA